>NZ_VFOQ01000001.1:1950535-2275624 GCF_006716205.1 Oryzihumus leptocrescens | reverse complement strand
CGTGCTCCAGAGCTTCAACAACTCCGACCTGCCGATGATCATGGGCACGGTGATCGTCGGGGCCGTGGTCCTGGTGGTCATGAACCTCCTGGTCGACATCGTCTACTCGTTCCTCGACCCCCGCGTGAGGTTGTCATGAGCCAGACCTCGGCCACCGAGGCCACCTCCTCCGGCCGTCCGCAGACGGTCACCCGCGCCCGCCGGGTCACCAACCCCTCCGGCCAGGAGCCGTTCCTCGTCGTCGACGACCTGCGGGTCGAGTTCCCGACGGCCGACGGTCCGGTCCAGGCGGTCCAGGGCCTGAGCTACCAGCTGCCCATGGGGCGCACCCTCGCCATCGTCGGCGAGTCCGGCTCCGGCAAGTCCGTGTCGAGCATGGCCGTGATGGGCCTGCACGACATGCGGCGCACCCGGATGAGCGGCTCGATCAAGCTCGGCGGCCAGGAGATCGTCGGCATGTCCAGCCAGGGCATGCGCAAGGTCCGTGGCGACCAGGCGTCGATGATCTTCCAGGACCCGCAGTCCTCGCTGCACCCGTACTTCAAGATCGGCTGGCAGATCTCCGAGGCCTACCGCGCGCACCACAAGGTGTCCAAGAAGGTGGCGCGCAACCGGGCCCTGGAGATGCTGGACCGGGTGGGCATCCCCAACCCCCAGCGCCGGATCGACCAGTACCCCTACGAGTTCTCCGGCGGCATGCGCCAGCGCGCGATGATCGCCATGGCGCTGGTCAACGACCCCAAGCTGCTCATCGCCGACGAGCCGACGACCGCCCTCGACGTCACCGTGCAGGCCCAGATCCTGGACCTGCTCAACGACCTCCAGAAGGAGTTCGGCTCGGCGATCATGCTCATCACGCACGACCTGGGGGTCGTCGCGGAGGTCGCCGACGACGTGCTGGTCATGTATGCCGGCCGCGCCGTCGAGTACGGCACGGCCCAGGAGGTGCTGGCCAGCCCGTCCCACCCCTACACGTGGGGACTGCTCGAGTCGATCCCCTCGGTCTCGACCGAGCACGAGATGCTGCGCCCGATCCGGGGCAACCCGCCGAGCCTGGTCAACCTGCCCTCCGGCTGCTCCTTCCACCCTCGCTGCCCGTACGTCGACCGGGTGTCCGGCGACCAGTGCCGCACCGAGCTGCCCGAGCTGGTCCGCCGCGACCAGCTGGGCACCGACGCATCCCGCTGCCACCTCGCCGACCCCCGCGCCATCTTCACGGCCGAGGTCGAGCCGGGCCTGGCCTGAGAAGGAGTACCCCGTGAGCAGCACCCCCGCGTCCGGCACGCCCCTGCTGAGCGTCCGCGACCTGAAGATGCACTTCCCGATCAAGAACACCGACGGCCTGTTCGCCAGGAAGCAGGTCGTGCAGGCCGTCGACGGTGTCTCCTTCGACCTCGGCAAGGGCCAGACCCTCGGCCTGGTGGGGGAGTCCGGCTGTGGCAAGTCCACCCTCGGCCGGGCGATCACGCGCCTCTACCAGCCGACCAGCGGCCAGGTCCTGTTCGAGGGCACCGACCTCGCCGGCCTGCCCGAGAAGCGGATGCGCCCGTTCCGCCGCGAGCTGCAGATGGTCTTCCAGGACCCCTACAGCTCGCTGAACCCGCGCCAGACCGTCGGCTCGATCATCAGCACCCCGCTGCAGGTCCACGGGCTGGCCAAGGGCAAGGAGATCCAGCGGGTCCAGGAGCTGCTCGAGCGGGTGGGCCTCAACCCCGAGCACCACAACCGCTACCCCAACGAGTTCTCCGGCGGGCAGCGCCAGCGCATCGGCATCGCCCGGGCGCTGGCGGTCGAGCCGCAGGTGATCGTGGCCGACGAGCCGGTCTCGGCCCTTGACGTCTCGATCCAGGCCCAGGTCATGAACCTCATGGAGGAGCTGCGCCGCGACCTCGGCATCGCGTTCGTCTTCATCGCCCACGACCTTGGCGTCGTGCGTCACTTCTGCGACCGGGTCGCGGTGATGTACCTCGGCAAGATGGTCGAGGTCGGCGACCGCGAGCAGGTCTACACCGCGCCGCAGCACCCCTACACGCAGGCGCTGCTCTCGGCCGTGCCCGACCTCGGCGCGGTGCGCGGCGTGCCGCCGCGGGAGCGGATCCGCCTCGCCGGTGACGTGCCCAGCCCGATCAACCCGCCGAGCGGCTGCCGCTTCCGCACCCGCTGCTGGAAGGCCCAGGACATCTGCGCCAGCCAGGAGCCGCCGCTGGAGTCCAAGGCCGAGGCGGGCGCCGGGCACTCCATCGCCTGCCACTTCCCGGAGGTCAAGGAGAGCCTCGTCGCGGAGGCGAGCGCCTGAGCTCGGGACCGGGCGGTAGGGTTCCCGACAGACAGTGCGGCCGGCCCGTGGACGGCGCCTCGTCGCAACCGTTCCCAGGCGTGAGGTGAGAGTGTGAGCGTGTCCCTCGGCGACGTCGCCGGACTGATCGCGGCCCTGGCGTTCGCCTACGTGGTGATCCGTCTCGGCTCGGTCATCGGCAAGGCCGGCAAGGTGCTCGACGAGGCCAGACTCGGCGTCCGCGGTGTCTCCGAGCAGACCGTGCCGCTGCTGTCGCAGGTGACCGACACGGTCGCCTCGACCAACGAGCAGATCGTGCGGGTGGACACCATCACGGCCAACGTCGCCGCGATGTCCACCAACGTCAACGCGCTCACCTCGCTGTTCGCCGCCACGCTGGGCTCGCCGGTGGTCAAGGTCGCCGCGTTCAGCTACGGCGTGCGCACGGCGATGAAGGGCAACGCCCAGGGCAAGGCGGCCGGCCGGCGCCGCCGGAAGGGGTGATCGGGGTGCGACGACTGTTCTGGGTCGCCCTCGGCGCGACCGTCGGGGTCCTGGCCGTCCGCAAGGTCACCAAGGTCGCAGAGGCCTACACCCCGGCCGGGGTCGCCAGCGGCCTGGCGGGGATCGGCGAGGGCCTCAAGGAGATGGCCGAGGCCGTGCGCGACGGCATGGCCGAGCGCGAGGAGGAGCTGCGCTTCGCCCTCGGCATCGACACCGCCACCCTGCCCGACGGCCGGGCGATGGACGCCGAGGCGGCCCGCCGCCTGCTCGACGACCCGACCGGGCCGCGCGCCCGCTAGATCCGGGCGCGTCCCGGGCCGCCGCACCCTCGCACCAGCACGGCATACCCTGCGAGGATGGGCGACTGGCCGGGACGTCAGCCCCTTGACACGGTCACGGCGTGCTGCCGCGGCCGTGAACACCAGCGACAACGCAGTGAGGACTTGAGCATGGAAACCGCCGAGATCAGGCGCCGTTGGCTGGACTTCTTCGAGAAGGCGGGCCATGCCGTGGTCCCCAGCGCCCCGCTGCTCTACGACGACCCCAACCTGCTGTTCGTCAACGCCGGCATGGTGCCGTTCAAGCCCTACTTCCTCGGCCAGGAGAGCGCGCCCTGGAAGCGGGCCACCAGCGTGCAGAAGTGCGTGCGCACCCTCGACATCGACGAGGTCGGCAAGACCAGCCGCCACGGCACGTTCTTCCAGATGAACGGCAACTTCTCCTTCGGCGACTACTTCAAGAAGGACGCCATCGCCTTCGCCTGGGAGCTGCTGACGACCAGCCAGGCCGACGGCGGCTACGGCCTGCACCCCGACCGGCTCTGGGCCACCGTCTACCACGACGACGACGAGGCCGCGCAGATGTGGCTGGACCAGACCGACATCCCGGCCGAGCGCATCGTGCGCCGCGGGATGAAGGACAACTACTGGTCCATGGGCGTGCCCGGCCCGTGCGGCCCGTGCAGCGAGATCTTCGTCGACCGCGGCCCGGAGTACGGCCGCGAGGGCGGCCCGGCCGTCGACGAGGACCGTTACATGGAGATCTGGAACCTCGTCTTCATGCAGAACGTGCGCGGCGAGGGCGGCGGCAAGGAGGACTTCCCGATCGTCGGGGAGCTGCCCGCCAAGAGCATCGACACCGGCATGGGCCTGGAGCGCATCGCCTCGGTCCTGCAGGGCGTGGACAACCTCTACGAGATCGACGAGGTCTACCCGGTCCTGGCCCGGGCCGCGGAGATGAGCGGCAAGAAGTACGGCGCGCAGTCCCAGCACGACGCGGCCCACTCCCACCCCGACGACGTGCGCCTGCGGGTCGTGGCCGACCACGTGCGCAGCGCGCTCATGCTCATCGGCGACGGCGTCACCCCCGGCAACGAGGGCCGCGGCTACGTGCTGCGCCGGATGCTGCGCCGCGCGGTCCGCTCGATGCGCCTGCTCGGCGTCGACGAGCCGTCCCTGCCGCAGCTGCTGCCGGTCAGCATGGAGCGGATGAAGCAGTCCTACCCCGAGCTCGAGCGCGACTTCGGCCGGATCAGCCAGGTCGCGTACGCCGAGGAGGAGGCCTTCCGCCGCACGCTCGTCGCGGGGACCACGATCCTGGACACGGCGGTCAGCAAGGCCAAGTCGGCCGGCTCGACCCACCTGTCCGGTGACCAGGCGTTCGCCCTGCACGACACCTACGGGTTCCCGATCGACCTGACCCTGGAGATGGCTGCCGAGCACGGCCTCGAGGTCGACGAGACCGGGTTCCGCCGGCTCATGGCCGAGCAGCGGGACCGCGCCAAGGCCGACGCCCGGGCGAAGAAGAGCGCGCACGGTGACACCACGGCCTACCGCGAGGTGGCCGACCTGCTCGGGCGCGAGGTGGAGTTCACCGGCTACGACGAGATCGTCTCCGAGGCGAAGGTCGCCGGGGTCCTGCTCGACGGCGCGACCGTGCCCTCGGCGCGCGCCGGCCAGGAGATCGAGCTGGTGCTCGACCGCACCCCGTTCTACGCCGAGGGCGGTGGCCAGCTCGCCGACGGCGGCCGGATCGAGCTCGCGAACGGCGCGGTCATCGAGGTCCGCGACGTGCAGAAGCCGATCGGCGGGCTCATCGTCCACCGCGCCACGGTGGTCTCCGGCGAGGTCAACGCCGGCGAGGCCGCGCACGCGCTCGTCGACATCGACCGGCGCCGTGCCATCTCCCGCGCGCACACCGCGACGCACATGGTGCACAAGGCGATCCGCGAGGCGCTCGGCGACACCGCCACCCAGGCCGGCTCCGAGAACGCGCCGGGGCGCTTCCGCTTCGACTTCAACGCGCAGTCCGCGGTCCCGGCCTCGGTGCTCACCGACGTCGAGGCCCGCGTCAACGCGCTGCTGGCCGAGGACCTGCCGGTCCACGCCGAGATCATGACCCAGCAGCAGGCGGTCGACTCCGGTGCCATGGCCCTGTTCGGGGAGAAGTACGGCGACCGGGTGCGGGTCATCTCCGTCGGTGACTGGGCCCGCGAGCTGTGCGGCGGCACGCACGCCCAGCGTTCCGGCCAGCTCGGCCTGGTCAAGCTGCTCGGCGAGGCCTCCATCGGCTCTGGCGTCCGGCGCGTCGAGGCCCTCGTCGGCACCGACGCCTACGACTTCCTCGCCCGCGAGCACGCCGTGGTCGGCCAGCTGACCGAGGCGCTCAAGGTGCGCTCGGAGGAGCTGCCCGAGCGGATCAACAGCATCCTCACCCGGCTCAAGGACGCCGAGCGCGAGATCGGCACGATGCGCCAGCAGCAGGTGCTGGCCGCGGCGGCCTCGCTGGCCGCCGGCGCGCGCGACGTCTACGGCGTGTCCTTCGTGGGCCACGACGCCGGTGCCGGGGTCGGCGCCGACGACCTGCGCACCCTCGCGCTCGACCTGCGCAGCCGCCTCGGCAACGAGCGGCCGGCCGTGGTCGCCGTCGCGGGCGTGGCCAAGGACCGGCCGGTCGTCATCGTCGCGACCAACGAGGCGGCCCGGCAGTGGGGCGTCAAGGCCGGCGAGCTGGTCAAGGTCGCCGCGACCACCCTGGGTGGTGGTGGCGGTGGCAAGGACGACGTCGCCCAGGGCGGGGGCACCGACGCGGGGAAGGTGGGCGAGGCGCTGGCCCGGGTCGAGCACACCGTCGGCGAGCGCGTCACCGCGAGCCGGTAACCGTGCGCGAGGGCATCCGCCTCGGCGTGGACGTCGGGAGCGTGCGTGTCGGGCTGGCGGTGAGCGACCCCTCGGGGCTGCTCGCCACCCCCGAGCGCACGCTCGCGCGGGACGTCGAGGGTGGCCGGGACCGCGAGGAGGTCGCGGCCGAGGTCACCGCGCGCGCGGCCGTCGAGGTCGTCGTCGGCCTGCCGCGGTCGCTGTCCGGCCAGGAGGGCCCGGCCGCGGAGACGGCCCGCGCCTGGGCCCGTGAGCTCGCGGCGCTGGTGCGCCCGGTCCCGGTGCGCCTGGTCGACGAGCGCCTGACCACGGTGGACGCCCACCGCCGGCTGCGCGACAGTGGTGTCGCCGGCCGCCAGCAGCGCGCCGTGGTCGACCAGGCGGCGGCGGTGCTCATCCTGCAGGCGGCGCTCGACGCCGAGCGCTCGTCCGGTCGGCCGCCCGGGGAGCTGGTCACGCTCCGCAAGCCCCGGGCCAAGGCAAAGGGTCAGACGCGATGAAGGAAGACCACCTGGTCGACTCGATCTTCGGCGACGCCGAGGGCCAGGCCCCGAACCCACCCGTGCGGCGCACCGCACCCCCCACCGGACCCACCCGGGCCCAGCACCGTCAGGCCATGGCCCGGCAGCAGCGCGAGCTGCGCCGGAAGGCCCGGCGGCGGCGCGGTCGGCGCTTCCTCGTCCTCACCCTCTCCCTGGTCCTCGTCGGTGGCGCCGCCTTCGGCGCCACGCAGTACCTGCGTCCGCTGGTCGCGAGCCTGACCGCGAGCAAGGACTGGACCGGGTCGGGCACCGGCGAGGTGACCATCGAGGTCCACGACGGCGACTCCGGCCGGGCCATCGGCGCCACCCTGGAGAAGGCGGGCGTGGTCAAGACCGCCTCGGCCTTCTCCGACCTTGCCGAGGGCAACCCCCAGGCGGCCTCGATCCAGCCCGGCAGCTACCGGCTCCGGCTGCACATGAGCGCGTCGGCGGCCCTGGCCCTGTTGCTTGACCCGAAGAACCGCACGGTGCCCCGGGTGACCCTGCGCGAGGGCCTGTGGCGCAGCGAGGTCTTCGCGACCCTGAGCAGGGCCACCGGGGTCAAGGTCGCCGACTACGAGGCGGCCGCGAAGCAGCCGGAGCTGCTGGGCCTGCCGGCGGCGGCCCGCGGCAACGTCGAGGGCTACCTGTTCCCGGCGACCTACGAGTTCCCGTCCAAGGCCACCGCTGCCGAGCAGCTGCGGATCATGGTGAGCAAGTCCGTGGCCGAGCTGCAGCAGCTCGGGGTCAGCCCGGCATCGATGGAGCGCACCGTCATCATCGCGAGCATCGTCGAGGCCGAGGGCATGCGGGACGCCGACCGGCCGAAGATCGCCCGGGTCATCGAGAACCGCCTGGCGCGGAAGATGAAGCTGCAGATGGACTCCACGGTCAGCTACGGCGTGCAGCACCGGGCGATCACGACCACCAACGCCGAGCGGGCCGCGAACAACGGCTACAACACCTACCGCGTGGCGGGGCTGCCGGCCGGCCCGATCAGCAACCCCGGCGCGGCCTCGATCCAGGCGGCCGCCCACCCGGCGGCGGGCCCATGGCTCTACTTCGTCGCGGTCAACCCCGAGACCGGGGAGACGCGCTTCGCGACGGACGTGGCCAGCCACGCGGCCAACGTCAAGCTCTTCCAGCAGTGGTGCAGCGCGCACCCGGGCAAGTGCTGAGCAGGTCCGGACACCTCGCGGCCGTCCTGGGGTCGCCGGTGGTGCACTCGCTCTCGCCCGCCCTGCACAACGCGGCGTACCGCGCGCTGCGGCTGGACTCCTGGCGCTACTGCGCCCACGAGGTCCGCGAGTCCGCGCTGGTGGACTTCGTCAGCGGCCTCGGGCCGGAGTGGGCGGGGCTGTCGCTGACGATGCCGCTCAAGGAGGTGGCCTTCCGGGTCGCCGACGAGGTGTCGCCGCTGGCCCGGGAGGTCGGGGCGGTCAACACGCTGGTGCGCCTGCCCGGTGACGGCTGGGCGGCCCACAACACCGACGTCCACGGTGTCGAGCAGGCCCTGGCCGGGGCCGGGCTCACCACCCTCGAGGAGGCCGTGGTCCTGGGCTCCGGGGCCACCGCCCGCTCGGTGCTGGCCGCACTGGCCCGGCTGGGCGCCCGCCGGGTGACCTTCGCCGTGCGGGACCGGGCGCGGCCCGAGACGCTGGCGCACGCGGAGCGGGCCGGGGTCGAGGTGCAGGTCCGCCCCCTGTCCGACGTCGCCCGCCTGGCCACGGCCACGCCGCTGGTGGTGAGCACCCTGCCCGGCGGGGCGGGGGAGCAGGTCGCCGCCGACCTCGCCGCCGCGGTCCCCCCGGGCAGCTGGCCCGGAACCGCTGCGGGGAGCGGGCCGGTCCTGTTTGATGTGGTCTACGTGGGCTGGCCCACGCCGCTCGCGCGGACGTTCTCGGGCAGGGGGTCGGTCGTCGTGTCGGGCTTCGAGATGCTGGTGCACCAGGCGGGTGCCCAGGTCGAGCTGATGACCGGCCTGGAGCCGCCGCTGGAGGTCATGCGCGCCGCCGGCCTGGCCGAGCTGGCCCGGCAGTGACGGTCGCCGGCACGGCACCCTGGTGGCTCGTCGCCGTCGTGGCCGTGGCCGGCGCCGCCGTCGGTGAGGTCGCTGCCCGCCGGCTCGCGACCGGCGGCTACCGTCGCGAGGACGAGCAGCACCTGCCCGTGCCGCCGCACCGGTGGTGGGTGCCGGTCCTGGTCGCGCTGGTGTGGGGGAGCCTGGCCTGGCGCTTCGGTGCCGTCGGGCACCTGACCGTGCTGCCGGCATACCTGTATCTCGGGGTGCTCGGGGTGCTGCTGGCCGCGATCGACGCCGACGTGCACCGGCTCCCCGACGCGCTGGTGCTGCCCTCCTACCCGGTGGCGCTGGTGCTCCTCGCCGCGGCGTCCTGGGGCACCGGCGACTGGTGGTCGCTGGTGCGGGCCGCGATGGCCGGGGCGGCGCTGTGGCTGGCCTACCTCGTCCTCGCTCTCCTCTCGCCCGGCGGCCTCGGCTTCGGCGACGTCAAGCTGGCCGGGGTCCTCGGGATGTACCTCGGCTGGCTCGGCTGGGGGCCGGTGGTCCTGGCCACCCTGGCCGCGTTCCTGCTCGGCGGCCTCGCCGGCGTGGTGCTGCTGGTCGCGCGACGGGTGACCCGTCACTCCCACATCGCCTTCGGGCCGGCCATGCTCGCCGGCGCCTGGCTCGTCGTGTGCGTGCCGGTCCAGCTCCTGACCGGGTCGCCGACGGGCTGAGCCTGCATGGGAGGATCACCGGCATGCTGCGTTGGTTGACTGCCGGTGAGTCCCACGGCCCTGCCCTCGTCGCGGTCCTGGAGGGGCTACCGGCGGGCGTGGAGGTGACCACGGGGGACGTCGCGGCAGCCCTGGCCCGACGCCGCCTCGGCTACGGCCGCGGCGCCCGGATGAAGTTCGAGCAGGACGCGGTGGAGTTCCTCGGCGGCCTGCGCCACGGCATCACCCTCGGCTCGCCCATCGCGATCCGGGTCGGCAACTCCGAGTGGCCCAAGTGGCAGACCGTGATGAGCCCGGACCCGGTCGACGCCGAGGCCCTCGCCGCGTCGGACGACGTGGGCGCCCCGCAGGAGGTCGGCCGCAACAAGCCGCTGACCCGCCCGCGCCCCGGCCACGCCGACCTGGTCGGCATGCAGAAGTACGGCTTCGACGACGCCCGACCGGTGCTGGAGCGCGCGTCCGCCCGGGAGACCGCGGCCCGGGTCGCCCTCGGTGCGGTGGCCGCCCGGTTCCTCCAGCAGGCCTACGGCATCCGCCTGGTCGCGCACACGGTGGCCATCGGCTCCGCCGGGGTCGCCGACGACGCGGCGGTGCCGACCCCCGACGACGTGGCCGCGCTCGACGCCAGCCCGGTGCGCAGCCTCGACCTGCCCGGCACGACCGCGATGATCGCCGAGATCGAGGCCGCCAAGAAGGACGGCGACACCCTCGGCGGCGTCGTGGAGGTCCTCGCCTACGGTCTGCCGCCGGGCCTGGGCTCCCACGTGCACTGGGACCGGCGGCTCGACGCCCAGCTCGCCGGTGCGCTCATGGGCATCCAGGCGATCAAGGGAGTCGAGGTGGGCGACGGCTTCCGCACCGCGGGCCGCCGCGGCTCGGCCGCCCACGACGAGATGGAGCGCGACGACACCGGCGCCATCCGCCGGCGCACCGGCCGGGCCGGTGGCACCGAGGGCGGCATGTCCACGGGCGAGGTCCTGCGCGTGCGCGCGGCGATGAAGCCGATCAGCACCGTCCCGCGCGCCCTCGACACGGTCGACGTGGCCAGCGACGAGCCGGCGACCGCGATCCACCAGCGCTCCGACGTGTGCGCCGTGCCCGCGGCCGGGGTGGTCGCCGAGGCGATGGTCGCGCTCGTGCTCGCCCAGGCGTGCGTCGAGAAGTTCGGCGGCGACAGCGTCGCCGAGACCGCCCGCAACCACGCCGGCTACCTGGCGTCGATCCCCGAGGGGATGCGCTCGTGGTGACGACCTCCGGTATGCCGTCCGCCTCCGCCGCGGACGGGCCCGCCACGCGCCCGGTCGCCGTGCTCATCGGCCCGCCCGGGTCCGGCAAGACCGTCGTCGGCCGCGCCCTCGCCGAGCTGCTCGGCGTCGCCCTGCGCGACACCGACGAGGCGGTCGAGCAGGCGCAGCAGCGCAGCATCTCCGACATCTTCGTCGAGGACGGCGAGGCCCGGTTCCGCGAGCTCGAGCGCCAGGAGGTGGCGGCCTCGCTGGCCACCCACACCGGCGTGCTGTCCCTGGGCGGGGGAGCGGTCATGGAACCGGCGACCGCGGAGGCGCTGGCCGGGCACACGGTGGTCTTCCTCCAGGTCGGCATCGCCGATGCCGCCAAGCGGGTCGGCTTCGACCGCAGCCGGCCGCTGCTGATGATGAACCCGCGTGCGCAGTGGGTGCGGCTCATGGACGCCCGCCGCCCGACCTACGAGCGGCTGGCCACCCTGCGCGTCGACACCGCTGGTCGCACGCCGCAGGACATCGCCGCCGAGATCGCCGAAGCCCTGGGGGAGCAGCAGTGACCGAGCCGACCCGGATCAGCGTGGGCGGGGACTACGACGTCGTCATCGGCACCGGCCTGCTGGCCGAGCTGCCCGGCCTGCTCGGTGAGGGCGTCGAGCGGGTGCTGGTCATCCACCCACGAGCGCTGCGCGCCACCGGCGAAGCCGTGCGCGACGACCTTGCAGCAGAAGGGTTCTCGGCGTTCGTGGCCGAGGTGCCCGACGCCGAGGAGGCCAAGTCCGCCGAGGTGGCGGCGTTCCTCTGGGGCGTCTTGGGGCAGGCCGGCTTCACCCGGTCCGACGCGGTCGTGGCCGTCGGTGGCGGCACGGTCACCGACCTGGCCGGCTTCGTCGCGGCCACCTGGCTGCGCGGGGTCAAGGTCGTGCACGTGCCGACCACGCTGCTGGGGATGGTCGACGCCGCGGTCGGTGGCAAGACCGGCATCAACACTGCCGAGGGCAAGAACCTCGTCGGGGCGTTCCACCCGCCGGCGGGGGTGCTGTGCGACCTGGCCACCCTGACCACGCTGCCGAAGCACGACTTCGTGGCCGGCATGGCCGAGGTGGTCAAGTGCGGCTTCATCGCCGACCCCCGCATCCTCGAGCTGGTCGAGGCCGACCCGCAGGCGGCGACCCACGCCGAGGGTGCGCCGGTGCGCGAGCTCATCGAGCGGGCGGTGTCGGTCAAGGCGGGCGTCGTCGCGCAGGACCTGCGCGAGTCCTCACTGCGGGAGATCCTCAACTACGGGCACACCTTCGGCCACGCCATCGAGCAGGTGGAGCGCTACTCCTGGCGCCACGGCGCGGCGGTCAGCGTGGGCATGGTCTACGTCGCCGAGCTGGCCCGGCTGGCGGGTCGGCTGGACGACGCCGTGGTCGACCGGCACCGTGCGGTGCTGCGCAGCCTCGGGCTGCCGACGGCCTACCGTGGCGACCGCTGGCCCCGCCTGCTCGAGGCGATGAAGCGGGACAAGAAGAGCCGCGGCTCGATGCTGCGGTTCGTCATCCTGGACGACGTGGGCCGGCCGACCCGGCTGGAGGGCCCCGACCCGGCGCTGCTGCAGGCGGCCTACGCCGAGGTCAGCGAGGACACCGTGCCCCGCGGCATCTCCCTGGGCTGACCGGGAGTCGGGCGCGGTCCGCGCGTGAGCGACGGGACGGCCCGCCAGTTCTCCTAGGATTCCCGCATGACCTCTCGCGTGCTCGTGCTGAACGGCCCCAACCTCAACCGCCTGGGCACCCGTGAGCCGGAGGTCTATGGCAGCGAGTCCCTCGCCGACGTCGAGCACGCGGTGCGCGCCCTGGGGGCCGAGCTCGGCCTCGAGGTCGACTTCCGCCAGACCAACGACGAGTCGCAGCTGGTCGGCTGGGTGCACGAGGCCGTGGACGCGGGGTTGGACGTGGTGCTCAACCCGGCGGCGTTCACCCACTACTCCTATGCGCTGCGCGACGCCTGTGCCCTCATCACCTCCGCCGGCCGGCGCCTCGTCGAGGTCCACCTGTCCAACCCGGCGGCGCGCGAGGAGTTCCGGCACACCTCGGTGGTGGCGGGCGTGGCCACGGGGACGGTCGCCGGGTTCGGCACGGGGTCCTACCTGCTCGCGCTCCACGCCCTGGCCCGGTGAGCGTCCCGACGCTGCGCACGGCCCGGCTGCGGCTGGAGCCGCTCGACCCGGGCCGGCACGCAGCCGCCCTGCAGGAGCTGTATGCCGCACCGGAGTTCGCCGCCCACCTCGCCTCGGGGGCGCACGCCACGGTGCAGGACAAGGCCGACTACCTCCGGGTGTTCGAGGACCTTCCCCCGGGGCTCGGCGGCTGGGTCGCACACCTGGCCGACGGCTCCGCCGACCCCGGCCGGGTGGTCGGCCGGTTCTCCCTGCGCCCGTGGAGGCACGCAGCCCCCGCCGACCCGCCCGAGGTGGGCTGGTTCCTGGCCGTCGACCAGTGGGGCCGTGGGCTCGCCGCCGAGGGCATGCGCGCGGTGCTGCGGTATGCCGCGTGGCAGCTGCACCTGCCGTCGGTCTTGGCCCTGGTCCGGCACGACAACGACCGCAGCCGCGCCCTGGCGCAGCGCCTCGGTGGCATGGTGACCGGGCAGGGCAGCTGGTACGGCCCGGAGCCGTCGCTGCGCTACGACATCGCCCTGCCGGTGGTGCGTGAGGGCGGGCCGGCGGACCGCGACGCGGTCATCGACCTGTGGCAGCGCGCCGCCCGGCGTCCCGACGGGACCCCGGCGCCGTTCATCGACGAGGAGATCGCCGAGGGCAAGCTCGCGCACGGCATCCGCCGGCTGGCCCACGTCGGCGACACCCTGGTCGGCATGGCCATCGGCCAGCAGGCAGTGCAGGGCGTCGGCGTCGGCGACGAGCCGCCCGTGCCCGGCCTGCTGCACGTCTCCCTCGTCGCCACGGACCCCGCCCGCGAGGGATGGGGCATCGGCTCCGCCCTGGTCGCCGACGTCCTCGACCGCGGCCGGGCGCAGGGCTTCGACCGCGCGCAGCTGTGGGTGCTCGAGGACAACCCGCGGGCCCGCGGGATCTACGAGCGGTTCGGCTTCTCCGTCACGCCGGCGCACACCCGCGTCGACGAGGTGGGGGAGCGGGTGCTGCGTTACGAGCGCCGGCTCTGAGGCCGTGGACCGCGGGTCGTCCCGGACGAGGGGGGCCCTGGCAGGGCCTCCACGGCGTCGCGCCGGGCGTCTACGGTCGATGACATGGACACGCTCACCCTGAACAACGACGTCGCCATGCCCGCCCTCGGGCTGGGGGTGTTCCAGACCCCGCCCGACGAGACCCGGGCAGCCGTGGAGGCGGCGCTGCGCACCGGCTACCGGCACATCGACACCGCCGCGGCGTACGGCAACGAGCGCGAGGTCGGCGAGGCCATCCACGCCAGTGGGCTGGCCCGCGACGACGTCTTCATCGAGACGAAGATCTGGATCAGCGACTACGGCTACGACGCGACGCTGCACGGCTTCGAGAAGAGCGCAGCCAAGCTCGGCGTCGAGAAGGTCGACCTGCTGATCCTGCACCAGGCGCTGCCCTCGGCCTTCGACAGGACGGTGGAGGCCTACCGCGCGCTCGAGACGCTGCTCGACGAGGGCAGGGTGCGAGCCATCGGGGTCAGCAACTTCATGGTCGACCACCTCACCGCGCTGCTGGCGAAGTCGACGGTCGTGCCCGCGGTCAACCAGATCGAGGTCCATCCCTACTTCCAGCAGCGGCAGGTCCAGGCGTTCGGCGCCGAGCACGGCATCCTGACCCAGGCGTGGTCGCCCATCGGTGGCATCACCTTCTACCGCGACGGCAGCCACGGCAGCACCCTCGAGGACCCGGTGATCGCCGGGATCGCTGACACGCATGGCAGGACGGCTGCGCAGGTGATGCTGCGCTGGCACCTGCAGCAGGGCCGCTCAGTCATCCCGAAGTCGACCAAGCCGCACCGCATCGCCGAGAACTTCGACGTCTTCGACTTCGTGCTGAGCGAGGACGAGCTGGCCGCCGTGGACGGTCTCGACACCGGTCGGCGCGGCGGTCCGGAGCCGACCGACATCACCCTGGAGAAGTTCGGCCGTCCGGTTCCCGAAGCCTGACGCCCCCCCGTGTCCCGGGCCGGCAGCGTGGGTCCGGAGCGTGGTGACCGGCTGCCGCCGCGTGCGGGCCGGTGCCAGGGTGCCCGCTAGACTGACGGGGATCCCGACCTGACCTCACGGGCGCCCGCCTGCGCTGACCCGCGCACCCGGCGGCCCGTCATACGAAAGAGAACCCCGCGTGGCTTCGACCAACGACCTCAAGAACGGCATGGTGCTCAACATCGACGGACAGCTGTGGTCCGTCGTGGAGTTCCAGCACGTCAAGCCGGGCAAGGGCCCGGCCTTCGTGCGCACCAAGCTCAAGGCCGTGCTCTCCGGCAAGGTCGTCGACAAGACGTTCAACGCCGGCACCAAGGTCGAGACCGCCAACGTCGACAAGCGCGACATGCAGTACCTGTACAAGGACGGCAGCGACTTCGTCTTCATGGACGGCTCGACCTACGACCAGATCCACGTCTCCGAGGACATCGTGGGCAAGTCGGCCGACTTCATGCTGGAGAACCAGGAGGCGATCGTCGCCACCCACGACGGTGTGCCGCTCTACGTCGAGCTGCCGGCCTCTGTGGTCCTGGAGATCACCTACACCGAGCCGGGCCTGCAGGGCGACCGCTCCACCGGCGGCACCAAGCCGGCCACGCTGGAGACCGGCGCGCAGATCGCCGTCCCGCTCTTCCTCGAGACCGGCACCAAGGTCAAGGTGGACACCCGCGACGGGTCCTACCTCGGCCGCGTCAACTGACGCCAGCTCCCGACCGGCCCTGACCGCACCACCGAAAGCAGCCCCCTGATGTCCGCCCGCAGCAAGGCCCGCAAGCGCGCCCTCGACATCCTCTTCGAGGCCGAGCAGCGCGGGGTCAACGTCGAGTCCCTGCTCGCCGAGCGCCTCGCCCACCCCGGCACCGAGGCGCCCCTGAACGAGTACACCGTCGAGCTGGTGCAGGGCGTGGTGCGCAAGTGGGTGGCGATCAACGAGCTGCTCTCGACCTACAGCCAGGGCTGGACGATCGAGCGCATGCCCGCGGTCGACCGGGCCATCCTGCGGATCGGCGCGTTCGAGGTGCTCTACGCCGACGACGTGCCCGACGCGGTGGCGATCTCCGAGGCGGTCGCGCTGGCGAAGAGCCTGTCCACCGACGACTCGCCGACGTTCGTCAACGGGCTGCTCGCTCGGCTCGCGGAGGTCAAGCCGACGCTGGTCTGAGCGCTCAGCTGCTGACCCGGGAGGCTGGGGTGTCCACCAGGACGCCCCAGCCTCTCAGCATCTGCAGCATCCGTGCGGTGTCGACCTGGTGGATCGAGGCCAGCGCGCGCAGGTCCTCCTCGGTCAGCGGCAGCTCGGGGGAGTCCTCCCCGCGCTGGGAGCGCAGCGTCGCGGCATACCGCTCCAGCGCCTGCGTCGGCTCGCCCTGCAGGCGGGCCAGGGCGCGCAGGTCCAGCCCGTATGCCGTGTCCGGCGCCGCACCCGGCACCCCGCCGCCGTCGGGCAGCAGCGCGGCGAGGGCCACCCCGTAGAACCGCGCGAGCTCGGCCAGCCGCTCGACGGTCACCGCCCGGTCGCCGCGCTCCCAGGAGCCCACGACGACGGCCTTGAACCGACCCTCGGACCGGTCCTGCACGGCCTGCAACGACAGCCCCTGCTGGGTGCGCACCGACCGCAGCCGTGCGCCCAGCACCCGCGCGAAGTCCGACGCCACGTCGCCGACCCTACCGCCGGGACGCGCCGGTCCCGTGCTGCCGGTGGCCCGGGTCGGTCCGCGTCCGGGGGGACGGGTACGCTGTGCGGCGACCGACATCCTTTAACGACCCGTCCCGTGAGGCGGGGAAGGAGGTCCTGACGCTGATGCGTCCTGACTTTGGCGTACCCCCGCAGGCCGCGTCCGCCGACGCCGCCGCCCCCCGAGTGGTCATGAGCGAGGCCGACGTCTCGCGGGCCCTGCGCCGCATCGCCCACGAGATCCTCGAGCGGAACAAGGGCGCGCAGTCCCTGGTCGTGCTCGGCATCCCCACGCGTGGCGTGGCCCTGGCCCGCCGCCTCGTGAAGGTCATGGCCGAGGTCGAGGGGCGCGAGGTCCCCGTCGGCGCGCTCGACGTGACGATGTACCGCGACGACCTGCGCCGCAACCCCACCCGCGCGGTGGAGCACACCGACATCCCGGCGCCCGGCATCGACGGGCGGACGGTGGTGCTCGTCGACGACGTGCTCTTCTCCGGCCGCACCGTCCGGGCCGCCCTGGACGCCCTCTCCGACCTGGGCCGGCCGCAGGCCGTGCGCCTCGCGGTGCTGGTCGACCGCGGGCATCGCGACCTGCCGATCCGCGCCGACTTCGTGGGCAAGAACCTGCCGACCTCCAGCGCCGAGCGGGTCAGCGTGCGCCTGGCCGAGCACGACGGCGCCGACGAGGTCCTGATCAGCGGAGGTGAGCGCCGATGAGGCACCTGCTGTCCATGCGCGACCTCGACCGCGATGGCGTGCTGTCCATCCTGGACACCGCCGCCTCGATGCACGACGTGCAGCGGCGCGAGGTCAAGAAGCTGCCCACCCTGCGCGGGCGCACGGTGGTCAACCTGTTCTTCGAGGACTCCACCCGCACCCGCTCCTCGTTCGAGATCGCGGGCAAGTGGCTCTCGGCCGACGTCATCAACATCTCCGGCAAGGGCTCCTCCACGAGCAAGGGCGAGTCGCTGCGCGACACCGTGCTCACCGTGGCCGCGATGGGGGTCGACGGCCTGGTCATCCGGCACGGGGCCAGCGGCGCCGCCGCGCAGGTCTCGCAGTGGGTCGACGCGGTGGTGGTCAACGCCGGCGACGGCACCCACGAGCACCCCACGCAGGCCCTGCTCGACGCCTACACGATGCGCCAGCGCCTCGGCGACCTCGAGGGCCGCCACGTCGCGATCGTCGGCGACCTGACCCACTCGCGGGTCCTGCGCAGCAACCTCATCTGCCTGCGCACCCTCGGCGCGCGGGTCACTGTCGTCGCCCCGCCGACCCTCATGCCCAGCGGCATCGCCACGTGGGCCGCCACGGACGGCTTCGAGACGGCCTACGACCTCGACGAGGTCCTGCCGCACGTCGACGCGGTGATGATGCTGCGGGTGCAGCGCGAGCGGATGAGCGGCGGCTACTTCCCGACGGCTCGGGAGTACACCGTCGGCTACGGCCTGACCCGGGAGCGCCTGGCCCGGCTGCCCGAGCACGCGGTCATCTGCCACCCCGGGCCGATGAACCGCGGCCTGGAGATCGCCGCCGACGCCGCCGACGCGGCCCAGTCCCTGATCCTCGACCAGGTGTCCGCCGGCGTGGCCGTGCGGATGTCGGTCCTGTACCACCTGCTGGCGTCCTCGGGTGCCGGCACCGCCGAAGGGAGCGTGGCGTGAGCCTGCTGATCAAGGGCGCCGACCTGGCCGGCGCCGGCGCCGGTGACCTGCTCGTCCGTGACGGGGTCATCGTCGAGGCCGGCGCGGTCAGCGTGCCGGCCGACGCCGAGGTCATCGACGCCGACGGCCTGGTCGCCCTGCCCGGGCTGGTCGACCTGCACACGCACCTGCGCGAGCCCGGCCGCGAGGACGCCGAGACCATCGCCAGCGGCTCGGCCGCGGCGGCGGTCGGCGGCTACACCGCCGTGCTCGCCATGGCCAACACCTCGCCGGTCACCGACACCGCCGAGGCCGCCGAGCGGGTCGCCGAGCTCGGGCAGCGGGCCGGGCTGGTCGACGTGCAGCCGGTCGGTGCCGTCACCAAGGGCCTGGCCGGCGAGGAGCTCGCCGAGCTCGGCCTCATGGCCCGCAGCCGGGCCCGGGTGCGGGTCTTCTCCGACGACGGCCGCTGCGTGGCCGACGCCCGCGTGATGCGCCGCGCCCTGGAGTACGTCAAGGCCTTCGGCGGTGTCGTGTCCCAGCACTCCCAGGACCCGCGTCTGGCCGGCCCCGACGCCTGCTGCCACGAGGGTGAGCTCTCGGGCCGGCTCGGCCTGCCCGGCTGGCCCGCCGTCGCCGAGGAGAGCATCGTCGCGCGCGACGTGATGCTGGCCCGGCACACCGGCTCGCGCGTCCACGTCGCCCACGCCTCCACCGCCGGCACCGTCGAGGTGCTCCGCTGGGCCAAGGCGCAGGGCATCGCGGTGACCGCCGAGGTCACCCCGCACCACCTGGTGCTGACCACCGACCTGCTCGCCGGCTACGACCCGACGTTCAAGGTCAACCCGCCGCTGCGCCCGGCCGAGGACGTCGAGGCGCTGCGCGAGGCGCTGGCCGACGGCACCATCGACGCGGTTGCCACCGACCACGCCCCGCACGCCCGGCACGACAAGGAGCACGCCTTCGTCGACGCCGCCTTCGGGATGCTCGGCCTGGAGACCGCGCTGTCGGTCGTCAGCGACGTCATGGTGCGCTCCGGCCGGCTGGACTGGGCCGGGGTGGCCCGCGTCATGTCGGTCAGCCCGGCCCGCATCGCCGGCCTGACCGGCCACGGCCGACCGCTCGCCGTCGGCGAGCCGGCCAACCTCACCCTTGTCGACCCCGACGCCACGGTCACCATCGACCGGCAGGCGTCCCACTCGCTGTCCCGCAACAACCCCTGGCATGGTCGCACCCTCACCGGCGCGGTCCACGGCACGGTGCTGCGGGGCCGCCCCACGGTGCTGAAGGGAGCCCTGGCATGACCCGCCTGCAGGCAGTGGGGGTGCTGCTGATCGTCCTCGGGGTGGTCTACGCCCTGATGTACCTCGGGTGGCTGCGCCGTGCGCGCCGTCACCAGTCCGCGGCGGTCGCTGCCGCGACGGGGACGCCCCTGGCCACCTACCGCGCCCCCGATCCGGTCCAGCGCGACGCCACGGGCGAGATCCCCGTGGTCCCCGCGCCGCCGGAGGAGGACGCGCCGACGTTGATGTCGCTGGAGGAGACCGGCCAGTTCGAGCTGCCGATGGCGATCGACGACTGGGCCCGCGCCGAGGGCACCTACGTCAGCACCACCATCGCCGTCTCCCGCCTCGAGCGGGTCAACGCGGCCGGGCTGGGCGCGAAGTCCGAGGCGACGATGATCGTCGACGGCGCCGGCGTGCGCTGGGAGCGCCAGGGCGCGGTGCCGGTGCACGTCGAGCGGCACACCGTCACCGCGGTGCGGCTCGACCGGGGCATGGCCGGCAAGTTCGTCGGGCAGAACCGCCTGGTCGTCGTCTCCTGGCGTGCCCCCGACGGGCAGATCTACGACACCGGGTTCCTGCCCCGCTACAAGACCGAAACCGACGCGCTGATCGAGGCCGTGAACCGGCTGATCGAGGACGGAGACCTGTGAACCCCCATCCCGACCTGCTCGAGCGCGAGCCCGCGATCCTCGTCCTGGAGGACGGGCGCGCCTTCTGCGGCGACGCCTACGGCGCGGTGGGCGAGACCGTCGGCGAGGCGGTCTTCTCCACCGGCATGACCGGCTACCAGGAGACGCTCACCGACCCCAGCTACCACCGGCAGGTGGTCGTCATGACCGCCCCGCACGTCGGCAACACGGGCGTCAACGACGAGGACCCCGAGTCCCGGCGCATCTGGGTCGCCGGCTACGTGGTCCGCGACCCCGCGGTGCGCCCGTCGAGCTGGCGCTCGCAGCGCACCCTCGAGGACGAGCTCGCGGCGCAGGGCGTCGTCGGCATCAGCGGCATCGACACCCGGGCGCTGACCCGCCACCTGCGCGAGCGCGGCGCCATGCGGGTCGGGGTCTTCTCCGGCGCCGCCGCCCGCGAGCCGCAGGAGCAGCTGCTGGAGCGCGTCCGCACCGCCCCGCAGATGAGCGGCGCGGCGCTCGCCGGCGAGGTCACGACCACCGAGCCCTACGTCGTCCCGGCGGTGGGGGAGAAGCGGTTCACCGTCGCGGCCCTCGACCTCGGGATCAAGGCGATGACCCCGGCGCTCATGGCGCAGCAGGGGATCGAGGTGCACGTGCTGCCGGCCACGGCCACGTTCGAGCAGGTGACGGCGCTGTCCCCGGACGGCGTCTTCTTCTCCAACGGGCCCGGTGACCCCGCCAGCGCCGAGCACGAGGTGACCCTGCTGCGGCAGGTCCTCGACGCGCGGATCCCGTTCTTCGGCATCTGCTTCGGCAACCAGCTGCTCGGCCGGGCCCTCGGCTTCGGCACCTACAAGCTCAAGTACGGCCACCGCGGGATCAACCAGCCGGTCATCGACCGCTCCACCGGCAAGGTGGAGGTCACCGCCCACAACCACGGCTTCGCCGTGGACGCACCGCTGGACGGCGCGGTCACCGCCCCGGGCAACCCGGCATACGGGCGCGTGCAGGTCTCCCACGTCTGCCTCAACGACGACGTCGTCGAGGGCCTGGAGTGCCTGGACCTGCCGGCCTACTCGGTGCAGTACCACCCCGAGGCGGCGGCCGGCCCCCACGACGCCGGCTACCTGTTCGACCGCTTCGTGTCCCTGATGACTGCCAACAAGGAGGGCCGCGCCTGATGCCCAAGCGGAACGACATCAACAGCGTCCTGGTCATCGGGTCCGGCCCGATCGTCATCGGCCAGGCCTGCGAGTTCGACTACTCCGGCACCCAGGCCTGCCGCGTCCTGCGCGAGGAGGGCATCCGGGTCATCCTGGTCAACTCCAACCCGGCGACGATCATGACCGACCCGGAGTTCGCCGACGCGACCTACGTCGAGCCGATCACCCCCGAGGTCATCGAGACGATCATCGCCAAGGAGCGCCCGGACGCGGTGCTCGCCACCCTCGGCGGGCAGACCGCGCTCAACGCCGCGATCGCGTTGCACGAGAACGGCGTCCTGGAGAAGTACAGCTGCCCGCTCATCGGCGCCAACGTCGACGCGATCCAGCTCGGGGAGGACCGCCAGGCGTTCAAGGGCGTCGTCGAGCGCTGCGGCGCGGAGGTGGCCCGGTCGATCATCGCGCACACGATGGAGGAGTGCCTCGCGGCCGCCGAGGAGCTCGGCTACCCCATGGTCGTGCGCCCGTCCTTCACCATGGGCGGCCTCGGCTCCGGCTTCGCGCACGACGAGGAGGACCTGCGCCGTATCGCGGGTGCCGGCCTGCACGACAGCCCCACCACCGAGGTGCTCCTGGAGGAGTCCATCCTCGGCTGGAAGGAGTACGAGCTCGAGGTCATGCGCGACCACGCCGACAACGTCGTGGTCGTCTGCTCGATCGAGAACCTCGACCCGATGGGCGTGCACACCGGCGACTCGATCACCGTCGCCCCCGCGCTGACGCTGACCGACCGCGAGTACCAGCGGCTGCGCGACATCGGCATCAAGGTCATCCGCGAGGTCGGCGTCGACACCGGCGGCTGCAACATCCAGTTCGCGGTCAACCCGGCCGACGGCCGGATCATCGTCATCGAGATGAACCCGCGGGTCTCGCGCTCGTCGGCGCTGGCGTCCAAGGCGACCGGCTTCCCGATCGCCAAGATCGCCGCGAAGATGGCCGTCGGCTACACCCTCGACGAGGTGCCCAACGACATCACCCGCGAGACGCCGGCGAGCTTCGAGCCGACCCTGGACTACGTGGTGGTCAAGGTGCCGCGGTTCGCGTTCGAGAAGTTCCCCGCCGCCGACCCGACGCTGACCACGACGATGAAGTCGGTCGGCGAGGCCATGGCCATCGGGCGCAACTTCACCGAGGCGCTGCAGAAGGCGCTGCGGTCGATGGAGCGCAAGGGCTCCACCTTCCACTGGCGCCAGGACGAGGCGCCGAGCAAGGAGCAGGCCCGCGCGCTGCTGGACCAGGCCCGCACCCCCACCGACGGCCGGATCGTGCTGGTGCAGCAGGCGCTGCGCGGCGGGCTGACCGTCGAGCAGGTGCACGAGGCGACGGGCATCGACCCGTGGTTCCTGGACCAGATGCAGCTCATCAACCAGGTCGCGGAGACCATCGCGGCGGCGGACCAGCTGACCCCGCGGCTGCTGCGCCTGGCCAAGCGGCACGGCTTCTCCGACGCCCAGCTGGCCGAGCTCACCGGCATGCCGGAGGCCGTGGTCCGCGGCGTGCGGCACGCCCTCGGCGTGCGCCCGGTCTACAAGACCGTCGACACCTGCGCGGCGGAGTTCGCGGCGCAGACGCCCTACCACTACAGCTCCTACGACGAGGAGACCGAGGTGCAGCCGCGCGAGCGGCCCGCGGTGATCATCCTCGGCTCGGGACCCAACCGGATCGGCCAGGGCGTGGAGTTCGACTACTCCTGCGTCCACGCCAGCTTCGCGCTGCGCGACCACGGCTTCGACACGGTGATGGTCAACTGCAACCCCGAGACGGTCTCCACCGACTACGACACCTCCAGCCGGCTGTACTTCGAGCCGCTCACCCTGGAGGACGTGCTCGAGGTGGTCCACGCCGAGCGGCAGGCCGGCCCGGTCGCCGGCGTCGTGGTGCAGCTCGGCGGGCAGACCCCGCTCGGCCTGGCCCAGGCGCTCAAGGACGAGGGCGTGCCGGTGGTCGGCACCTCCCCGGAGGCGATCCACCTCGCCGAGGACCGCGGTGCCTTCGGCCGGGTCCTGCACGAGGCGCAGCTGCCCGCTCCCCGCCACGGCACGGCATACAGCGCGGAGGAGGCCATCGAGGTGGCCCGGGAGATCGGCTACCCGGTCCTGGTGCGGCCCTCGTACGTCCTCGGCGGACGCGGCATGGAGATCGTGTACGACGACGAGACGCTCGCGGGCTACGTCACCCGCGCGACGCACGCCTCCCCGGAGCACCCGGTGCTGGTCGACCGGTTCCTCGACGAGGCGATCGAGATCGACGTCGACGCGCTCTACGACGGCCACGAGATGTACCTCGGCGGGATCATGGAGCACATCGAGGAGGCCGGCATCCACTCCGGTGACTCCGCGTGCGTGCTGCCGCCGGTGACCCTCGGGCCCGAGGAGCTCAACCGGGTGCGCGAGTCGACGCTCAAGCTGGCCCAGGGCATCGGGGTCAAGGGCCTGATGAACGTCCAGTTCGCGCTGGCCCAGGACGTCCTCTACGTGCTCGAGGCCAACCCGCGGGCCAGCCGCACGGTGCCGTTCGTGGCCAAGGCCACCGGCGTCCCGCTGGCGCGGGCCGCGGCCCGGGTCATGCTGGGTGCCTCGATCGCCGAGCTGCGCGCCGAGGGGATGCTCCCGCCGGAGGGCGACGGTGGCCGGATGCCGGCCCACGCGCCGATGGCGGTCAAGGAGGCGGTGCTGCCGTTCAAGCGGTTCCGCACCCGTGAGGGCCAGGTCGTCGACAGCCTGCTCGGGCCGGAGATGCGCTCCACCGGTGAGGTCATGGGCATCGACGCCGACTTCGGTGCGGCGTTCGCCAAGAGCCAGCTCGGCTCGATCAGCGGCCTGCCGCGCAAGGGCACGATCTTCGTCTCCGTGGCCAACCGCGACAAGCGGGGCATGATCTTCCCCGTCAAGCGCCTCGCCGACCTCGGGTTTGACCTCATCGCCACCGCGGGCACGGCAGATGTGTTGCGCCGCAACGGGATCCACGCCGAGGTCGTGCGCAAGCACAGCCAGGGGCAGGGCGCCGACGGTGAGCCGACCATCGTCGACCGGATCCTGGCCGGCGAGGTGGGCATGGTGGTCAACACCCCCTCGGGCCGGGACGCCCGGGCCGACGGCTACGCGATCCGCGCGGCGACGACGAGCATGGACCGCCCGATCATCACCACGGTGCAGCAGCTGGCCGCGGCGGTGCAGGGCATCGAGGCCCAGATGGCCGGGCCGGTGCGGGTCAAGTCGCTGCAGGACCACGCCCGCGACCTGGACCTCTACGGCCGCGGGACGCGCGCATGATCTCCGGCGGGGGAGCGGAGGCGGCCGCCGAGGTGGCCGCCGACCTCGCCGCGTCCCGGCTGGTGCCGGGCGCTCCCGGGCGCGCTCCGGGGGCGACACCCTTCGGGGCGCGCCTGCGTGCCGCGATGGACGACCACGGGCCGCTGTGCGTGGGGATCGACCCGCACGACGCCCTGCTCGCCGCCTGGGGCCTGCCCTCCACCGTCGCCGGGCTGGAGCGCTTCGCGGCCACGTGCGTCGAGGCGTTCGCCGGTCGGGTGGCCTGCGTCAAGCCGCAGTCGGCGTTCTTCGAGCGGTTCGGCTCGGCGGGCGTCGCGGTGCTGGAGCGCACCCTGGCCGACCTGCGCGAGGCCGGGACGCTGTCGCTGCTCGACGCCAAGCGGGGTGACATCGGCTCGACCATGGCCGCCTACGCCCAGGCCTACCTCGGCGAGGACAGCCCGCTGCGGGCCGACGCCGTGACGCTGAGCCCGTTCCTGGGCTACGAGTCGCTGCGCCCGGCCCTGGACCAGGCGGCCGCCACGGGCCGCGGCGTGTTCGTCCTGGCGCTGACCTCCAACCCCGAGGGCGCGAGCGTGCAGCACGCCATGCTCGACCGGCGCAGCGTCGCCGGCCGGGTCGTCGACGGGGTCACCGCGGACAACGCCGGAGCCCGCCCGCTGGGCAGCGTCGGCATGGTCGTCGGCGCCACCGTGGGCACGGCCGTGCAGGAGCTCGCCCTCGACCTCGCGGCGGCCAACGCCCCACTCCTGGCGCCCGGCGTGGGCGCCCAGGGCGGCACCGCCGAGAGCCTGCGGGCCGTGTTCGGCGAGGCGCTGGGCAATGTCCTGGCCAGCAGCAGCCGCGAGGTCCTCGGGGCCGGTCCGGACGTCGCGGCACTGGCCGCGGCGGCGCGCGATACGGCCGACCGGCTGGCCGGCGACCTGCGCGGCTGAGCCGCGCCGGCGTGAGGTGTCTCGCACCGCCCGCGGGCCCATTACCTGATGGGCCCGCGGGCGGGGCACACACCCCCTCGTTGCAGGTCATGGGCCGCTTCGCTAGGTTCCTGACCACCCGTTGCCGCCCGGCCCGAGCCGGTTGTGGCAGCTGTCATGGACATCCGAAACCACCCCCCGAGGAGACTGACGTGGCCCTTCCCCCGCTCACGCCGGAACAACGCGCCGAGGCCCTCGAGAAGGCCGCCAAGGCACGCCGGGAGCGTGCGGCCGTCAAGAACCGCCTCAAGTACGCCCAGGGCTCCCTGTCCGAGGTCATCGCCGATGGCAAGAAGGACGACATCGTCGGCAAGATGAAGGTCTCGGCCCTGCTGGAGTCGATGCCCGGCGTCGGCCGCGTGCGCGCCCGCCAGATCATGGAGGAGGTCGGCATCTCCGAGAGCCGCCGCGTCCGTGGCCTGGGCGCCAACCAGATCGCGGCGCTGCTCGAGCGCTTCGAGCAGTCCTGAGCCTGACGGCTCGACCCGACACCGCACCGATGACGGAGCACAGCAGCCGGCTGGTCGTCCTGGCCGGGCCCACCGCGGTGGGCAAGGGCACGGTCGCCGCCTACGTGCGCGAGCACTTTCCCGAGGTGTGGCTGTCGGTGTCGATGACGACCCGCGCCCCGCGGCCCGGTGAGGTCGACGGCGTGCACTACCACTTCGTCGACGACGCCGAGTTCGAGCGGCTGCGCGAGGCCGGCGAGTTCCTCGAGTGGGCCGTCGTCCACGGCCGGGCCAAGTACGGCACGCCGCGGCGCCCCGTGGAGGCGGCGATCGCGGCGGGCCGGCCGGCGATGCTGGAGATCGACCTGCAGGGCGCGCGCCAGGTGCGCCAGACGATGCCCGAGGCACTGTTCGTGTTCCTCGAGCCGCCGAGCTGGGACGAGCTGGTGCGCCGGCTCGTCGGCCGCGGCACCGAGACCGAGGAGGAGCGCGAGGTCCGGCTGACCACGGCGCGGCACGAGCTGGCGGCCGCCCGCGAGTTCGACGTCATCATCACCAACGACGAGGTTCGGCACGCGAGCGAGGAACTCGTATCATTGATGCGATCCACCGCTTCCACCGGATCCCTCGCACCTCACCCCCGACGAAACGAGAACTGACCGTGTCCGGAACCGTTGCTGCCCCCGAGGGCATCACCAACCCGCCGATCGACGACCTGCTCGAGGCTGCTGACTCCAAGTACGCCCTGGTCATCTACTCGGCCAAGCGCGCCCGGCAGATCAACGCCTACTACTCCCAGCTCTCCGAGGGCCTGCTGGAGTACGTCGGCCCGCTCGTCGAGACCCAGGTCCACGAGAAGCCGCTGTCGATCGCGCTGCGCGAGATCAACGACGGCCTGCTCACCTCCCAGCCCACCGAGGGCTGAGCACCCCCCGTCCCCGGTCGGCAGGAGCGCCGCGTGCGAGTAGTCCTGGGCGTCAGTGGCGGGATCGCCGCTTACAAGGCGTGCCTGCTGCTGCGCCTGCTGACCGAGAGCGGCCACGACGTCACCGTCGTGCCGACCGCGGCCGCGCTGGAGTTCGTCGGCGCCCCCACCTGGGCGGCGCTGTCGGGCAAGCCGGTCGCGACCGACGTGTGGAGCAACGTCCACGAGGTGCCGCACGTGCGGCTCGGCCAGCAGGCGGACCTCGTGGTCGTCGCGCCGGCCACCGCCGACCTGCTCGCGCGGGCGGCGCACGGCCTGGCCGACGACCTGCTGACCAACACGCTGCTCACCGCGCGCTGCCCGGTCGTGCTCGCCCCGGCGATGCACACCGAGATGTGGGAGCACGCGGCCACGCGCGCCAACGTCGCGACGCTGCGCTCGCGCGGCGTCCACGTCATCGAGCCGGCCTCCGGGCGGCTCACCGGCGCCGACACCGGACCGGGCCGGCTGCCCGAGCCGGAGGAGATCTTCGCCGTATGCCGTGAGCTGCTGTCCGCGGGCGACGGCGCCGCGGCGGCCGTCCCCGGCGCGGCGGAGGGGGAGGTGCCCGCGACCGGCGCGGTGGCGTCGGCCCTCCCGCTGGCCGGCCGTCGGGTCGTGGTCAGCGCCGGGGGCACCCGGGAGCCGATCGACCCGGTGCGCTTCCTCGGCAACCGGTCCTCGGGCAAGCAGGGCTTCGCCATCGCCGCCGTGGCCGCGGCCCGCGGGGCGGAGGTCACCCTCGTCGCCGCGAACGCCGACCTGCCGGTGCCCGCCGGCGTGTCCGTCGTACCGGTCGGGACGGTCCTGGAGCTGCGCGAGGCCGTGACCACCGCGGCCAAGGAGGCCGACGTGGTCGTCATGGCCGCCGCGCCCGCGGACTTCCGCCCGGCGCACTACTCCGGGTCCAAGATCAAGAAGTCGCACGACCCCGACGTGCCCGGTGGCGACGAGTCGGCGCCGGTGATCGAGCTCGTCCGCAACCCCGACGTCCTCGCCGAGCTGGTGCAGACCCGCGGCTCGGCCTCCTCGCCGTTCATCGTGGGCTTCGCCGCCGAGACCGGAGACGAGTCCGGCTCGGTGATGGACCACGCCCGGGCCAAGCTCGAGCGCAAGGGCTGCGACCTGCTCGTCGTCAACGAGGTCGGCCCCGGCAAGGTGTTCGGCCAGGACGACACCACCGTGCACATCCTCCAGCGCGACGGCTCCGCACCCGTGGTGGCCGGCCCCGCGCCCAAGGAGGCCGTGGCGGCCACGCTCTGGGACGTCATCCAGTCCCGTCTGTAGTGCGGGTTAGACTCCGCCAACCGTCAGCCAGCAGCCGCTGCACCAAGGAGAGAAATCACGTGTCACGCCTCTTCACCTCCGAGTCCGTCACCGAGGGTCACCCCGACAAGATCTGCGACCAGATCAGTGACGGGATCCTCGACGCGATGCTCGCGCAGGACAAGAACGCCCGCGTCGCCGTCGAGACCATGGTGACCACGGGCCTGGTGCACGTCGCCGGTGAGGTCAGCACCACCGGCTGGGTCGACATCCCCAGCATCGTGCGCGACACCATCGTCGGCATCGGCTACGACTCCTCGCTCAAGGGCTTCGACGGCCGCTCCTGCGGGGTGTCCATCTCCATCGGGCAGCAGTCGCCCGACATCGCCCAGGGCGTCGACACCGCCCACGAGAACCGCACCGGCGGCGTCGACCCGCTCGACAAGCAGGGCGCGGGCGACCAGGGCCTGATGTTCGGCTACGCCTGCGAGGACACCCCCGAGCTCATGCCGCTGCCGATCTTCCTCGCGCACCGGCTCTCCGAGCGCCTGAGCACCGTGCGCAAGTCCGGCGAGCTGGCCTACCTGCGCCCCGACGGCAAGACCCAGGTCACCATCGGCTACGACGGCGACCAGGCGGTCAAGCTCGACACCGTGGTCCTCTCGACCCAGCACGCCGGCGACGTCTCCCTCGAGGGCATGCTCGAGCCCGACATCGCCACCCACGTCATCAAGCCGGTCCTCGACGAGCTCGTCGCCGCCGGCACCGACCTGGACGTGTCCGACTACCGCATGCTCATCAACCCCACCGGCCGGTTCGAGATCGGCGGCCCGATGGGCGACGCCGGCCTGACCGGCCGCAAGATCATCGTCGACACCTACGGCGGCATGGCCCGCCACGGCGGTGGCGCCTTCTCCGGCAAGGACCCGAGCAAGGTGGACCGCTCCGCGGCCTACGCCATGCGCTGGGTGGCCAAGAACGTCGTCGCGGCCGGCCTGGCCAAGCGCTGCGAGGTCCAGGTCGCCTACGCCATCGGCAAGGCCCAGCCGGTCGGCCTCTACGTCGAGACCTTCGGCACCGAGACCGTCCCCCTCGACAAGATCCAGCGCGCGATCGACTCGACCTTCGACCTGCGCCCGGCCGCGATCATCGACGAGCTCGACCTGCTGCGCCCGATCTACCAGCCCACCGCGGCCTACGGCCACTTCGGCCGCACCTCCGCCCCGGGCCTGGAGGGTGGCTTCACCTGGGAGCGCACCGACCGCGTCGAGAAGCTCCGCGCCGCGGTCTGACCCGCACCGGGCACCTGCTGCCCCCGTCCCGCGGCCGCGGGCCGGGGGCAGCGCCGTCTCCGGGGCCGGCCGGGGCGGGCATGGCGCGTCCGGGTGCGTCGGCGCGGTGCGGTAGAAGTGCCGTATGACGAGTGAGGGCGCCGCGGGTCCGCCGGCTGCGGGGGAGCAGCTGGAGCTCGTGCGCGCCGGCGCTCGCCGCAGGCCCGCGGCCCGCGCGGCTGAGGGCCTGGCCGGGGTCGACCCGGTCGCGCTGGTCGCCGTGGAGGTGGGCCTGCCCCACCTCGACCGCCCGTTCGAGTACTCCGTGCCCGCCTCCCTGGCCGACACAGCCCGGGCCGGGGTGCGGGTCAAGGTGCGCTTCGCCGGGCAGGACGTCGACGGCTTCGTGCTGGAGCGCCGGGCGCAGGCCGAGCACGCCGGCCGGCTGGCCCCGCTGCGCAAGGTGGTCAGCCCCGAGCCCGTGCTGACCGCGGCGACGCTCGCGCTGTGCCGGGCCGTGGCCGACCGCTACGCCGGCACCCTCGAGGACGTCCTGCGCCTGGCGGTGCCGCCGCGGCACGCCGCCGCGGAGAAGGCGCTGGCCGCCGAGCCCCCGGAGACCGAGCCCCTGCCCGCTCCCGACCCCGGGCCGTGGGAGGCCTACCCGGCCGGGCCGTCCCTGCTGCGACGCATCGCCGAGGGCCAGGCGCCGGCGGCCTCGTGGCTGGCGACCCCCACCAGCAACCCCGCGCAAGACTGGCCCGCCGCCCTCGCGGTCGCCGCGGCCACGGCGCTGTCGGCCGGTCGCGGGGCGTTGCTCGTCGTGCCCGACCACCGCGACGTCGACCGGGTCGACGCTGCCCTGAAGGCCGCGCTCGGCCCGGGCCGGCACGTGCGGCTCACCGCCGACCAGGGCCCGCAGGCGCGCTACACCGCGTGGCTGAAGGTGCTGCGCGGGCACGTGCGCGTCGTCGTCGGCACCCGGGCGGCGACATTCGCGCCGGTGCGCGACCTCGGCCTGGTGGCCTGGTGGGACGACGGCGACGACCTGCACGACGAGCCGCGCGCCCCCTACCCGCACGTGCGCGAGGTGCTGCTGGCCCGCGCGAGGCTCGAGGGGGCGGCGGTGCTCTCCGGCGGGTTCGCCCGGTCCGTGGCGGTGCAGCAGCTCGTCGAGGCCGGCAGCCTGCGACCGGTCGTGGGCGCTCCGGCCGACCTGCGGCGGGCGGCACCCCGGGTGCAGGTCGCCGGGGAGGGCACCGACCTCGAGCGCGACCCCGCAGCGGCCGCGGCCCACCTGCCCTCGGCCGCCTGGCGGGCCGCCAAGGCCGCGCTCGAGCGGGGCCCGGTGCTCATCCAGGTGCCCCGCCGCGGATACGTCCCGTCACTGTCCTGCCAGACCTGCCGGATGCCCGCTCGCTGCGGTCACTGCCACGGGCCGCTGGCGCTCGTGGCGGCGGACGCGCCTCCGGTGTGCCGGTGGTGCGGCAAGGGCGTGCCGGCCTTCGACTGCCCCCACTGCCACGGCCGCACGGTCCGGGCCGGGGTCGTCGGCGCCCGGCGCACCGCCGAGGAGCTCGGGCGCGCGTTCGCCGGGGTGCCGGTGCACACCTCCGGCGCCGGCGACGTGCTCGCCGCCGTGGCGGCCCGGCCGAGCCTGGTCATCGCCACGCCCGGCGCCGAGCCGGTGGCCGAGGGCGGCTACGCCGCGACCCTGCTGCTGGACGCGTGGGCGCTGCTCGACCGCCCCTCCCTGGACGCCGCGCAGGAGGCCGAGCGCCGCTGGCTGGCCGCCGCGGCGCTGACCCGTGGCGCGGCCGAGGGTGGTCTCGTCGTGCTCTGCGGGGCGCCGCTGCACACCACCTTGCCGGCGATCGAGGCGCTGGTGCGCTGGGACCCGGCGTGGTTCGCCGCCCGCGAGCTGGCCGAGCGGCGCGAGCTGCGGCTGCCACCGACCGTGGCCATGGCCCAGCTCGTCGCGAGCCGGCGGGCGCTGGCCGACGCGCTGGAGCACACCAGCCTGCCCGAGGGGGTGGAGCGGCTCGGGCCGCTGCCGGCGTCCGTGGGTGGCCCGGCCGCGGGGGCCGCCCGGCGCGGTCGCGGTCCGGCGCCCGCCAGGCCCGGCGGAGCGGCGCGGGCCGGTGGGACGGACGCCGCGGCACCGGAGCGGATGCAGCTGCTCGTGCGTGGCCCGCTGGCGGACGGGCCGGCGCTGGCGTCGGCGATGGCCGCGCTCAAGGCGGTGCGCAGCGCGCGCAAGGAGAAGGAGTCCGTGACCGTGCGGATGGACCCGAGCGAAGGGATCGGCTGACATGGGTGGGGCAGGGGGCCGCACCGGTGGTCCGGGACGCGTGGCCGCGCCGTCGGCGGTGCACCGGCGGCGGCTGGCCGCCCAGCAGCTCAGCGGGCCGGCCGCCGGTTCGGCCGAGGCCGTCGTGGAGCGGTTGCTGGCGGTGCAGGGGCAGGACCCCAGGGGCGCCCGGCTGGCGGTGCGGGCCCGCGCCGCAGGGGTGATCGCGGCCGACGTCGACGCGGGGCTGACCGACCGGCGCTCCCTGGTCGTCACCTGGCTCAACCGCGGCACGCTGCACCTGGTCCAGGCGCAGGACTACTGGTGGCTGCACCCCCTGACGACGCCGCAGCTGGCCACGGGCAACCGCACCCGGCTGCGTCAGGAGGGCGTGTCCGTGGCCCAGGCCGAGCGGGGCGTCGAGGTCGTGGCCGAGCAGGTCGCGACGCACGGCCCCCGCACCCGCGCCGAGCTGCGTGACGCCCTCGACGCCGAGGGGGTGCCCACCGCGGGGCAGGCGATCGTCCACGTCCTGGTCGCGGCGACGCTGGCCGGCCACGTGGTGCGGGGGCCGGTCCGCGGGGCCGAGCAGTGCTTTGTGTCCGTCGAGCAGTGGCTCGGCCCGGCACCGGAGCCCCTGGAGCGCACCGAGGCCCTGGCCCTGCTGGCCCGGCGCTACCTCGTCGGTCACGGCCCGGCCGACGCCCGCGACCTGGCCAAGTGGGCCGGCATCACGCTCGGCGACGCCCGACGCGGGCTGGCCGCGATCGCCGACGAGGTGGTCGAGGACGGCGACGGCCTGGTCGACCTGTCCGCGCGGCAGGCAGGCGGCGAGCCGGAGCCGCCACCCGGACCGCGGCTGCTCGGGCCCTTCGACCCGGTCCTGCACGGCTGGGTGTCGCGCGCCGACGTCGTGGGGGAGCACCGCGGCATCGTCACCACCAACGGGCTGTTCCGGCCGTTCGCCATGGTGGACGGGCGCGCCGTGGCGCTGTGGAGCCTGGCTGCCGGCGCGGTGACGATCCGCCCGCTGGAGCCGGTGCGCCGGGCCGACCTCACCGCGCTGGAGGCCGACGCGGCGCGGGTGCTGGACTACCTCGGCCTGCCCGAGCGGCCGCCGGTCATCGACGCCGGCTGAGTCGATCCGCTGACCCGGATCGCTGACCCGGCTCGCTGAGCCGGTCCGCTGCGCAGGAGGGAGCCGACGCGACCCTCCCCGCCACGTCGGGCGTTTCGCGCACCCCGCAGCATGCCCGCCACTACAGTGAGCCCGCACGAACGGGGGACGCGTGGAACTGCACACCACAGAGATCGACGGGGTCAGGACCTTCTGGGTGGAGTCGGGCCGACCGACCCTGCGGGCGAGCCTGATGTTCCGTGGCGGCATGGCCGACGAGACCCTGCCCACCTGTGGCTGGACCCACCTGCTGGAGCACCTTGCCCTTCACGGCCGGGAGCGCGTCGACCTCGACGTCAACGGCTCGGTCGACCTGTTGGTCACCAGCTTCGACGTCCACGGCGAGGCCGGTGACGTGGCGGAGCACCTGCGTGCGCTGACGACGTGGCTGGCCGACCCGGACCTGTCAGACCTGGAGCACGAGCGGAAGGTGCTGCGGGCCGAGTCCGCCCGACGGGGTGGGTCCGCCGCTGCGGACGCGATGCTCTGGCGCTACGGCGCCCGAGGCCCGGGGCTCGTGGCCTACGACGAACCGGGGCTGACGCGGGCGAGTGTCGACGCCCTGCTGGTGCACGCGGCACGACGGTTCACCACGGGCAACGCCGTCCTGTGCTTCGACGGTCCGCCCCCGCCAGGGTTGTCTTTGCGGCTGCGCTCCGGGGAGGCCCTGCTGACGCAGGCTGCGACACCGTGCGGGCAGCCGTTGCCCGGCGCCTACGTCGGTCCGGATGATGCCGTGTGCCTGTCCGGGCTGGTCCGTCGATCGGCCGCATCCACGGCGCTGGGGCGGTGTCTCCAACGCCGGCTCGCGACACGACTGCGGCACGAGGCGGGCGGCTCGTACGCGCCGTGGGACGCCTACCACCCGGTCGGTGCCGACACCGCCGTGCTCCTCGCCGGCGCGGACCTGATGCCCGAGCTGCGCCCCAAGGCCGTCTCTGTGGCGCGCTCGGTGCTGCAGGAGCTCATGCGCTCCGGCCCGACCAGCCAGGAGGTCGCCGAGGACGCGGCAGTCGTCGTGAGGAACTACCGCGACCCCTTCAACCAGCCCGGGAGAGCCTGGGCCTCCGGGCGCGCGGTGCTGCTGGACGAGGAGACCGTCGACGTCGAGGACGTGCTGCGCGAGGCGGAGCAGGTGACTCCGGACGACGTCGTCGAGGCGGCCCGTGACGTCCATCGAACGCTGCTGGTGGGGGCGCCGCGTGCGGCTCGCCGGGACGACTCGATCACCTGGCTGGACGCCACGCGGCCGGCCGGGACGACCTCGGGAGAGCGCTTCCGGGCGTTGGACCACCCGGTGGACCGGTCGGTCATCACCGTGTCGGACGGCAGGGTCGAGGTGGCCGGGGGTGACCAGGCGCGCGCCGTGGACCTGGCGAGGTTGGCGGGTGCCTTTGCCTTTCCCGACGGTGGCCGCACGCTCGTCGACCAGGACGGCTACACGGTGGCCGTGGAGCCCACGCTGTGGCGCAACGGTGGCGTCCTGCGGGAGCGCATCGACGCCCTGGTGGCGCCCCAACTCGTGCTCCCCATGGAGCCTCGTGACCCGCAGGAGGTGCCTCGACCGAAGGTCACCCCGGCCGAACGCTGGCGGCTGCGGCTGCGCGGCGCCATCAGGGCGTGGTGGGTGGCACCCGTGGGCTTCGGCGCCCTGGGGATGCTCGTGCATGCGACGTCGGGCCTCAACGTGCTGCCCGTCTTTGTGTTCTCGACGGTGATCTTCCTGGGCGCCTGGTACCGCAGAGACAGCCGCTGAGGGGGCGAAGGGCCCGGGCACGGGTCCGTTCCCGGCATAGCCTCGTGGGGAGTCAGGGGCGCCGGCGCCCGGTGGGGGCCTGAGTCGTCCTGACGGGGAGGGGCATCGTCATGAGCCACCGACACCTGACGATCGGCGCGGGGGCCGTGGCCCTCGCCGTCGCTGCGGGGGCCGCCGTCGCCGGCGCACCGGCGACCGCGGCCAGGCCCGCGACCGGCGCGGCGCAGGGGACCACGTTCACGCCCGGGGCCGCCGGCGCGGGCGACCCCTACTTCCCGCTGGCCGGCAACGGCGGCTACGACGCCCGGCACTATGACCTGCGCCTGGCCTACGACCCTACGAGCGGCCGGCTGTCCGGCAGCAGCGTGATGCAGGCCCGCGCCACGCAGAACCTCTCCCGGTTCGACCTCGACCTCACCGGCCTGGCCGTGTCCGTGGTGACGGTGGACGGGCGCACGGCGCAGGCCCGCCGCGACGGTCAGGAGCTGGTCATCACCCCCGCCGCGGGGATCCGTTCCGGGCACACGTTCTCCGTCGGGGTCCAGTACGCCGGGGTGCCCCGGGTCATCACCGACGCCGACGGGTCGATCGAGGGGTGGGTCCGCACGGCCGACGGCGCGTTCGTCGTGGGGGAGCCGGTCGGCTCCATGTCCTGGTTCCCGTCCAGCAACGCCCCGTCGGACAAGGCGTCCTTCGACCTGCGCATGAGCGTGCCCACGGGCACCTCGGTGTGGGGCAACGGCGTCCTGCGGTCGCACGACACCAGCGCCGGGAGGACGACGTACTGGTGGCACCAGCCCCAGCCGATCCCGACCTACCTGGTCACGGCCACCCTCGGTCGCTTCGACCAGCGCACCGGCCGGACCGCGCACGGCCTGCCGGTCTACCTGGCGGTGGACCCGTCGGTGACGGGCTCGCCGTGGTCCACGCTCCAGCGCAGCGCGGAGATCACCGACTGGGAGACCACGCAGTTCGGGCGCTACCCGTTCTCGGCCACCGGCGGGGTCGTCGACAACGCGCGGTCGGTGGGCTACGCCCTCGAGACCGCCACCAAGCCGATGTATGACCGGGCGCCGGACCTCCTGACGGTCGTGCACGAGCTGGGCCACCAGTGGTTCGGCGACTCGGTGACGCCCCGGCTGTGGAAGGACATCTGGCTCAACGAGGGCTTCGCGACGTACGTCGAGTGGCTCTGGACCGAGCGCCACGGTGGCGTCACGGCGGACGTGCAGCTCAAGACGCTGCTCGCGAAGTACCCCGCCTCCGACCCGTTCTGGAAGACCCCGCCGGCCAACCCCGGCGGCCCGGCGAACCTGTTCTCCACCCCGGTCTACGAGCGCGGCGCGATGGCCCTGGTGGCCCTGCGCCAGCGCATCGGCGAGGCGGCCTTCGCCCGGCTGCTGCGGACGTGGGCGGCCCAGCACCGCTACGGCGGGGCGTCCACCGCCGACCTGCTCCGGACCGCCGAGCGGGTCAGCGGCCAGCAGCTCGACGGGCTGTTCGACGCCTGGCTCTACCAGCCGCGCCGGCCCGCGGGCAGCTGACCGGGTCATCGCCTAGGGTCGGGTGCGTGGCAGGTCCCGACGCGATGCAGACGGCGGTCGAGGCGGTGGTCTTCGACCTGGGCAACGTGCTGATCCGCTGGCACCCGCACGCGGCGATCGCCCGCGAGGTCGGTCCCGAGCAGGCCAGCGCGTTCCTTGCGGCCGAGGACTTCGACTTCCTGGTGTGGAACTCCCGGCAGGACGCCGGGCGCGGCTGGGCCGAGGCCGAGGCGCTCGCCGTGGCCAGCCACCCGCACTGGGAGCGGGCGATCCGCGCCTACCGCAGGCACTACGAGCACTCGCTGCTGGGGCCGATCGAGGACACCGTGACCGTGCTCGAGGAGCTGCACGGGCACGGCATACCGCTGTTCGCGCTGACCAACTGGTCGGCCGAGCTCTTCCCGCACGCCCGGGAGCGCTTCGGTTTCCTCGACCTGTTCGAGGACATCGTCGTCTCGGGGGACGAGGGGGTGGCCAAGCCCGACCCGAGGATCTTCGCGACCCTGGCCCGTCGGGCCGGGCGCGACCTCGCTGCCTGCGTGTTCATCGACGACAGCCCGCGCAACGTCGCCGCCGCCCGGGAGGCCGGGATGGACGCCATCCACTTCACCGACACCGGCCACCTGCGGGGCGACCTGCGCCGGCGTGGCCTCCCGCTCGCGCCCGCATAGACTGGCCCGGCCAGCGTCGCCCCACACCCCCTCAAGGACGTACCCGTGTCGATCAAGGACATCCGCCTGTTCGGTGACCCCGTGCTGCGCACCCCCGCTGCCGAGGTCGTCGACTTCGACAAGGAGCTGCGCCAGCTCGTCAAGGACCTCACGGACACGATGATCGACGCCCCCGGCGCCGGTCTGGCCGCGCCGCAGATCGGCGTCGGGCTGCGGGTGTTCACCTACTACGTCGACGACCAGCTCGGGCACCTGATCAACCCCGACCTGTCGCTGTCGGAGGAGCTGCAGGACGGCGAGGAGGGGTGCCTGTCCTTCCCCGGCATCTACTTCGACACCCCGCGTGCCCTGCGGGTGGTCGCCAAGGGCTTCAACGAGTATGGCGACCCGGTCACCCTCGAGGGCAGCGAGCTCATGGCGCGCTGCATCCAGCACGAGACCGACCACCTCAACGGCATCCTGTTCATCGACCGGATGGACCGCCAGCAGCGCAAGCTGGCGATGAAGGCCATCCGCGACGCCGAGTGGGCCGGCCAGGAGGCCCCCACCATCAAGGTCAGCCCGCACGCCACCTTCGGCAAGGGCCTCTGACCGCGTGCGCCTGGTCTTCGCCGGGACCCCCGAGGTCGCCCTGCCCAGCCTCGACGCGCTGGTCGGCTCCTCCCACGAGGTCGTCGCCGTCGTCACCCGCCCCGACGCCCGCGCCGGGCGCGGCCGCACCCTCGTGCCGTCGCCGGTCAAGGAGCGCGCGCTCGAGCTGGGCCTGGAGGTCCTGACCCCGCGCCGGCCGAGCGAGCCGGAGTTCCTCGACCGGGTGCGCGAGATCGCCCCGGACGCGTGCCCGATCGTGGCCTACGGCGGCCTGATCCCGAAGGCCGCGCTGGAGATCCCGGTCCACGGCTGGGTCAACCTGCACTTCTCCCTGCTGCCGGCCTGGCGTGGCGCCGCCCCGGTGCAGCACGCCGTGATGGCCGGTGACGAGGTCACCGGCGCCACGACGTTCCTCCTCGAGGAGGGGCTGGACACCGGCCCCACGTTCGGGGTGATGACCGAGGCCGTCCGCCCGGGCGACACCTCCGGCGACCTGCTCGAGCGGCTGGCCCACGCCGGCGCCGGCCTGCTCGTCGCGACGCTCGACGGGCTGGAGTCCGGCGACCTCGAGGCCGTGCCGCAGCCGGCCGAGGGCGTCTCGCTGGCCCCGAAGATCAGCGTGGAGGACGCCCGGGTGCGCTGGGCCACCCCCGCCCTGGCGGTCGACCGGCAGGTGCGCGGCTGCACCCCGGCGCCCGGCGCGTGGACCACCTTCCGCGGCGAGCGGCTCAAGGTGCACCCCGTGACCGTCGCCGCCGACGCGCAGCCGGTGGCCCCCGGCGAGCTGGTGGTCACCAAGCACGAGGTGCTCGTGGGCACCGGCTCCACGCCGGTGCGGCTCGGCACCGTGCAGCCGCACGGCAAGAAGGCCATGGCCGCCGCCGACTGGGCCCGCGGTGTGCGCATCACCTCCGGCGAGACGCTGACCGATGCCTGAGCAGGGTCGCCCCGACCAGCCCCGCCGCCCCGACCGCCCGCGCAACCCGCAGCGCCCCCACCGGCCGCAGCAGCGCTCGGTCCAGCGGCCCTCGGAGCGCTCGCGCAGCACCGACCCGGCGCGGCTGGCCGCCTACACCGTGATGCGTGCCGTCGCCGACGGCGCCTACGCCAACCTCGAGCTGCCCAAGGTGCTGCGCGCCAAGGGGGTCCGCGGTCGCGACGCCGGCTTCGCCACCGAGCTGACCTACGGCGCCACGCGGATGCGGGGGCTCTACGACCCCATCATCGCCAGCGCCGCGGGACGCTCCCTGGACAAGGTCGACGACGCCGTCCTCGACACGCTGCGCCTGGGGGCGCACCAGCTGCTCGGCATGCGGGTGCCGGTGCACGCCGCCGTCGACGAGACCGTCGGCCTGGCCCGCAAGGTCAACGGCGCCGGCGCGTCGGGCTTCGTCAACGCCGTCATGCGCCGGATCAGCGAGCGGTCGCTGGAGGAGTGGCTCGCCGTGGTCGCCCCCGAGGGCGGTGACGAGCTGGCCCGGCTGGCCGTCGTGCACTCCCACCCCGAGTGGGTCGTGCGCGCGCTGCGGGCCGCGCTGCTCGGGCACGGTGCCTCGACCTCCGACACGGTAGACGCCGACCTGCGTGACCTGCTCGTCGCGGACAACGCGCCGCCGAAGGTGTCGCTCGTCGCGCGCCCCGGCCTGGCGACGGTCGCCGAGCTCGTCGAGGAGGGCGCCACCGCCTCGACGCTCTCACCGGTCGGGGCCACCCTCGACGCCGGTGACCCCGGCGCCATACCCGCCGTCCGGGAGGGACGCGCCGCGGTGCAGGACGAGGGCTCCCAGCTGCTCGCCCTGGCCCTGGCCGCCGTGCCCGTGGAAACCGGCTCGGAGCGCCAGCGCTGGCTGGACCTGTGCGCCGGCCCCGGCGGCAAGGCCGCGCTGCTGGCCACGCTCGGAGCACAGCAGGGCGCGGTCCTGTTCGCCAACGAGGCCAGCGAGCACCGCACCGACCTGGTCCGTCAGACGCTCGCCGCCGCCGTCGACGCCGGCATCGAGGTCATGGTCGGCACCGGTGACGGCCGCGACCTCGGCGAGGAGGAGCCGGAGTCCTTCGACCGGGTGCTCGTCGACGCCCCGTGCACCGGCCTGGGCGCGCTGCGCCGCCGGCCCGAGGCCCGCTGGCGCCGCTCGCCGGCCGACCTGGCCGACCTCGGCGGGCTGCAGCGCGAGCTGCTCGAGTCGGCGATCGCCGCGACCAAGCCGGGCGGGGTCGTCGGCTACGCCACGTGCAGCCCGCACCTGGCCGAGACCCGGTTCGTCGTCGGTGACGTCGTCAAGAAGCACCCGGAGGTCAGCGTGGTCGACGCCCGGGACTACTTCCACGACGCCCTCGGGGCCCCGGTCGCCGACCTCGGCGAGGGTCCCTACGTGCAGCTGTGGCCGCACCGGCACGGCACCGACGGGATGTTCCTGGCGCTCCTGCGCAAGCACTGACCTCCGGACGCGGCGTCAGCGTTCCCCGCTCGCCCCGGTCGTGGCGGAGCGGGTCGCTGCGGCGTACTCGTCGTCGGTGACGTGCTCGCCCCAGGTGGCGTCGTCGTCCTCCCACATCGCCAGGTGGGTCATGAAGTGGTCGGGCAGCGCGCCGTGCCAGTGCTCCTCACCGGGTGGGGTGTGGACGGTGTCGCCGGGGCGCATGACGATGACCCGGTCGCGGGTGGCGACGACGCCGATGCCCTCGGTGACGTGGAGGGTCTGGCCGAGGCTGTGGCTGTGCCAGGCGGTGCGGGCGCAGGGCGAGAACCGCACGGCGTTCACGCGCAGCCGTGACTCGTCCTCGCCGCGGGCGATGACGTCGAACCACACGTGTCCGGTGAACAGCTCGGCGGGGCCCTGGGTGGTGGGCTGCTGGGTCAGGAGTTCCACGTTTCCTCGTTCTCTGGGGAGCGGACGGTCGAGCTGGTGGCCTCGCTGCGGGACCGCGCCGGCGTGGTCCAGCTGGCGAGGAGGGCCAGTGCCTCCGCGGAGGGGGAGCCCGGAGGGGCGGTGTAGACGTTGATGCGCTGGCCCGGGTCGCCGGGGAGCTCGAAGGCCTCGTAGTCGAGCTCGAGGTCGCCGACGAGCGGGTGGTGGAAGTGCTTGCGGCCGGTGCGGTGGTACCTCACGTCGTGGGCGGCCCAGCGTCGGCGGAAGTCCTCGCTGCGCGTCGAGAGCTCCCCGACGAGGTCGGAGAGCTCCTTGTCGTAGGGGTCGCGGCCGGCCTCGGCGCGCAGGAACGCGACGCAGTCGTTGGCGGCCTTGTCGTAGTCGTGGAAGAACTCCGGTGCGGCCGGGTCGAGGAAGATGAACCGGGCGCTGTTGGGGTGCTCACCGGCGTCGGCCTGCTCGTAGAGCGGGCTGTACAACGCGCGGCCGAGGTCGTTGGCGGCCAGGACGTCGAAGCGGCCGTTGCGCAGGTAGGCCGGCATCGGCATCTGGTCGAGGATCTGCTGGAGGGCCGGACGGACCTGCCGCCTGGCCGGGGTGCGCCGCGGCGGCCGGCGGCTGCTCGGCGTGCTCGCCGTGCGGACCAGCCGGTAGAGGTGGTCGCGCTCGGCCTCGTCGAGCTGGAGGGCGTGGACGACCCCGTCGAGGACGCTGTCGGAGACGCTGCCGACGCTGCCGCGCTCGAGCCGGGTGTAGTACTCGACGCTGATGCCGGCGAGCAGCGCGACCTCCTCGCGGCGCAGGCCGGTGACCCGGCGGTTGGCGCCGTAGATCGCCAGGCCGGCCTGGTCGGGGGTGATCCTCGCTCGGCGCGTGGTGAGGAACTCGCGGATGTCGTCCTTGGCGGCCATGTCCTTCACGGTACGGCGGTGCCGGCGATGTGGGAGTCCCTGCGAGTACCCCTCAGGTCAGGGCCTGCCCGAGTCGCGGGCGCCACGCCCTAGGCTGGCGACCGTGCAGATCTCCCCGAGCATCCTGTCGGCCGACTTCGCCAACCTCGAGCGCGAGCTGCGCCGGATCAGCAACGCCGACTGGGCCCACGTCGACGTCATGGACGGCCACTTCGTGCCCAACCTGACCCTCGGCCTGCCCGTGGTGGAGGCCCTGGCCAAGGTGAGCCCGATCCCGCTCGACTGCCACCTCATGATCGACGACCCCGACCGGTGGGCCCCGCAGTACGCCGAGGCCGGTGGCTCCAGCGTCACCTTCCACATCGAGGCCGCCGGCGACCCCCGCCGGGTCGCCCGCGACCTGCGCGCCGCCGGGGCCCGGGCCGGCATGGCCATCAAGCCCGGCACCGCCTTCGCGCCCTATGCCGACCTGCTGCCCGACCTCGACATGGTGCTGGTCATGACCGTGGAGCCCGGCTTCGGCGGCCAGTCCTTCATGGCCGACCAGATGCCCAAGGTGCGCGAGGTGCGCGAGGCCGTGCGCCGCCACGGCGGGGACATCTGGGTGCAGGTCGATGGCGGGGTCTCCGCCGACACCATCGAGCAGTGCGCCGAGGCCGGGGCCGACGTCTTCGTCGCCGGCTCCGCGGTCTACGGGGCGCAGGACGCGGCCGCTGCGGTCGAGGAGCTGCGCGCCCTGGCCACCGCCCACCGCCACGGGTGAGGACCGTCACGCGGACCGCGGGTGCCTGAGCCTGCGGCCCGGATGCGATACTGACGGCACGCGCTCCGGGGTCGGTGCAACTCCGAACCGGCGGTGACAGTCCGCGACCCGACCGCAGCCAGCGGCCGGTTGACCTGGTGGAACTCCAGGACCGACGGTGAAAGTCCGGATGGTAGGCAGCGCGTGCGGGACCGTTCCCGGTCGTGGCCCCCAGGGTCGCAGGCGAGTCGGACCCGTTGCAGGACAACGGCTCTCGAGCCCGTATGTCGCGCCGCCAGGTGCGTCCTCCGGTCGCCGAGGTGCCTTCTTCCGTCCACCCCGGAGCTCGCCCGAGACAGGCTGAGCACGAGGGGCAGGACATGGACCAGCAGGCGCAGGAGCAGCGCGACGTCGCGCTGATGCGTCGCGCGCTCGAGCTCGCCGCACGCGGTCCCGTGGCCGACCCGAACCCCCGCGTCGGGGCCGTCGTGCTCGACGCTTCCGGCGAGGTCGTCGGCGAGGGCTGGCACCACGGCGCCGGCACCCCGCACGCCGAGGTCGAGGCGCTGCGGGCTGCCGGCAGCGGTGCCGCCGGTGGCACCGCGGTGGTGACCCTGGAGCCGTGCAACCACACCGGGCGCACCGGCCCCTGCTCGCAGGCGCTGGCCGACGCCGGCGTCGCCCGCGTGGTCTATGCCCAGTCCGACCCCAACCCGGTGGCGGCCGCCGGCGCCCGGACCCTGCGCGACGCCCGGGTCGAGGTCGTCGGTGGCGTGCTGGCCCTCGAGGCCGCGGCGCTCAACCGGGCCTGGACCTTCGCCGTCAGCCACGGCCGTCCGATGGTGACCTGGAAGTTCGCCGCCACGCTCGACGGCCGCTCCGCCGCCGCCGACGGCACCAGCCAGTGGGTCACCGGGCCTGCCGCGCGGGCCGACGTGCACGACCTGCGGGCGGAGTGCGACGCGATCCTCGTCGGCACCGGCACCGTCCTCACCGACGACCCGCGCCTGACCACCCGGCACCCGGACGGCACCCTGCGCGCGCGCCAGCCGCTGCGGGTCGTCGTGGGGGAGCGGGACCTGCCTGCCGCCGCCCGGGTCCTCGACGACGCCGCACCCACCGTGCACCTGCGCGAGCGCGACCCGGCCCTGGTGCTCAAGGCGCTGGCCGCCCGGGAGGTGCGGCACGTCTGGCTGGAGGGCGGTCCGACCGTGGCCGCGGCGTTCCTCGCCGCGGGCCTCGTCGACGAGGTCGTCGCCTACCTGGCCCCCGCCCTGCTGGGCGCCGGCGCGGCCGCGGTGGGGGACCTCGGCATACAGACCATCGGTGAGGCGTTGCGGCTCGTGCCGCGCGAGGTCACCACCATCGGCGAGGACATCAAGGTCGTCGCCACCGTCGCACCCCAGGGAGGGCGTTGATGTTCACCGGCATCGTCGAGGAGCTCGGGCGGGTCGTGTCCGTCGAGCCGGGCGAGGACTCCGCGGTCCTGCGGGTGCGCGGCCCGCTGGTCACCAGCGACGCGACCCACGGCGCCTCGATCGCGGTCAACGGCGTGTGCCTGACGGTGGTCGAGCACGACGCCGAGTCGTTCTCGGTGGACGTCATGGCCGAGACGCTGCGCCGCTCCAGCCTGGGCACCCTCACCGCCGGTGACCCGGTGAACCTCGAGCGGGCCATGGCCGCGAGCAGCCGCTTCGGCGGCCACATCGTGCAGGGCCACGTCGACGGCACCGCGACCATCACCGCACGCGAGCCGGGGGACCGCTGGGAGGTCGTGACCTTCACCCTGCCGCAGGCCCTGGCGCGCTACGTCGTGGAGAAGGGCTCGATCACCGTCGACGGCGTCTCGCTGACCGTCTCGGCCGTCACCGACGACACCTTCTCCGTCTCGCTCATCCCGACCACCCTCGACCTGACCACGTTGGGGCACAAGGGAGTCGGCGCCACCGTCAACCTCGAGGTCGACGTGCTCGCGAAGTACGTCGAGCGCCTCATGTCCGCAGGAGCCCAGGCATGAACATCCTCCAGCGCCTCTTCGAGGCCCAGCTGACCATCGCCGGCCAGCCGATCCTGTGGCGCGAGGTGGTCGGCAACGCGTTCGGCTTCGCCTCGGCGATCGGCGGCATGCGCCGGCGGGTGTGGGCCTGGCCGGTCGGCATCGTCGGCAACGCCCTGCTGTTCACCGTGTTCTTCGGCGTCGCCTTCTCCAACCCGCAGGGCGAGACGCTCTACGGCCAGGCCGGGCGGCAGGTCTTCTTCATCATCACCAGCATCTACGGCTGGTGGCGCTGGTCGCAGCTGCGCCGGGCACGCGCCGCCGGCGACTCCCACGTGCCGGCGATCACCCCGCGGTGGGCGACCGCGCGCGAGCGGATCGGCTACCTCGCGGTGTGGCTGGTCGGCGTCGTCGTGGCGCAGCAGGTGTTCTACGCCATCGGTGCCGGCTTCCCCGCCCCGCGCTGGTACTTCTGGTGCGACGCGTGGATCTTCGTCGGCTCCATGGTGGCGACCTACGCCATGGCCCGCGGCTGGAACGACTTCTGGCTCGCGTGGATCGGCGTCGACCTGGTCGGGGTGCCGCTGCTGGTGCACTCCCACTTCTACCCCTCGGCCGTCCTGTACGCCGTGTACGGCGGCCTGGTGATCTACGGCTTCTTCGTGTGGCTGCGGGCCTCCAGCGTGGAGACCCCCGTGGCCCGCGCGACGAGTGAGGTGAGCGCATGACGACCGCCCTGTCGACCGTCGAGGAGGCCCTGGACGCGCTGCGCCGCGGCCTGCCGGTCCTCGTGACCGACGACGAGGACCGCGAGAACGAGGGTGACGTCATCCTCGCGGCGCAGACGGCGACCGAGCAGTGGCTGGCGTGGACGATCCGCTGGTCCTCCGGCGTGGTGTGCGCGCCGATGCCCGACGAGGTCGCCGACCGGCTCGAGCTGCCGCCCATGGTGAGCCGCAACGAGGACCCGCGCGGCACGGCATACACGATCTCGGTGGACGCCCGCGAGGGCGTCACCACCGGCATCAGCGCCGCCGACCGGGCCCGGACGGTCAACCTGCTGGCCGACCCGGCGACCGAGGCCTCCGACCTGGTCCGGCCCGGCCACGTGTTCCCGCTGCGCGCCCGCGAGGGCGGGGTGCTCGTGCGTGCCGGGCACACCGAGGCCGCGGTCGACCTGTGCCGCCTGGCCGGGCTGTCCCCGGTGGGCGTCATCGCCGAGCTGGTCCACGACGACGGCGCGATGATGCGGCTGCCGGCGGTGCTGGAGCTCGGCGCGAAGCACGAGCTGCCGGTCATCACCATCGAGCAGCTCATCGCCTGGCGGCAGCGCAACGACCGGGTCGAGAAGATCGTGGAGACCCGGCTGCCGACGGAGCACGGTGAGTTCCGGGTGCACGGCTACCGCGACATGGTCACCGGTGACGAGCACGTCGCCCTGGTCAGCCCGAAGGGCCTCGAGGGGCGGGCACCGCTGGCGCGCCTGCACTCCGAGTGCCTCACCGGTGACGTGTTCGGCTCGCAGCGGTGCGACTGCGGGCCGCAGCTCGAGCGGGCGATGGAGCGGGTCGGGCGCGAGGGTGGCGTCATCGTCTACCTGCGCGGCCACGAGGGCCGGGGCGTCGGGCTGCTGCACAAGCTGCGCGCCTATGCCTTGCAGGACCAGGGTTTTGACACGGTCGACGCGCAGGTCGAGCTGGGCCTGCCGATCGACGCCCGGGAGTACGCCGCGGGCGCGGCGATCCTGGCCGACCTCGGGCTGCACGCGGTGCGGCTGCTGACCAACAACCCGTTGAAGGTCAACGCGATGCGCGGCTACGACATCGAGGTCGTGGCGGTCGAGCGGCTGAGCATCGTCCCGGGCGAGGACAACGAGCACTACCTGCGCACCAAGCGCGACCGCATGGGGCACGACCTCGTCATCGAGGCGACGGACAAGGGAGCATCAGCATGAGCGGGGCGGGTTCACCTGACCTCCGGGTCGACGGCAAGGGCCTGCGCGTGGCCGTGGTGGCCGCGTCCTGGCACCAGACGGTGATGGACGGGCTGGTCGAGGGCGCCCGCCGGGCGCTGACCGAGTCGGGCGTCGACAGCGTCGAGCTGGTCCGGGTGCCCGGCACCTTCGAGCTGCCGGTCGCCTGTGCGCGCCTGGCCGGGTCGTATGACGCGCTGGTCGCCCTGGGCGTGGTGATCCGGGGCGGGACGCCGCACTTCGACTACGTCTGCCAGGCCGCGACGGTCGGCCTGACCGACGTGTCCGTGCGCACCGGTGTGCCGGTCGGCTTCGGCGTGCTCACCTGTGACGACGACGCGCAGGCCCTCGACCGGGCCGGGCTGCCGGGGTCCTCCGAGGACAAGGGGCACGAGGCGGCGACCGCCGCCGTGGCCACCGCGGTCACATTGCGAGACCTGACCGGGCGGGACGCGGCGGTCGTCGGGGCCTGACATAGCCTGACGCGGTGAGTGACAACGCCCTGCGCCGCGCCCTAGCCCGAGCCCGAGACGGCAAGGCCCTCGACGCCGCCGAGGCCGAGGTGCTCCTCGGTGCGCGGGGCTCGGACCTCGTCACGCTGTCGGAGGCCGCCACGCGGGTGCGTGACGCGGCGATGGTTGCCGCCGGGCGTCCCGGGGTGGTCACCTACTCGCGCAAGGTCTTCATCCCGCTGACCCGGCTGTGCCGGGACCGTTGCCACTACTGCACGTTCGCGACGGTCCCGCATCGTCTCCCCGCGGCGTACCTGTCCCCGGACGAGGTGCTGGAGATCGCCCGCGAAGGGGCGGCGCAGGGGTGCAAGGAGGCGCTGTTCACCCTCGGCGACCGGCCCGAGGACCGCTGGCCGGCGGCGCGCGAGTGGCTCGACGCGCACGGGTACGACGACACCCTCGCCTACGTGCGTGCCATGGCGATCCGGGTGCTGGAGGAGACCGGCCTGCTGCCCCACCTCAACCCCGGGGTGATGTCGTGGGCGGACCTGCAGCGGCTCAAGCCGGTCGCGCCGTCGATGGGGATGATGCTCGAGACGACCTCCGAGCGGCTCTGGTCCGAGCCCGGCCAGGTCCACTTCGGCTCTCCCGACAAGGACCCCGTCGTGCGGCTGCGCGTGCTCGAGGACGCCGGACGGGTGGGCGTGCCGTTCACCACCGGCATCCTCGTCGGCATCGGCGAGACCGCGGCCGACCGGGTGGAGAGCCTCCTGGCGATCCGCCGCGTGGCGCGGGAGTACGGCTCCGTGCAGGAGTGCATCGTGCAGAACTTCCGGGCCAAGGACGACACCGCGATGCGGGGCACCCCGGACGTGGGGGAGGAGGAGTACCTCGCCACCGTCGCGGTCGCGCGGCTGCTGCTCGGGCCCTCGGTGAGCATCCAGGCGCCGCCGAACCTCTCGGAGCCGCAGGAGATCTCGCGGCTGCTGGCCGCCGGGGTGGACGACTGGGGCGGCGTGTCGCCGGTGACGCCGGACCACGTCAACCCGGAGCGGCCCTGGCCGCACGTGGAGGACCTGCGCATCTGGACCGCCGAGTCGGGGCTGGAGCTGCGCGAGCGGCTGACCGCCCACCCGCGGTTCCTGCTCGGGTCGCTGGAGCGCGACGAGGCCTGGGTCGACCCGCGGCTGCACGCCCACGTGCGCGCGCTGGTCGAGCCGGCCACCGGGCTGGCCCGTGAGGACGCCGTGCCCGAGGGGCTCGTCTGGCAGGAGCCGGACGGCGGGATGGCCTCTGCCGGAACGGGATCCGGCCGCACGGACCTGCATCGTGGGGTCGACGAGGAGGGCCGCACCGGCGACCGGCGCAGCGACTTCGACGAGGTCTACGGCGACTGGCAGTCGGTCGCCTCGCGGGTGACGCCCGGCGCGCCGGAGCGGCTCGACGGTGACGTCCGGGCCGCGCTGGCGCGGGCCGAGGCGGACCCGGCCGGGCTCTCCGACGACGACTACCTGGCGCTGCTGAACTGTGACGGCGAGGCCATGGACGCGCTCGCGGCGCTCGCGGACGGGCTGCGCCGGGACGTCGTCGGCGACGACGTGACCTACGTGGTCAACCGGAACATCAACTTCACCAACGTCTGCTACGTCGGGTGCCGGTTCTGCGCGTTCGCGCAGCGCAAGACCGACGCCGACGCCTACACGCTCTCGCTGGAGGAGGTCGGCCGCCGCGCCGCCGAGGCCCAGGCGCTGGGGGCGACCGAGGTGTGCCTCCAGGGGGGGATCTCCCCGGACCTGAAGGCCACGGCATACGCGGACATCGTGCGCGCGGTGAAGTCCGCGGCGCCCGGGATCCACGTGCACGCGTTCTCGCCCATGGAGATCGCGACGGGCGCGGCGAAGTCCGGGGTCTCCGTGCGGGACTGGCTCACGGAGGTGCGTGAGGCCGGGCTGGACACGATCCCGGGGACGGCCGCGGAGATCCTCGACGACGAGGTCCGCTGGGTGCTGACCAAGGGCAAGCTGCCCGCGGCGCAGTGGGTCGAGGTGGTCGAGACCGCGCACGAGCTCGGGCTGCGCAGCTCGAGCACGATGATGTACGGCCACGTCGACCACCCGCGGCACTGGGTCGGGCACCTGCGCACGCTGACGCGGATCCAGGACCGCACCGGCGGGTTCACCGAGTTCGTGCCGCTGCCGTTCATCCACACCAACGCGCCGGTCTACCTCGCCGGCCTGTCGCGGCCCGGCCCGACGCTGCGCGACAACCGCGCGGTGCACGCGGTCGCGCGGCTGATGCTGCACGGGCGGATCGACAACGTGCAGACCTCGTGGGTCAAGCTCGGCGTCGACGGCACCCGGCTGATGCTCACCGGTGGCGCCAACGACGTCGGCGGCACGCTGATGGAGGAGACGATCAGCCGGATGGCCGGCTCGGCGCACGGGTCGGCCAAGACGGTCGCCGAGCTCACCGAGATCGCCTCCGGCATCGGCCGTCCCGTGCGGGAGCGCACCACGACGTATGCCGTGCCCGCGGCTACCTGAGGTCGCCCCTGGCTCCTGCCGCGCGGATGATCCCCCCGGGAGCCAGCTCTGGCACGATGGCGAGGGTGACGGTCATCAAGATCAACGCGATCACCGTGCCGGCGGACAGTGGTGACGAGCTGGCCCGCCGCTTCGCCGCGCGGGCGGGTGCCGTGGACGACCAGGACGGGTTCGAAGGCTTCGAGCTGCTCAAGCCCACCGACGACCGGACGACCTGGCTGGTCATCACCCGGTGGCGCGACGACGCGGCGTTCGAGGCCTGGGTGAGCTCCCCGGCGTTCGCCCACGGTCACCGCTCGGCCTCCGAGCGCGCCGGCGAAGGGTCCTCGGGCGAACAGCCTTCGGGTGAGCAGCCCTCGGGTGGAGCGTCCGCACGCCCGGTCGGGGTCCACAGCGAGCTGTGGTCCTACGAGGTCGCCGGCGGCTCGACCGCGACCTTCTCCAGCTCGGGGCGGTAGGAGGCGCGGCGCGCGGCGCCGTTGAGGGCGGCACGGTGGAGCAGCGCCGCCTGCGCGGCGACGGTGTTGGCGTCGTCGCCGCGCCACGCGCGCAGCACCGGCGCCTGGAGCGCACGGCCGAACGAGAAGCTCAGCTCCCAGGGCTGTGCAGGCATCCTGTTGATCGCGTCCAGTCGGGCGGTGGCCTCCTCGTCCGACTGCCCGCCGGACAGGAACACGATCCCCGGCACGGCCGCGGGGACGACCTCCCGCAGGGCCATGACCGTCGCCTCGGCGATCTCGTCGTCGCCGGCACGGACCGGGCTGTCCTGACCCGGCAGGACCATGTTCGGCTTGAGCAGGCTCGCCTCCAGCACCACGCGGTGGCGCGCCAGCTGCTCGTACACCGCCCGGAGCACCTCGACGGTCACCACGGCACAGCGCTCGAGGCTGTGCGCCCCGTCCATCAGCACCTCGGGCTCGACGATCGGCACCAGGCCCGCCTCCTGCACGAGCGCCGCGTAGCGGGCCAGGGCGTGGGCGTTCGCCTCCACGCAGGCCGTCGTCGGACGTCCCTCGCCGAGGTGGATGACCGCCCGCCACTTGGCGAAGCGCGCACCCATGGACGCGTACTCGCCCAGCCGCTCCCGCAGCCCGTCGAGTCCGGCGGTGACCACCTCCCCGGGGAAGGCGGCCAGCGGCGTGGTCCCCGCGTCGACCTTGATGCCGGGGATGACGCCCTGCCGGCGGAGCACCTCGGGGAAGGGCACGCCGTCCGTGGTCCGCTGGCGGATGGTCTCGTCGAAGAGGATGACCCCGCTGATGAACTCGCCGATCCCGGGCGCGGTGAACAGCAGCTCGCGATACGCCCGGCGGCGCGGTTCGGTCGACTCCATGCCGATGGCCGCGAGGCGTTTGGCCATCGTCGGTGTGCTCTCGTCCGCGGCGAGGATGCCCTTGCCCGGGGCAACCAGGGCCTGCGCCGTCCCGATCATGGTTCCGAGGTCCACGGTGCACCCACCTTCCCTGCTCGGCAGGCCTTCAGCGTGCAGCGGTCTGGGCGGCCGCCACGGGAACTCGGTCCCGAATCGGGCGCCTCCGCCCGGAAGGGTTTGTCCCCCTGAGGGGTTGGACGGAGAGTGCTGTGGCGCTGGATCGGGTGCGTGGTCGGCCTCCTCATCGTGGGCGGCACGCTGTTCAGCGTGGTCGGCACCCTGGTCGTGCCCCGGGCGATCGACTCCAGGGTCTCGCGGGCCACCGACCGGGTGGTGGACCTGCTCTTCCTGCGCGCGACCGCCGGCGTGCGCTCCTTTGCGCGCCGCGACCGCATCCTGGCCTGGCAGTCGCCGCTGAGCCTGCTCGTCCGGCTCAGCGTCTGGCTCATGCTGCTCGTCGTCGGGTTCTCCCTGGTCCTGCTTCCCGCAGTCGGCGGCCCGCTGGCCGCGTCGGTCCACGAGGCCGGGTCCTCGATCCTGACGCTGGGCTACGCAGCCCCGCGCAACCTGGCCAGCACCGTCGTGGAGTACGCCGCCGCCTTCACCGGCCTCGTCGTGATCGGGCTGCAGGTGGGCTACCTCCCCACGCTGTATGCCGCCTTCAACCGTCGCGAGACGGAGGTGACGCTGCTGACCACCCGCGCCGGCGTCCCGGCCTGGGGGCCCGAGATCCTGGCGCGCACCCTGTGGGGCATCAGCGACGGCGACACCGGACCCGTGCTGGGTGACCTCTTCCGCTCCTGGGAACGCTGGTCCGCCGAGCTCGCGGAGTCACACACGACGTATGTCGTGCTGGTCCGGCTGCGCTCGCCACGCCCCCTGTCGCACTGGCTCACCTCGTTGCTGGCGGTCATGGACGCGGCGGCCCTGCACCTGGCGCTCGCCCCGTCCCTGGAGCCCAAGATGCCTGCCCGGCTGATGCTGCGCATGGGGTTCACCGCCCTGGAGCAGATCGCCCGCGCCGTCCGGCTGCCGGTCCCGGGGGAGCCCGACCCCGACGCGCCGATCTCGGTCAGCTACGAGCAGTTCGGGGAGGCCGTCGACGAGCTGCGCCGCCTGGGGTACCCGATCGAACGCAGCAACGACGAGGCGTGGCCGCACTTCCGGGGGTGGCGAGCCAACTACGACACCGCAGCCCTGTCGCTGGCGAGCCTCCTCGATGCCCCGCCGGCGCTGTGGAGCGGCCCGCGACGCTGGCCCTCCCACGCCATCGCGCCGCTGCGGCCGGCGACCCGGCTGGCTCGTGGCGCGACGGCACCGTCTCCACGTCCCCAGCGCACACCGCCGAGCTGATCCCGGCCGCAGCCGGGCGCCCGTGTCCCTGGTCCTGAAGACACGGCGGTGCGGTGAACCGGAGGTGACGCCGCGCGGCGGCGCGCGGCGAACGGGAGGTGACGCGGCGCGGCGGCGCGCGGCGAACGGGAGGTGACGCGGCGCGGCATACCTCGGTCTGGCCGGTCGGCACGGGCTGGGGTGGTGGCGCATCGCCCTTTTGCGCGAGTCGGCTCCGCGGCGTGCTCACTACGGTCGGGGACGGCGTCGTCACGTCCCGTGGGGTGGGGGGAAGCGCTCACCAGCGGCTCAGATCGGAACGCAGCATGACACCTGACAGCCCGGACGCATCAGCCCCCGGTCCGCCAGAGCAGGGTGACTGGTGGATCCCCGCGCACACCGAGCCGGAGGCTGGGCTGGGGCACGCCGGGGCGGGTGAGGCCGGGGCGGGTGGTGCCACGGCCGGCCGAGGCCACCAGCCGCTGGTCCTCCGGCTCGCCCTCGCCGCCAAGGTGGGGGTGCTGGGGGCTGCCTGCGCTGTCGTCGCAGGCGCGTTCGCGGTGGCGGCTCACCAGAGCGACGCGCCGACTGACGGTGGCCTGCTGGGAGCCCTCACACCCACGCCGACTCTCTCGTCCCTGTCCCCGCCGTCGGGTAGCCCGACGGCAGGCCCGGACCGGTTCGACCCGTGGAGCCAGCCGCTCGTGACGCCGTCGGTGCCCGTCGTGACCACGCCTCCGAGGTCACCGGTGCAGGCGTTGGTGCACCCGGACGCCCCGGCAGTGGTCGCCGCGGCGCCGCGCGCGTCGACCGCCTCCCGTCCCGCTGCACCTGTGAGGAGCACCCCTGCGGCCGGCGTCGCCCGACGCAGCCACCAGGTCTCGGGCCAGCCGGTCGCGGTCAACCCGCCGCCGGTCCGAAAGCCGACGAAGTGCCGGGGCGTTGGGCCGGCCTGCGCTGCGCCGCCCGGCCTGGTGAGCCACTGGTCGCCCGGGCTCGTGACCCACTGGCCGCCCGGCCTGGTGGCGCCCGGGCAACACACGCCCCACCCACCGTGGCCGCCCCAGCCGTCGTTCCACGGGCCCCAAGCGTGGAAGCCTCCCGGTCAGGCGAAGAAGCCCGGGTTCGGACCGCCGCAACCCCACCCGACGGCTCCCCACCCCGGGGGAGTGCCGACGTGGCTGGTGCAGGCCATCTCGTCAGATCTGGCCCACGGCCCACTGTCCGGAGGGCACCAGGGCTGACCCGCGTGGTCACACTCGCCGCCCCGCCGGCTGGGCCTCCGCGGGACGGGCGGCGCGACGTCACGCGGGCTGGCTCGGGCGAGATGCAGCGGTCGCGATGACCGGCGGACCTGTCAGTGGTCGAATGTATGTTCGAACCATGAATCAGGGGGATCGTCACCAGGGGGCCGCGGCCAGCGGGTCCGGTGGCGTGCCCGCGGCGGGGTCGGCAGCTGCTGCGTCGGGTGGGGCGGCGACGGTGTCGTTCGCGGACCGGTTGGTGGTGGTGGACGCGGCGCGGGAGTCCCTGGCGGGGATCGAGGAGGTGCTGCACCAGTGCCAGGGCGTCGATCTCGGTCGGGCGATGGGCGTGTTGGACGCGCTGGCCTGCCGGGTCGAGGCGGCCAAGGTGGCGGTGCTGGCGGAGGCGCTGGAGCGCGGTGAGGTGGCCTCGTCGTGTGCGTCGGCGGCGGGGTGGGTGCTGGAGTGGGCGCCGTCCTACCGGGCCGGTGGGGCGGGTGACCTGGTCAAGGTCGCGCAGGCGTGCATCGGGAAGCCGCTGGGGGCGGGGGCGGCGCACGTGCTGGACCACCGGTCGGTGCGGCGGCTGCGTGGGTGCGTGCTGGCCGGGCGGGTGGGGGTGCGCTGCGCGGCGGTGGCGCTGGCGGAGATGGCCAAGCTCGGCCCGCGGCTGACGCCGGCGGCGTTGCCGACGGTGTGGGAGGGGTTCCTGGCCGTGGCGGAGGAGGCCGGGCCGCGGGAGGTGCGGGGTTTGCGGGAGCGGATCATCGCCACCTACGGGCGGGACCAGGAGTTCCAGGTGCGCCAGGACCGGCTCAGGCACGGGGTGAGCCTGTCGGCGGGGCGGGCCGATGACGGGATGGTGGAGTACCAGCTGCGCCTGGACCCCGAGGGGGCGAGCGTGTTGGAGGCGGCGATCGGGCCGCTGTCCGCGCCGAACCCCGTCGACGGGGTCAGCGACCTCAGGAGCAGCGACCAGCGCCGGGGGGACGCCCTGGTCGAGGCCTGCCGCCGCTCGACCGCCGCCGGGGGTGAGGCGCCGGTGCAGACCAAGGCGCAGGTCTTCGTGACCATGGACTTCCAGGACCTCAAGGACGCGTGTGGGTCCGGGACGGTGCTGGGCAACGGCAGCGTGCTGGGCAATGGCACGTTGCTGGGTCCGGAGACGGTGCGCCGGATCGCCTGCGACGCCGGAGTGATCCCGGTCGTCCTCGGCACCCAGGGCGAGGTCCTCGACCTGGGCCGGACGAGGCGGTTGTTCTCCCCGGCGCAGCTGAAGCACCTCTGGCTCCGCGACGGCGGCTGCACCATCCCGGGCTGCAACGCGCCGCCGTGGTGGTGCGACGGTCACCACGTCATCCACTGGGCCAACGGCGGGGCCACCGATGTCGGCAACGCGGCGCTGTTGTGCGGGCGGCACCACACGATCGTCCACCAGCGCGGCTGGACCGCGACCGTGGCCGCGACCGGGGTCACCTGGCACACCTGAGGCCCCCGCCCCGCACCCGGCCCCTGAGGGCCGGGCCAGCGGCATGCCCGGGATCCGTGGGCCAGCGACTTTCGGCAGCCCGCGATGCCGGGCCGCGCGGGTCGCTCCGCTGTGAGGAGGCCTGTCCGGTGAGAGGGTGCCAGCGTGCCGACGTTCCAGCCCGCTCGCCTGCTGTGCGCACAGTTCTACAAGCAGGTCCTCGCCCCGGCCATCGGGCGGCCGCACGCGGCGGGCCTCCTGGGATCCGGGTCCGATGTCCTGGGCTACGACACCGAGCGGTCGACGGACCACGACTGGGGACCGCGGGCGGTCATCTTCGTGGACGCGGTCGACGTCGACGAGGTGAGGACCCGGGTAGCCGCGACACTTCCGGCCACCTTCGACGGCTGGCCGGTCGCCTTGGGACGGGACGGCCAGCCCCTCGAGCCACACGTCGTCACCACCACCGTCCCGGAGTGGATCCGCTCCGAGCTCGGGACCGATCCCGTCGCGGATGGGCTGACCGACGCCGACTGGCTGACGTTCCCGCAGCAGAGACTCCTGGGAGTCGTGGGTGGCACCGTCTTCCATGACGGCCCGGGCCACCTGACCGAGCTACGCTCCCTCTTGCGCCAGTACCCCGACGACGTCTGGTGGTGGATGCTCGCCTGCCAGTGGCGGCGTCTCGCCCAGGAGGAGGCGTTCGTGCAGCGGACTGCGGAAGTGGGGGACCACGCCGGGTCGGCGCTCACGGCGGCGCGACAGGTGCGCGACGCGATGCGGCTGGCGCTGCTGATGGCACGGCGCTACTGGCCCTGCTCCAAGTGGCTCGGCACGGCGTTCGCCGCGATTGCCGACCCCGACGGGCTCGGCCGCGCCATGCGGCACGCGCTGCAGGCCCCGGACCTGGGCAGCCGGGAGCAGCACCTCATGGCGGCTTATCAGGTGCTGGGCCGGCGGTTCAACGCGCTCTCGCCCGGTCTGAGCCTCGACACGGAGCCGCGGACGTTCCACGACCGGCCGGCCATCGTCCTCGGCGCCGAGCGGTTCGCAGGTGCCGCCCTCAGGATGGTGAGCTCGCCAGGCCTGCGGGGTCTGCCGCTGGTGGGCTCGGTCGACCAGCTCGTCGACAGCACCGACCTGCTGACCCAACCGAGCCTGTGTCGCAGACTTCGAGACGCCTACGTGCCGGTGGCGACCAGCTAGCCGCCGCCGAGCTGGTGCCCGCCGCGCCGCGTTCGGGGCGTCGCGAGCCGCGATTCGCGGCATACCGGGCACCAGGTGGGGCGCGGGTCCCTGCAGCAGCGTCACCGGGACGCGCGCGTCACCGCACGCGCGCCGGCACGTACCCTTGTGCCCCGTGAAGACCTTCGACCAGTTGTATGCCGAGCTGACCGACAAGGCCGCCACGCGCCCCGAGGGCTCGGGCACCGTTGCCGCGTTGGACGCCGGCGTCCATGCGATTGGCAAGAAGATCGTCGAGGAGGCCGCCGAGGTGTGGATGGCCGCCGAGCATGAGGGCCATGAGCGCACTGCCGAGGAGATCAGCCAGCTCCTCTACCACCTGCAGGTGCTCATGGTCGCCTCCAACATCACGCTCGACGACGTCTACTCCCACCTCTGACCGGCCGCGCCCACCGCGTGCCGCTGCACCCGAAAAGGCCTCCCATGCTTCGCATCGCCGTCCCCAACAAGGGGTCCCTGTCCGAGTCCGCCGCCGACATGCTCCGCGAGGCGGGCTACCGCGGCCGGCGTGACTCCAAGGAGCTCGTCCTCACCGACGCCGCCAACGACGTCGAGTTCTTCTTCCTGCGCCCGCGCGACATCGCGGTCTACGTCGGGTCCGGCACCCTCGACGTCGGCATCACCGGCCGCGACCTGCTGCTGGACTCTGGCAGCCCGGCGGTCGAGGTGATGGCGCTCGGCTTCGCCGCGTCCACGTTCCGCTTCGCCGCCAGGCCCGGGGTGGCCAGCAGCGTCCAGGACATCGACGGCAAGCGGGTGGCGACCAGCTATGCCGGCCTGGTCCAGAGCCACCTCGCCGACCACGGTGTCGGCGCGCAGGTCGTGCGTCTCGACGGCGCCGTCGAGACCGCCATCACCCTCGGTGTCGCCGACGTCATCGCCGACGTCGTCGAGACCGGCACCACCCTGCGCAACCAGGGGCTGGAGACCTTCGGCGAGCCGATCCTGCGCAGCGAGGCCGTGCTGATCACGCGTGAGCACAACGGTTCTGCCCAGCCGGCGGTCGATGTGCTGTGTCGCCGGCTGCAGGGCGTCCTCACCGCCCGCAGCTACGTGATGATGGACTACGACGTGCGCGTCGAGCTCGTCGAGCAGGCCTGCGCGCTCACCCCGGGCCTGGAGTCGCCGACCGTGTCGCCGCTGCACGACAAGGGCTACGTCGCCGTGCGCTCGATGGTCCCGCGGCACCTGACCAACCGGGTGATGGACGAGCTCTACGAGCTCGGCGCCCGCGCGATCCTGGTCACCGACATCGCCGCCTGCCGGCTCTGACGGGCACCAGCGTGGACCAACCCAAGGCCGACCCGTATGCCGTGTTCCGCCCCCGCCGCGGACGGCGGGTCGCGCTCGTGGCCGCCGTCCTGTCGGTGCTGATCTTCACCATCGGCGCGATCTCGTTGCCCGGCAAGGACGTGCTCTACGGTGGGTGGGGCTTCGGCGACCGGATGCTGCTCGTGGGCACCGGGTTCGCGGTGGCGTTCCTCATGTGGCGCTACGCCACGATCCGGGCGGTGCCCACGCGTGAGGGCCTGACCGTGCGCAACCTGGTCCTGACCCGCCGGCTGGAGTGGGCACAGATCGTGCGGGTGCAGTTCGGCGGGGGAGCCCCGTGGGTCAGCCTCGACCTCGACGACACCGACACCGTTGCGGTCATGGCGATCCAGAAGGCCGACGGGGCGTTCGCCCGGGCCGAGGCAGGCCGGCTCTCGGCGCTGGTGCAGGTGCACGGCGTCCGGTCCGACACCGACTGACGACACCGACTGACGAGACCGGCCGCCGGCACCGACTGACCGCACCCCCTGACCCGGCTGACGCCGGGTCAGGGGGTGCGGGCGCGCCCGGGCCGCATCAGCAGGACCAGGCCGGCCTGCACGACCATGAGGGTTGCGAGCACCAGCCACGTCGCGTGGAAGCCGTGCGTCAGGTCGCGCACCGCGCCCATCGACGCCGGCCCGAACGAGGCGACCGTGTAGCTGACGAAGAAGGCCATGGCGGCCAGTCGCCCGCTGCCCGCGGGCGTGGCCGAGTAGTCCACGAGGAGCACCAGGCCGAGGGCGAACGCCGCGCCCTGGCCGAGGCCGAGCAGGGTGACCCACACCCACGCCCCGGACTCCGGTGCGAGCAGCAGGCCGAGGAGGCCGAGCAGGCCGAGGACGGCGGCCGGCATCAGCAGCGCGCGGTGGTCGTGGATGCGGTCGGTCAGCGCGGGGGCGACCAGGCCAGAGATGAGCTGGGCGGCGCTGAACACCGACAGCAGGTAGCCGGCCGTGCCCGGTGACCAGCCGCGGTCGACGTACGACGGCGCGATCCACGCCAGGCAGCTGTAGAACTCGAACGACTGCACGGTCAGGTAGCCCGCGACCAGCCAGGCCGTCGGGTGCCGCCAGGGCAGCCCGTGGCCGCCCTCGTCCGCCGGCGGGTTCGCGGACCGGTGCCGGGCCGCCCGGGCCGCCACCGGGGCCCAGGCCAGCGTGCCGACGAGCGCGATGACGCTCCAGGAGGCCAGCGAGGCCTGCCAGCTGCCGAGCCAACCCTGCAGCGGCACGGCCAGGGCCGACGACGCGGCCGCGCCGCCCATCATGGCGAACATGTACAGCCCGGTGACCAGGCCGGCGCGCTCGGGCGGGAACAGCGCCTTGACCAGCCGGGGGAGCAGGGTGCCACCGATGGCGATGCCGACGCCGGCGACGAACGTTCCGAGGTACAGCGCCCACACGTGCGACCCCGCCAGCCGGCACAGCGTCCCGAGGCCGACGCAGACGACGGCCACCTCGACCGACAGCGCCGCGCCGATCCGCGCCCCGAGCCGCTGGGCCACCGGGGCGAACAGCCCCATGCACAGCACGGGCAGCGTCGTCAGGGCACCCATCCACGCGTTGGACAGGTCCAGGTCCTCGGCGATGGTCCGGGCCAACGGCGGGACGCTGGCGATGGCGGTGCGCAGGTTGGCGGCGACGGCGACGAGCGCCAGCGCCATCAGCCAGACGGGGGCAAGGGTCCGCGTCGACGCGGTGGAGGTGGTCGTGGTGGACATCGCCGCCAGTCTCGCAGCCTGCCGGGGCCGTTCAGTGCTCGGCCGCGACGTCAGTGCTCGCTCTCGACGAAGTCGTCCTCGAGCGCGTCGACCGACACCGGCACGCGGGCCCGTGCCTCGGCGTACGTCAGCCCGGTCAGCATGAGCAGGTCGACGACGGTGGAGCGCACCTGCGCGCGGATCACCTCGGCCGACAGGGTCGGGTGCGGCGCGACCTGCGCGCTGGCGCGGCCCAGCCGCGAGAGGTCGGCGCGCGCCCCCTCGGGCATGCGGCGCGCCTCCAGCTCGTCGGAGATGCGTTGCGTGACGGTCCCCAGCTCCTCGATGAGGTCGATGTATGCCGGCGGCACCTCCTCGGTGCGCCACACGGCCACGGCGGCCCGCCGCACGAGCACGCGCACGTTGCGGATCGCCCGGTCCAGCGGTTCCAGCAGGTCGGCGATCGCCTGCACCGCGGGCAGGTGCCGGCGGCGGAACGGCGACAGCCGCACCACAGCGATCCCCTCGGCGGACAGGGAGCGCAGCTCGTCGAGGGCGCTCTCGGAGCGGCGCGCCCGTTCGAGCGTGGCACCGGCGAGCTCGCTGTTGTTGTCGCGCAGGGCCAGGGCGGTCTCGCCGAGGATGAGCGCGATCTCGGTGACCACCTTGGCGGCCTGCTGCCGGGGGCGCCGCAAGGGCGCGGCCGGGGCGATGGTGGCGGCCAGGAGGGCGATCGCCCCGCCGAGCACGGCGTCCAGCCAGCGGGAGAACGCCGCCCCCGGCTGGGCCAGCAGGGTCATGACCACGACCGACTGCACCCCGGCCTGGGTCACGATCAGCAGCCCGGCCCCGAGCAGGACGGCCGCGGACATGGCGGTGATGACGACCACGGCGATCTGCCAGACGCCGGAGCCGAAGAAGTGCACGAAGACGTCGCCGATGAAGACGCCGATGGCCACTCCGGCGGTCACCTCGACCACCCGGCGCAGTCGCTGGCCGAAGGTCAGCCCCAGGCAGATCATCGCCGTGACCGGGGCGAAGAACGGGGTCGGGTGGTGCAGGACCACCCGCGCGGCCCACCAGGCGAACGCGGCGGCGAGAGCGCACTGCACGATGAAGAAGAAGCGCGAGCGCAGCCGCTGGGTCCGTCGTTGCAGCGACTCGCGCGACCGCTTGGCCGCACGTGGCCCCAGCGCGGCGCCCCGCTCCCGCCACAGCTCCAGTGAGGACATGCGACCACCCTAGGGGCGCGGCGCCGCCGGTGGCCGGTCCGCTGGTCCCGGTTCTGCGCGGGCCGGTGACCTGCGCGGATTCCCGGCGCGCACCTCTACCGCTGGGCGGCCGGGAGGGACTATGGTCCCGGGATACACCGGCGGGGGAACGTCGTGTGAGGAGAGCAGTGATCCCGTCCGACGGCTCGCCCCTGAGGGGGCGCCACGCCCAGCAGCACCCCGATCGTGACCACCTCGTGCGCATGGTGGCCGCCTGCCTGACGGCGGGCCTGGTGACCGTGGCCGAGGTCAGCGGCCGCAGCGAGGCCCAGGTGCGCGCGCTCATCGCCGAGCGCACGCCGCACCTGCACCTGCTCGACGAGCGGCGCCCGGTGACCGGGCGACCGCCGGGCCCCGCGCCGGACGCCGACGCGGACGGCACCGCCCGGGCGAGCTGAGCCGCATGGCCCACGCCGACCGCCACACGATGCCCCTGCTGGCTCGCGTCGCCGCCGCGATCCGGCACCGCGATGAGGCCGAGCTGAGCGCGTTGCGTCCCGTGATCTGGGCGCTGGCCACCGGGACGGTCCGCCGCGAGGAGCTCGCCGGGCTGACGCTGGCCCAGGCGCTCGACCGCGTGCTGGAGCGCCAGCCGCGGCGCCGCTGGGCCGACCGCCGCTGAGCGGAGCCGATCCGCGTTGGCAGGTTCTGCCGACGACCGGTGTGGCCGCGACGCCTTGGATGGCCGGTATGCCGCGCCCGCACCTCCCGCCCGTCGACACCGACCCGGACATCGAGACGGACTTCGAGACGGCCATCGAGGCAGACATCGACCCTGCCGCCCACACCCGCCCCCGCGTGCTCGTGGTGGGCGCCGCGGGCAAGACCGGTCTGGCGGTCAGCAGGGCGCTGGCCGCCCGCGGCGTGACCGTCCGGGCCCTGGTGCGCACCGGCGACCGACGGCCGGAGGTCGTGCGCGCCGGTGCCGCCGAGGTCGCCGTCGCCGACCTGGCCTCCGGTGAGGGCCTGGAGGCCGCCGTGTCCGGGGTCGACGCGGTCTACCACCTGGCCCCGAACGTGCACCCCGACGAGGTGGGGATCGCGCGCCGCGTGGCCACCACCGCCGTGGCGGCCGGGGTGACCCGCCTGGTGCTGCACTCCGTGCTGCACCCGCACGACCGCTCCATGCCGCACCACCTGCGCAAGGCCGACGCCGAGGAGGTGGTGCGCGCGGTGGTGCCCTCGTGGACGGTCCTGCAGCCCGCGGCATACCTGCAGAACCTGCTCCCGGCCGCCCGGCAGGGGAGCCTGGCGGTGCCCTACTCCCTGGACGCGCCGTTCACGTTCGTCGACCTCGAGGACGTCGCGCAGGTGGCCGTCACGGTGCTGACCGAGCCGGCCCACGAGCGGGCCACCTACGAGCTGGCCGGCGACCTGACCTCGGTGCGCGGCCTCGCCGCGGAGGCCTCCGCCGTGCTCGGGCACCCGGTGCAGGCCGTCGGCACGGACCCGGCGGCGTGGGCCGAGGGACCTGGCCAGGACCTTCCTGCGCAGGCGCGCGAGGACCTGCTCGCGATGTTCGCGGCCTACGACCGCCGCGGCCTGGCCGGCAGCGCCACGGTGCTGACCCACCTGCTCGGGCGCCGCCCCACCACCTGGGCAGAGGTGCTCCGCCGGGAGGGGTGAGCCCGGCGCTCAGCCGTTCTGGGTGTAGGCGACCTCGAGCAGCGGCTCGAGCGAGCGGACGTCGTTGTCGTCGGCGTCCGCCTCGAGGTGCAGCCAGTGCGTCGCCTGCGCGAACCCCTTGGCCGGGGACAGCCGCTCGTCCTCGGGCACGGCGTCGCGGAAGTGGAAGCCGACGCGCAGCGTGCCCCGCGGCCCCGGCGCCACGGCGACGAACTGGGTCCGGCGCACCACCGGCGCGTAGCCGCCGCGACCCTGCACGCTGGTGTCCTCGCCCTGGGCCAGCGCGAGGGCGACCACCGCGTCGTGCAGCGGGCGCAGCCCCGCCTTCGGCCCGGCATACAGGGCGTCGGCGTACTCCTCCACGGTCGGCTCGACCCACCCGGCGTCCCGCGCGGCCGCGTCAGCGATCGCCCACTGGGAGTTCTGCGGGACGCCGTGCACGTCCTTGAGCCAGCGGCGGACCTCGTTCTGCTGCAACGGGTCCAGCCCGGACTCGCGCACCAGCCGCACCCACTCCTCGAGCGGCCGGCCGGTGCGCTCGGCCAGCGAGGAGGACACCGCCGCCATCATGTCCGCAGGCTCCATGGGCGCCATCATGCCCCGGCCGGTGCCGGGTCGGTGTCCACCACGAGGTCGGCCCGCCGGCGTGTCCCCTCCGCGGCGAAGTGCGTGCGCTCCTGCGCCGCCCAGCGCTCCCAGTGCGGGCGGTAGGTCTCCCCGTCGCGGTCCATGCCCCGGGCGTGCCGGACCGTCGGCGAGGCCTCCATCCACACCAGCACCGACAGCCACGGCGCGCAGGCCCGCGCCCCGCAGCCCACGCCCTCGACCACCAGGACCGGCGCGGCGGGCACCTCGTGGGCCTCCGCGAACGTGCCCCGGTCCCAGTCGAAGCGGCGGTATGCCGCCCGCTCACCCCGGGCGAGCGGCGCAAGGACCCCGTCGCGCAGCAGGGGCACGGCGGCCTCGAGGCCGTCCCAACCGGGGTAGATGTCGTCCATGCGGACCACCGGTGCGCCCCCGAGCCGGGCCGCCAGCGCCGCCGCGAACGTCGACTTGCCGGACCCGCTCGGCCCATCGACGGCGACGACCACCGTTGTCCCGCAACGCGGTTCGGCGTCGGCCACCAGCGCGACGGCGCGGTCGAGCGCCTCGGCCGCCGGGACAGGCACGCGAGGCGGGCCGGGTTGTGGGCCGGGTTGCGGGCCCCTCGTCGCGGGGGAGGGCATGGCCCGGAGGCTAGCCGCCGCGGACGGGCCGGCGCAGGGCCGTCGGTAGGCTTCGGTCGTGAGTGTTGCCATCCGCGTCATCCCCTGCCTCGACGTCGACGCCGGACGCGTCGTCAAGGGCGTCAACTTCCTGAACCTCCGTGACGCGGGCGACCCGGTCGAGCTGGCCAAGCGCTACGACGAGCAGGGCGCCGACGAGCTGACGTTCCTCGACGTCACCGCGAGCAGTGGCAACCGCGAGACGACCTACGACCTGGTCCGGCGCACCGCCGAGCAGGTCTTCATCCCGCTCACCGTCGGCGGCGGCGTGCGCTCCGTGGACGACGTGGACCGGCTGCTGCGGGCCGGGGCCGACAAGGTCGGCGTCAACACCGCCGCGATCGCCCGCCCCGAGCTCATCGCCGAGATCGCCGACCGGTTCGGCTCCCAGGTGCTGGTCCTGTCCGCCGACGTGCGCCGCCGGCGCGACGACTCCGGGGCTCCCACCGGTGGCTTCGAGGTGACCACCCACGGGGGCCGCCAGGGCACCGGCATCGACGCCGTGGAGTGGTGCGCCCGCGCGGCCGCGCTGGGGGCCGGGGAGATCCTGCTCAACTCCATGGACGCCGACGGCACGAAGGACGGCTTCGACGTGCCGCTGGTCGACGCCGTGCGCTCGGAGGTCACCATCCCGCTCATCGCCAGCGGCGGGGCGGGCAAGGTCGAGGACTTCACACCGCCTGTCGCGGCCGGCGCCGACGCGGTGCTCGCCGCGAGCGTGTTCCACTACGGCGAGCTGACGATCGGCCAGGTCAAGGACGAGCTGCGCGCCCACGGCTACCCGGTCAGGTGATGCCGAGGCGTCCCAGCCCGAACCCGGTCACGGCCTCGTCCGGCCCGGTGACCTGCACGTCGGCCACGTCACGGCGGCCGTAGGCCAGCAGCATCAGCTCCCCGGGCTCGCCGCGGAGCACGACCGTGCCCCGGGCCGTCGGCGCCTTGACCGCCTGCCGGCCGTGCGACGGGGTGACGAGCACGACCCCGACCGGGACCCGGCGGAACATCAGCCGGGCCGTGGCCGACAGGCTCTGCCACAGGGCGGCCTCCAGCTCCGCCCCGCGCTCCCGCTTCCGCCAGCCGGGCCGGGCGCGCAGCACGTCCTCGTGGTGGATGTAGAACTCCGGCAGGTTCGTGCGCTCGTCCAGCGACGGGACCCGGGTGAACCACCAGCGCGGCGGACCGGTGCGCACGAGGTCCACCAGCTCGCCCCACGGCATACCGGCGTAGCCGTCCATCACATGCTTGTTGTGGCGTTCGAGGGGCCCCAGCCAGATCCCGAACGCGGCGTCCGGGCGGCGCTCGCGCACCACGAGGTGCGCCGCGAGGTCGCGGGTGCGCCACGGCGAGCACAGGGTCGGGGCATCGGGACCGACCCGCTCGAAGGTGTCGCAGAGGGCCGCTCGTTCGCTCCGGGCGCAGCGCGTCATGGACGCATCCTGTCACCGCGCCGTGAGAGGCTGTGAGCCTTCCCCGTTCACCCCTCCCAGGAGGTCGCTGTGGCCAGCGCGTCCACGCCCACGTTGCGCCGCGGGCTCGCCGTCGTGGGCCGTGGCATCCGGCAGCAGCGGGGATGGTTCGCCCTGGCCGTGGTGGGCAGCGCGCTCTACGCCGTGATGACGGTCGGCACCGCCTGGGTCATCGGCAAGGTCGTCCACGAGATCGTGGCGCCCGCGATCGCCGCCCACCACGTCACCGCCGCGGAGCTGTGGCAGGCCGGGCTCATGGTCGGCACGGTCGTGGTGCTCAACGTCGTCGGTGTCGTGGTGCGCCGCGTCGCCGCCGGCGTCACCTTCTACAACCTCAGCGCGACCTACCGCCGCCGCGTCACCCGGCAGTACCTCCGCCTCCCGCTGTCGTGGCACCACCGCCACCCCTCCGGGCAGCTGCTGTCCAACGCCAACGCCGACGTCGAGGCCGCGTGGCAGGTGTTCAACCCGCTGCCCATGGCGGTCGGCGTCATCATCATGCTCGTCGTCGGTGCCGTCGAGATGTTCCTCGTCGACCCGGTGCTCGCGGCGGTCGGGCTGACCGTGTTCCCCGCGCTGTTCCTGGCCAACCTCGCCTTCCAGCGGCGCATGTCCCCCCGGGTCACGGCCGCCCAGCAGCTGCGCGCCGAGGTCTCCGAGGTCGCCCACGAGAGCTTCGAGGCGGCGATGGTGGTCAAGGCGCTCGGCCGCGAGCGGGAGGAGGCGGCGCGCTTCGAGCACGTCACCCGCCGGCTCCAGGCCGCCAACGTCGAGGTCGGGCGCACCCGCGGCACCTTCGACCCGGTCATCGAGGCGATCCCCACGCTGGGCACGCTGACCGTCCTCGCGATCGGCACCGCCCGCGTGGCCGGCGGCCAGCTCAACGCGGCCGAGGTCGTCCAGGTGGCCTACCTGTTCTCCATCCTGTCCTTCCCGGTGCGGGCCCTCGGCTGGGTGCTGGCCGAGCTGCCGCGCACCGTCGTCGGCTGGGAGCGCATCGACGCGGTCCTGCAGGCCCGCGGCGAGATGCCGTACGGCGAGCGGCGGCTCCCGACCGAGGGGCCGACCCCGGCGCGGGTCGAGTCCGCGTCCTACGCCTACGACGTCAGCCGCCCCGGGGTGGACGGCGAGCTCGTCGCCGAGTCCAACCCCGCCGTCCGCGAGGTCACCCTCGAGGTCCCCGCCGGCGGCACGTCAGCGCTCGTCGGGCCCACCGGCTCGGGCAAGTCGACGTTGGCCTCGCTCATGGTCCGCCTGGTCGACCCCGACTCCGGCACGGTCACCCTCGACGGGGTCGACCTGCGCGAGCTGGCGCACGGCGCCGTGCCCGAGGTGGCCGCCCTCGTGTCCCAGCAGACGTTCATGTTCGAAGGGACGGTGCGCAGCAACGTCACGCTCGGCGAGGAACACGGTGACGAGGCGGTCTGGAACGCCCTGCGCATCGCCCAGGCCGACGGCTTCGTCGCGGCGCTGCCCGAGGGCATCGACACCCCGGTGGGGGAGCGTGGCGCCACCCTGTCCGGTGGGCAGCGGCAACGGATCGCCCTGGCCCGCGCGGTGATCCGCCGGCCACGGCTGCTCGTGCTCGACGACGCGACCAGCGCGGTCGACCCCAGCGTGGAGCAGGCGATCCTCGCCGCCCTGCGCGACTCCAGCCTGGGCACCACGGTGCTCGTGGTCGCCTACCGGATGGCCACGATCGCGCTCGCCGACGACGTGGTCTACCTCGAGCACGGCCGGGTGGTCGACCACGGGACCCACGAGGAGCTGCTCGACCGGTGCGTGGGCTACGGACGGCTGGTCACGGCATACGCCCGGGAGGCCGCGGAGCGGGCGGCGGTCGCCGCCGAGGAGGAGGACAGCGTGAGTGCGGGGGAGCAGGCATGAGTCTGGGGTCGCGGTCACAGCCGCTACCGGACACGTCGGGCATCGACAGCTCGGCGCAGCTCGGCACCGCCGACACGCTGCGGCGCGGGGTCGAGCTGAGCCCCGAGCTGCGCAAGGGCATCGGGGTGACGCTGGCCCTGGCGCTGGTCTCCACCATCGGCCGGGTGCTCGTGCCGTTCGTCGTCCAGCAGACCACCGACCGCGGCATCCTCGCGCCCGGTGGTCCCGACGTGGCGCTCGTCGTGCGCATGGTGCTGCTCGCCGCGGTGGCCGTCATGGCGACCGGGGTGACGTCCTACTTCGTCAACGTGCGGCTCTTCCGCGCCTCCGAGGCGGGGCTGGCGACGTTGCGGCTCAAGGCGTTCCGGCACATCCACGACCTGTCGGTGCTGACCCAGAACACCGAGCGCCGCGGGTCCCTCGTCTCCCGCGTGACGAGTGACGTCGACACCATCTCGATGTTCGTGCAGTTCGGCGGGCTGATGCTGATGATCTCGGTCGGCCAGCTTCTCGTGACGACGGTGCTGATGGTCATCTACTCCCCGGCGCTCGCCGGGCTGGTCTGGCTGTGCTTCCTGCCGCTGTTCGTCCTGATCCGCCGGTTCCAGGGCATGGTCGGCCGCGCGTTCACGCTGGTGCGCCAGCGCGTCGGCGAGCTGCTCGGCGCGGTCGCCGAGGCGGTCGTGGGGGCGGCGACGATCCGCGCCTACGGTGTGGAGGAGCGCACCGCGGCCCGCATCGACGAGGCCATCGCCAACCACCGCACCGCCGCGATCCGGGCCCAGGTGCGCGCGGTCCTGTCGTTCACCACCGGGCAGCTCGTCTCCGGCCTGACCACGGCCGCGGTGATCGTGGTCGGCACGGTGCTCGCCGTCCACGACCGGCTCACCCTGGGCGAGCTGCTGGCGTTCCTGTTCCTGGTCAACCTGTTCACCCAGCCGGTCCAGACCGCCAGCGAGATCCTCAACGAGATGCAGAACGCCGTCGCCGGGTGGCGCCGGGTCATCGGCGTCATCGACACCCCGGCCGACATCTCCGACCCCGGCGAGGACGGGCAGCGACTGCCCCGCGGGCCGATCACCGTGGACTTCGACGGGGTGACCTACGCCTACCCCGGTGGCCCGCCGGTGCTGCGCGACGTGCACCTGTCCATCGCCCCGCGCTCGCGGGTGGCCATCGTCGGCGAGACCGGCTCGGGCAAGACCACCCTGGCCAAGCTGCTCACCCGGCTCATCGACCCGAGCAGGGGCGCGGTGCGCATCGACGGCGCGGACCTGCGCCAGGTGCGCTTCGACTCGCTGCGCGGCCGGGTCGTGCTGGTGCCGCAGGAGGGGTTCCTCTTCGACGCGCCGCTGATCGACAACATCCGCTTCGGCCGACCCGAGGCCACCGACGCCGAGGTCGAGCTGGCACTGACCGAGCTGGGCCTGGACGCCTGGCTCGAGGGGCTGCCTCAGGGCCTGCAGACCGAGGTCGGCCAGCGTGGTGAGTCGTTGTCCGCGGGGGAGCGACAGCTCGTCGCGCTCGCGCGGGCCTACCTCGCCGACCCCGACCTGCTCGTCCTCGACGAGGCGACCTCCGCGGTCGACCCGGCCACCGAGGTCCGGCTGCAGCGGGCGCTGGACGGCCTCACCCGCGGGCGCACCTCGATCGCCATCGCCCACCGGCTGTCCACCGCCGAGGCGGCCGACGAGGTCGTCGTCGTGGACAAGGGCGAGATCGTCGAGCGCGGTCCGCACCGTGAGCTGGTCGGCGCCGGTGGCGTCTACTCCCGCCTGCACGCCTCATGGGTCGCGCAACAGCGGGGTGTGTAGGCACGGCAGAATGGGGCAGGTGCCAGGCCCTTCCCCCCTCGACCCCGCCGTCGCGGCGCGCCTCAAGCGCGACGCCGACGGCCTCGTCTGCGCCGTGGTCCAGCAGCACGACACCCATGAGGTCCTCATGGTCGGCTGGATGGACGACGAGGCGCTGCACCGCACCCTGACCACCGGCCGCGTGACGTTCTGGTCCCGCAGCCGTCAGGAGTACTGGCGCAAGGGGGACACCTCCGGGCACGCCCAGCACGTGCACTCCGTCGCCCTGGACTGCGACGGCGACGCCCTGCTCGTCCAGGTCGACCAGGTCGGAGCGGCCTGCCACACCGGCTCGCGCACCTGCTTCGAGGGCCGCGACCTCGGCGCGGTGCGGGGGCAGCGCGATGCCTGAGCCCGACCTGCGCTACGGCGTCACCTGGCCGGGACTGGAGACGTTCACCGAGCTGGCCCGGGACCGCCGGGTCATCCCGGTGGTCCGCCGGCTGCTGGCCGACGCCGAGACCCCGGTGGGGGTCTACCGCAAGCTCGCCCAGGACCGACCGGGCACGTTCCTGCTGGAGTCGGCCGAGCACGGCGGGGTGTGGTCGCGCTACTCGATCGTCGGCGCGCGCAGCCACGCCACCCTGACCGAGCACGAGGGCCAGGCCCACTGGATCGGCACCCCGCCGGTCGGGGTGCCCACCGGCGGCAACCCGGTCGAGGCGCTGCGCGACACCGTCGCCGCCCTGGCGACCGAGCCCATCCCCGGCCTGCCCCCGCTGACCGGCGGCATGGTCGGTGCGATCACCTACGACGCCGTGCGCCGTTGGGAGAAGGTGCCCGACGGCACGCCCGACGAGCTGCACCTGCCGGAGCTGGCGATGATGCTGGCCACCGACCTGGCCGTCCTCGACCATGCCGACGGCTCGCTGCTGCTGGTCGCCAACGCCATCAACTACGACGCCACCGACGAGCGGGTGGAGGAGGCCTGGCGCGACGCGGTCGAGCGGCTCGACGCGATGACCGCCGACCTGGCCGCGTCGGCGCCGAGTACCGTCGCGGTGGTCGAGCCGACCGCCCCCGAGGCCACGAGCAACCGCACCGAGGACGAGTTCTTCGCCATGGTCGAGGCCGGCAAGGAGGCGATCCGGGCCGGTGAGGTCTTCCAGGTCGTGCTCTCGCAACGGTTCTCGGTGCCCTGCCCGGCCGACGCGCTCGACGTCTACCGCGTGCTGCGGGCCTCCAACCCCAGCCCGTACATGTACCTCCTGCGCCTCCCGGCACCCGACGGCACGGCATACGACGTCGTCGGCTCCAGCCCCGAGGCGCTGGTGAAGGTGACCGGCCGGCGGGCCATCACCCACCCGATCGCCGGCTCGCGACCGCGCGGGGCGACCCCGGAGGCGGACGTGGCCAACGGCGAGGACCTGCTCGCCGACGCCAAGGAGCGCTCCGAGCACGTGATGCTGGTCGACCTCTCCCGCAACGACCTGCAGCGGGTGTGCGAGGCCGGCACGGTCGACGTGGTGGAGTTCATGACGATCCGCCGCTACAGCCACATCATGCACCTGGAGTCGACCGTGGTCGGCGAGATCCGTCCGGACAAGAGTGCCTACGACGTGCTCGCGGCGACGTTCCCGGCGGGCACCCTGTCGGGGGCGCCCAAGCCGCGGGCGATGGCGCTCATCGACGAGCTCGAGCCGAGCCGTCGCGGCCTGTATGGCGGCGTCGTCGGCTACCTCGACTTCCACGGAGACCTCGACATGGCGATTGCGATCCGCACCGCGGTGATCCGCGACGGGGTCGCGCACGTGCAGGCGGGCGGCGGCATCGTCGCCGACTCGGTGCCGCAGCTGGAGTTCGAGGAGAGCGTCAACAAGGCCGCCGCCGCGCTGCGTGCCGTGGCCTCGGCGTCCGGGCTGAGGGCGCCGTGACCCGCCTGACCTCCAAGCGCGTCGTCCTCCTGCTGGTGCTGCTCGGGGCGGGCGTCCTGCTCGTCACCGGCTCGCGCACCTGGCTGGAGGGCTCGGTCAGCGACGCGGTGCTGGGCGCGAGCATGGTCCACGGCACCGGCTCGCAGGTCGCGCCGGGCGTCCTGGCCGCGGCCCTCGTCGGCGCCGCCTCTGCCGTGGCGGCGGCGACCGCGGGCCGGGTGGTGCGGGTGGTCGCCAGCGTCGCGGCGCTGCTCGCCGGCGTGCTCGCCCTCGCGGTCATCGGCATCGTCGTCGCCGACCCCGGCGCCGCGCTCGGCCGCCTCGCCGCCTCGAGCACCGGCCGCACCGGCTCGGTCCCCGCGCACGGCACGCTGACCGTGTGGGTCTGGGTCGCCGGCCTCGCCGCGCTGGCGGTGGCCCTGGGCGGGCTGGCCGCCCTGGCCGGCGGCCGGAAGTGGGCCGGCCTGTCCAGCCGGTATGACGCGCCGTCGCCCGATGCTGCCGGCTCACCGTCCGGCACGGACCACCCCGGCACCGGCGGCCCCGGCGCCGACAGCCCCGGGCCTGGCGGTGCGCCGGTGGACGGCCCTGACGCTGGTGCCCCGGCGTCCCCCCGGGGTCAGCGGCGCGAGGTCTCGGCCTGGGACCAGATCTCCCGGGGCGAGGACCCCACCCAGGAGTGAGGCCCGCCCACTAGGGTGTGGGTCCGCGGCGGGGGGCCGCGCTGACAAGCCTTGGGGGAGTCGTGGTCGAAGTAGCCGTGCTGGAAGGCCGTACGGGCAACAACACCGGGCGGGCTGGTGCCAGCGCCTGGCGATGGTCGGGGGTGGCTGCGAGTGTCGCCGGAGCGCTCACCCTGGTCTGGGGCGCGTTCGGCCCGGTGGAGCCCAACCCGTTCTGGCCCCCGGACCACCAGCGGTTCTGGGTCGTCGCACTCGTGGTGGTGCTGCTGGTGCTCGCCTCCCGACTGTGGTCACTGCGGCGCCAGCAGGCGGCTCAGCAGGCCTGGGGCCCGCAGGAGGCCTCCCTCGACGAGGCCACCCGACAGGTCCGGTTCGTCGCGGCAGTGGCCGTCGTCCTCGCGCTGGCCCTGTTGGGAATGTCAGCCCACGGCTGGTCGCTGGAGTCGCGCACCGGGTGGCCGAGTGCCGTGCCGCTGTGGCACGGGCTCGGCGCCCTGGTCGTCCTGGCCGGGGTCGTCCTGCTGGTCGTGCCGGTCCCGCATCCGGCGTCGGGGCTGGCCGGCAACCGGCGGCTCCTCACCAGGGCGGCGGCGCTCCTGGTGCCGGCTCTGGCCGTCGCAGCCGGCGGTGTCGCCATCGAGTCCACCTACCGGTCCTGGCCCGTGCACCACACGACCGTCGCCGGCCAGCCCGTCCCCGGACGGCCGTTGCCGGCGACGTTGACCCGGGTCGGGTGGACGCAGACCCTGGCTCGTGGGGCGGTGGTGGCCACGGGACCCCAGGGGGTCCTGGTCAACGATGGCAGCACCGTGCGCGTGCTCGAGGCGCGCTCCGGCCGGACCCTGTGGAGCTACGGTCGCGACGGCGCCTGCCTGGTCCGGGCGGCGTTCAACGCCGCCGGCGACGCAGTAGTCGTCACGCCGCAGCCGCGGGTCTCGGCCGACGGGACCCCGCTGCCCTGCCACCCCCAGGTCGGGGCCGGACGCGGCGAGGACCTCACCGGCTGGCAGGTGGTGCTCGACGCCGGCAGCGGTCAGTTCAGCTACGTCGGCCCCGATGTCGCCAACGCCGGCCCGGGGCGGGGCGGCGACGACGGCGCGGCCCTGGTCAGCGGGGCCTGGGCGCTGAGGGAGGACGTGGGTCACCGGCTGGTGCAGACCGACCTGGGCACCGGCCACGAGCTCACCCTGCCGCTGGACCCGTCCTGCTTGCCGGCTCGCCGGCCCGACGCCGCCTTCGCTACCCCCACCGGCTGGGTGCTCGAGGAGATCTGCGGGGAAGGCGCGGCAGGCCGTGTCACCCTGCGTTCGGTCGACCACACCGGCCGCCAGGCGTGGCGGGCCGACGTCCCGGCCGGGGAGAGTGACGCCGTCGCCAGAGCCACCGTCTTGGGTGACCGGCTGCTTTTGCAGGTGGATGCCGCACGGACACCATCGAGCACCGTCTTCGCCCTCAGCACTGGTCGGGTGCTGCGGCGGCTCGACACCTTCGACGCCGCCCTCGTCACCCCGTCGCTGCTCGCGTTCCGGCCCGACCACGACCCCGGGGCCGAGGTCCCCACGCGCGTCCTGGACCTGGCCACCGGCGCCGTTCGCACGTTGACCGGCCCGGATGCGCGTCCCGACGGTGCCGCGGCGCGGTCCGCCACCGGTGTCGGGGCCGCGGCCCCCGTCGTGCTCGCCGGTGGCGTCCTCACCAGTGCGCCCGGTCCGGGCGGGGTCAGCCACGTCGACGGCCAGGACGTCGGAGCCGAGGACTACGCGTTCACGGCGTTCAGCGGGAGGCGCTCCCCGCTCTTCCGGGCGGTGGAGCCGGCCCTGTTCGGGGGGCCGCGGGTGCTCGTCGGCGGTGACGTCGTCATCGCCTGGGGGCAGGAGCGTCCCGGGCGGCTGGTGGTGCGGGGGCTGCTGCCCTGACGGGCCGCCCCGTCGCGGGCCGGGCGGCGAGGCGTGCCGCCCCCTGTGCCGTCAGGCGTGCGGCGCTGACACAATGTCCCCCAACGTCAGACCGCACAAGGAGAAGAACCCTCATGGCCGAGCACGGACACGGACACAGCGTCGCTGCCTGGACCGCCGTCACCATCCTGCTGGTCGCGTCGGCGATCATGTCCCTGGCCGTCGTCCTCGCGTCCGTGTGGATGTTCGTCGCCGGTGGTGTCCTCGTCCTCGTCGGCGTCATCGCCGGCAAGGTGCTCGCGATGGCCGGCTTCGGCCAGCACAAGCCGGAGGCCGCGGAGGGAACGACCGCGATCCGCTGACGTCACCGCCTGCCAGGACGCCCGGACCGCGCCGCGGCCCGGGCGTCTTGCTGTCCGGGCCTCTTGCTGTCCGGGCCTGCTGCTGTCCGCTTCCGGCTGCCGCCGGGGGCGCGTGTCTCGCCGAACTGTGCGGTGTCTGTGCGGCTAGGGTCGGGGCGCAGATGCGCCAGACCGGTGCGCACCGACGAACAGGGGACCACCTCCATGTCCGACTACGGCCAGACGCCCCCGCCCCCGCCTCCGCCGCCGCCCGCCCAGGGCATGCCCGGCCAGGGCCCCGCTGGTGCGCCGCCGAAGAACTACCTGGTGCAGTCGATCCTCGCCTGCATCCTCTGCTGCGTACCCCTGGGCATTGTGGCGATCGTCTTCGCCTCGCAGGTCAACAGCAAGTGGCAGGCCGGTGACTACGCTGGCTCCCAGCAGGCATCGCAGCGCGCCAAGACCTGGACCATCGTCACGGTCGTGGCGGGCATCATCGCCATCGCCATCGCGGTGCCGTTCCAGATCAACGCCGCCAGGAGCGGCATGGCCACCAACTAGCAGCGTCACCGTCGCCCGTGGCGGCGGAGCCGGAGGAAGAGCCCGTGTCCACACTTGCAGCACTGCGGTCGTGGCGCGGGCTCTTCCTGCCGTTGGCGGTCGGCGCGGCCGGGCTGGCGGCCGCGGCATACCTCGCGGCGGTCGACCCGAACCAGCCCGGGCACTACCCGACCTGCCCGTTCCTGGCCGTCACCGGCTGGTACTGCCCCGGGTGCGGGTCGCTGCGCGCGCTGCATGACCTGGCCCACCTGGACCTCGCCGGTGCGCTGGCCCGCAACCCGTTGGCCGTGCTGGTCGTGCCCTATCTGCTGATGTCGTGGGTGCTGTGGGTCGAACGCACCGTGACCGGGCGGGTGCCGCGCCGGGTCGCCCCGGGGTGGAGCATCTGGGTGCTGCTGGCCGGCATCGTCGTGTTCTGGGTCCTGCGCAACGTGCCGGGCTGGACCGCGCTCTCGCCGGCCTGAGCGCCGCCCCAGTGCGGCCGCTCGTGTGGGGTCGATTCGGATGGACGGGACGGCGCGGCTAGCCTTGACGGGTGCCCAGCGTTCTTGACGAGATCATCGACGGAGTCCGGGAGGACCTCGCGGTCCGGCAGGCGCGCACGTCCTTGGACGAGCTCAAGGCACGGGTCGCCCGGGTCGACCCGCCCAAGGACGGGTTCGCGGTGCTGAGCGCGGCGGGGGGCGTCAAGGTGATCGCCGAGGTCAAGCGCTCCAGCCCGAGCAAGGGTGCGCTGGCGATGATCGCGGACCCCGCCGGCCTGGCTGCCGACTACGCCGCCGGTGGCGCGAGCGTGATCAGCGTGCTGACCGAGCAGCGCCGCTTCGGCGGCAGCCTCGAGGACCTCGCCGCGGTGCGCGCCGCCGTCGACGTCCCGGTGCTGCGCAAGGACTTCATGGTCTCCTCCTACCAGGTGTGGGAGGCGCGGGCCTGGGGCGCCGACGTCATCCTGCTGATCGTCGCGGCCCTCGACCAGGACACCCTCGTCGGCCTGCGGGAGCGGGCCGAGTCCCTCGGCATGACCGCCCTCGTGGAGGTGCACGACGAGGAGGAGGCCGAGCGGGCGGTCGCCGCCGGCGCCCGCGTCATCGGCGTCAACGCCCGCAACCTCAAGACCCTCGAGGTCGACCGGTCGACCTTCGCGCGGATCGCCCCGATGATCCCCACCGGCATCGTCAAGGTCGCCGAGTCCGGCGTCCGCGGCCCGCACGACGTGCTCGAGTACGCCCGCTCGGGCGCCGGCGCCGTGCTCGTGGGGGAGAGCCTCGTGACCGGCGGCCACCCGCGCGAGGCCGTGGCCGACCTGATCGCCGCAGGTGCCCACCCGGCACTGCGCAAGCAAGGAGTGTGATGAGCCAGTCCCAGCCCTCGCACCGCGAGGGGCGCTTCGGCGCGTATGGCGGTCGCTTCGTCCCCGAGGCCCTCGTGGCTGCCCTGGAGCAGCTCGACGAGGCGCGGAAGAAGGCCGCGGTCGACCCCGCCTTCCAGGGTGAGCTCGAGCGGCTGCACCGGACCTACACCGGCCGGCCCAGCCTCATCACGGAGGTGCCCCGGTTCGCCGAGCACGCCGGCGGTGCCCGCATCCTGCTCAAGCGCGAGGACCTCAACCACACCGGTTCGCACAAGATCAACAACGTGCTCGGCCAGGCGCTGCTGACCAAGCGGATGGGCAAGAGCCGGATCATCGCCGAGACCGGTGCCGGCCAGCACGGCGTCGCCAGCGCGACCGCCGCGGCGCTGCTCGGGCTGTCCTGCACCGTCTACATGGGCGAGAAGGACACCAAGCGGCAGGCGCTCAACGTCGCCCGCATGCGCCTGCTCGGCGCCGAGGTGGTGCCCGTCTCGACCGGCAGCGCCACGCTCAAGGACGCGATCAACGAGGCGATGCGCGACTGGGTGACCAACGTCGCCGACACGCACTACCTCATCGGCACCGTCACCGGCCCGCACCCGTTCCCCGAGATGGTGCGCGACTTCCACCGCATCATCGGCGTCGAGGCGCGGGCCCAGGTGCTCGACCTCGTCGGCCGGCTGCCCGACGCCGTCTGTGCCTGCGTGGGCGGCGGCTCCAACGCGATGGGCATCTTCCACCGGTTCATCGACGACGCCTCGGTGCGCCTGGTCGGCCTCGAGGCCGGCGGCGAGGGTGTCGACACCGGCCACCACGCCGCCCGGTTCAGCACCGGGGTGCCCGGTGTGCTGCACGGCGCCTTCACCTACGTGCTGCAGGACGAGGACGGCCAGACGCTGGAGTCCCACTCGGTCTCGGCCGGGCTGGACTACCCCAGCGTCGGCCCGGAGCACGCGTTCCTCAAGGACTCCGGGCGGGCCGAGTACTACCCGGTGACCGACAGCGAGGCGATGGACGCGTTCGCGCTGCTGTGCCGCACCGAGGGCATCATCCCGGCGATCGAGAGCGCCCACGCCCTCGCCGGTGCCCTCCGGATCGGCCGCGAGCTCGGCCCCGACGGCATCGTGCTGGTCAACCTCTCCGGCCGGGGGGACAAGGACGTCGACACCGCCGCGCGCTGGTTCGGGCTGGTCAGCGAGGAGGAGCTGGTCGAGGCCGAGCAGCTCAAGGCGGAGGAACCGGTCGAGCAGGCCGAGGGGAGTGGCTGGTGAGCAGCGTCGCGGAGGTCCTGGAGCGGACCCGGGCCGAGGGGCGTGCCGCCCTGGTCGGCTACCTGCCGGTCGGCTACCCGGACGTGCCCGGCTCGATCGAGGCCATGGTCGCCATGGTCGAGGCCGGGGTCGACATCGTCGAGATCGGCGTGCCCTACACGGACCCGCTGATGGACGGTCCGGTGATCCAGCACGCGGTGGACGCCGCGCTCAAGGGCGGCACCCGCCTGGCCGACGTCTTCACCGCCGTCCGCGCGGTGGCCGACGCCGGTGCCCCGGCGCTGGTCATGACCTACTGGAACCCGGTCCTGCGCTACGGCGTGGACCGGTTCGCCACGGACCTCGCGGCCGCCGGTGGCGCCGGGCTCATCACCCCCGACCTCATCCCGGACGAGGGCCAGGAGTGGATCGACGCCGCCGCGCGGCACGACCTCGACCGGGTCTTCCTCGTCGCGCCGAGCTCGACCGACGAGCGCCTGCGCAGCACCGCCGAGGCGTGCCGCGGCTTCGTCTACGCCACCGCGGTCATGGGCGTCACCGGCGCCCGCGCGGCGGTCGGGGACGCCGCCGAGGAGCTCGTCACCCGGGCCCGCGCCGCGACCGACAAGCCGGTCTGCGTCGGGCTGGGCGTCTCCACCGGTGCCCAGGCGGCCGAGGTCGGTGCCTTCGCCGACGGTGTCATCGTCGGGTCCGCCCTGGTGCGCGCCCTGTCCGACGCGGAGGGGGGCGGCGACCGGGCCGGAGGTATCGCCGCGCTCCGTGACCTCGCCGCTGAGCTGGCCGCCGGTGTCCGCAAGGGTCGCTGAGGCCGTGGCGTCCCGGCGGGGGGAGCGGCGCGCCGACCTGGTGGGCCTCGTGGCCCGGCTCGCCCTCGGTGGCGTGCTGGTGGTCGCCGGCGGGCTGAAGGTGGCCTCCCCGGCCCAGTCGGCCATGGCCGTGCGGGCCTACCAGCTGCTGCCCTATGACCTCGCCGGGGTCATCGGGCACGCCCTGCCGGTCTTCGAGATCCTCCTCGGGCTGCTGCTGCTCGCCGGGCTGTTCACCCGGGTGGCCGCGGTGCTCGGCGGCCTGCTCATGGTCGCCTTCGAGATCGGCATCATCTCGGCGTGGGCCCGCGGGCTGTCGATCGACTGCGGCTGCTTCGGCGGCGGGGGAACCATCGCGGCCTCCCAGACGCACTACCTCTCGGAAGTCCTCCGCGACGCCGGGCTGCTGCTCTGCGCCGCGTGGCTGACCGTCCGGCCACGCACCGCGTACGGCCTCGACCACCGTCTGTTCGGACAGGAGCACGCATGACCTCGCGACCCGACGCCTCGGCCAAGCTCAAGGCCGCCGCGCCGAAGCAGGGCCCCAACCGCATCCTCATCGGGGGCGTCGTCGCCGCCGTGGCGATCATCGGGATCGTGCTCGCGGTGATCCTCGGGAGCAGCGGCAGCGGCAGCGGCTCGAGCGGGGCGAGCGGCTCCTCGGCGCTGCCCCAGGGCGCCACCGGCACCGGCGGCGGGATCGTCGCCAACGCCTCGACCGCCAAGGCGGGTGCCCCGACCCTGGACCTCTACGAGGACTTCCAGTGCCCGGTGTGCGGCAAGCTCGAGCAGGTCTTCGGCCAGCAGATCTCCTCGATGGCCAAGGCCGGTGACATCAAGCTGGTCGTGCACATGATGAGCTTCCTCGACGCCAAGCTCGGCAACGACTCCTCGGTCCGCGCGGCCGCCGCGGCGGCGTGTGCCGCTGACCAGGGCAAGTTCCTCGACTACCACGGGGTGGTCTACGCCAACCAGCCCGCGCAGGAGGGTGCCGGCTACACCGACGCCGACCTCATGGGCTTCGCCAGCAAGGCAGGCATCAGCGGCTCCGCGCTGACCACCTGGACGAAGTGCTTCGACGCCAAGACGCACCTGGGCTACGCCAAGGACGTCGAGACCGCGGCGGAGAAGGCCGGCGTCTTCTCCACGCCGACGCTCAAGCTCAACGGCAAGGACCTGCCGCTGCAGCAGCTCTCGCAGCAGTACCTCACCGACCAGGTCAAGGCAGCCACGAAGTGACCACCGCCCTGGCCGCGAGCATCCCCAGCCCGACGCAGGGCGTGTGGTACCTCGGGTTCTTCCCGATCCGGGCCTACGCGATGTGCATCCTGGCCGGCATCGTCGTGGCCGTCTGGATCACCCAGCGCCGCCTGGAGGACCGCGGCGGCACGTCCGGCCAGGCGCTGGACGTCGCGGCCTGGGCGGTCCCGTTCGGCATCGTCGGCGGCCGGCTCTACCACCTGGCGACCTCGTGGCAGCCCTACTTCGGGCCTGGCGGCCACCCGATGGACGCGTTCAAGGTCTGGAACGGCGGCCTCGGCATCTGGGGCGCGGTCGCGCTGGGCGCCGTCGGCGCCTGGATCGGGTGCCGGCGCCAGCACGTCCGCTTCCTGGACTTCATCGACGCGGCCGCCCCGGGCGTGGCCGTCGCCCAGGCGTTCGGGCGCTGGGGCAACTGGTTCAACAACGAGCTCTACGGCGGGCGCACCTCGCTGCCCTGGGGCCTGGAGATCCACCAGTGGGACCAGGCTGCCGGCAAGGCCGTCGTCGACGCCTCCGGCAAGCCGGTCGTGCTCGGCACCTTCCAGCCCACGTTCCTCTACGAGTCGCTGTGGTGCCTGCTGATCGCCCTGGCGATCGTGCTCCTCGAGCGGCGGCTGCGTGCCGCCGGCCGCCCGCTCGTCCCGGGCCGGGTGTTCGCCCTCTACGTCATGCTCTACACCGCCGGCCGGCTGGTCATCGAGCTGATGCGCACCGACGAGGCCAACCACATCCTCGGGCTGCGTCTCAACGTGTGGACCTCCGTCCTCGTGTTCCTGTTCGGCCTCGCGCTGTGGTGGCGCTTCGGGCGGCGGGCTGCGGCGGCCGGGAAGGACACCGCCACGGCCGCCCCGGAGACGGCCCCGGGCGAGGATGCCGAGGTCAGCGCGGGGGAGGCGACCGTGCCCGCGGGCCCGGCGGCCCGGCATACCTCTGACGCGGGCGCGCGTGCTGCGGACCGGGGTTCGTCTCACGATCCGGACTGATCTGTCCCAGCTGTCAGGACATCGCCACTCTCGGCTATCCTGCTCGGACCATGCTGGCCAACGCCGTCCAGCCGGTGCCCGAGTGCTCCTCGTGACAGTTTCAAGGACGGTGACTTCGCAGCCATGTCTGCCTTCTCGCGCTTCTCCGCGCAGCCCGCGAACCAGGGGCTGTACAGCTCCGCGAACGAGCACGACGCCTGCGGCGTGGCCCTCGTCGCCACGATGCGGGGCAGCGCCGGGCACGACATCGTCGACCATGCGCTGACGGCGCTGCGCAACCTCGAGCACCGTGGCGCGACCGGCGCCGACCCGGAGGTCGGCGACGGCGCCGGCATCCTCACCCAGGTCCCCGACGGCTTCCTGCGCGAGGTCGTCGACTTCGAGCTGCCGGCCCAGGGCGCGTATGCCGTGGGCATCGCCTTCCTGCCGGTCGAGCCGCAGGAGCAGGCGGAGACCGTCGCGACCATCGAGGCGCTGGCCGCCGAGGAGGGCCTGCGGGTCGTCGGCTGGCGCGACGTGCCGGTCGACGCCGACCTGGTGGGGGAGACCGCGCGGGCCTGCATGCCGGTGTTCCGCCAGCTGTTCGTCACCGCCGCCGCGGGCCGCGTCGTCGGCCTGGGCCTGGAGCGGATGGCGTTCTGCCTGCGCAAGCGGGCCGAGCGCGAGGCCGAGGTCTACTTCCCGTCGCTGTCGTGCCGCACCCTCGTCTACAAGGGGATGCTCACCACGGGCCAGCTCGAGCCGTTCTTCCCCGACCTGTCCGACCGCCGGTTCGCCACCGAGCTGGCGCTGGTCCACTCCCGCTTCTCGACCAACACCTTCCCGTCCTGGCCACTGGCCCACCCCTACCGGCTGATCGCCCACAACGGCGAGATCAACACCGTCAAGGGCAACCGCAACTGGATGCGGGCCCGCGAGAGCCAGCTCGCCAGCGACATCATCCCCGGCGACCTCGAGCGGCTCTTCCCGATCTGCACCCCGGAGGCGTCGGACTCGGCCAGCTTCGACGAGGCCCTGGAGCTGCTGCACCTGGGCGGCCGCTCGCTGCCGCACGCCGTGCTCATGATGATCCCGGAGGCGTGGGAGAACCACGAGGACATGGACCCCGCCCGGCGGGCGTTCTACGAGTTCCACTCCACGTTCATGGAGCCGTGGGACGGCCCGGCCTGCGTGACCTTCACCGACGGCACCGTCATCGGCGCCGTGCTGGACCGCAACGGCCTGCGCCCGGGCCGCTACTGGGTGACCGACGACGGCCTGGTGGTGCTCGCCTCCGAGGCCGGGGTGCTCGAGCTGGAGCCGGAGCGGGTCGTGCGCCGGGGGCGGCTGCAGCCCGGGCGGATGTTCCTCGTCGACACCGAGCACGGCCGGATCGTCAGCGACGACGAGGTCAAGGCCTCGCTGGCGGCCGAGAACCCCTACGACGAGTGGCTGCACGCCGGCCTGATCCACCTCGCCGACCTGCCCGAGCGTGAGCACATCGTGCACACCGCGGCGTCGGTGGCCCGGCGCCAGCAGACGTTCGGCTACACCCAGGAGGAGCTCAAGATCCTGCTGTCGCCGATGGCGAGGACCGGCGGCGAGCCCCTGGGGTCGATGGGCACGGACACCCCGATCGCGGTGCTCTCGGACCGCCCGCGGCTGCTGTTCGACTACTTCACCCAGCTGTTCGCCCAGGTCACCAACCCGCCGCTGGACGCCATCCGCGAGGAGCTGGTCACCTCCCTGGGCACGGTCATCGGCCCCGAGGGCAACGCGCTGACCGCGACCCCGGCCCACGCCCGGCAGGTCGTGCTGCCGTTCCCGGTCATCGACAACGACGACCTGGCCAAGATCGTCCACATCAACGCCGACGGCGACCTGCCCGGCTATGCGACCCACGTGGTCAAGGGCCTGTACGACGTGTCCGCCGGCGCGGCCGCGATGCAGGCCCGGCTGGAGGAGATCTTCGCCGAGGTGTCGGAGGCCATCGCCGGGGGAGCGCGCTTCGTGGTGCTCTCCGACCGTGACTCCGGCCGTGACCTCGCCCCGATCCCGTCGCTGCTGCTGACCTCCGCGGTCCACCACCACCTCATCCGGGAGAAGACCCGCACCCAGGTCGGACTCATCGTCGAGGCGGGCGACGTGCGCGAGGTGCACCACGTCGCCCTGCTCATCGGCTACGGCGCCGCCGCGGTCAACCCCTACCTGGCCATGGAGACCGTGGAGGACCTCGTCCGCTCCGGCCAGCTCGCCGACGTCAGCGCCGAGAAGGCCGTGGCCAACCTCATCAAGGCGCTGGGCAAGGGCGTGCTGAAGGTGATGTCCAAGATGGGCATCTCCACCGTGGCGTCCTACCGCGGCGCGCAGGTCTTCGAGGCGATCGGCCTGTCCCCGGAGCTGGTCCAGCGCTACTTCACCGGCACCGTCACCCAGCTCGGCGGCGTCGACCTCGAGGTGCTCGCCGCCGAGGCCGCCGCCCGCCACGCCCGGGCCTACCCGCCGGACGGGGTGCGGCTGCCGCACCGCAAGCTCGAGGTCGGCGGGGAGTACCAGTGGCGCCGCGAGGGTGAGCCGCACCTGTTCGACCCCGAGACGGTCTTCCGGCTCCAGCACTCCACCCGGGCACGGCGCTTCGACGTCTTCCGGCAGTACACCTCCCGCGTCGACGAGCAGTCCGAGCGGCTGATGACCCTGCGCGGCCTGTTCGAGCTGGCCTCCGAAGGGCGCACCCCCGTGCCGCTGGACGAGGTCGAGCCGGTCAGCGAGATCGTCAAGCGCTTCAACACCGGCGCGATGAGCTACGGCTCGATCAGCCAGGAGGCGCACGAGACGCTGGCCGTGGCGATGAACAACCTCGGCGGGCGCTCCAACACCGGCGAGGGCGGCGAGGACGTCGACCGGCTGCTCGACCCCGCCCGGCGCTCGCGGATCAAGCAGGTCGCCTCGGGCCGGTTCGGTGTCACCAGCCTCTACCTGACCCAGTCCGACGACATCCAGATCAAGATGGCCCAGGGCGCCAAGCCGGGCGAGGGCGGCCAGCTGCCCGGCCACAAGGTCTACCCGTGGGTGGCCAGGACGCGGCACTCGACGCCGGGCGTGGGCCTCATCTCCCCGCCGCCGCACCACGACATCTACTCGATCGAGGACCTGGCCCAGCTGATCCACGACCTCAAGAACGCCAACCCGCAGGCGCGCGTGCACGTCAAGCTCGTCTCCGAGGTCGGCGTCGGCACGGTCGCGGCGGGGGTCTCCAAGGCGCACGCCGACGTGGTGCTGATCTCCGGCCACGACGGCGGCACCGGCGCCTCCCCGCTGACCTCGCTCAAGCACGCCGGCGCCCCGTGGGAGCTCGGCCTGGCCGAGACCCAGCAGACGCTGGTGCTCAACGGCCTGCGCGACCGGATCGTGGTGCAGGTCGACGGCCAGCTCAAGACCGGCCGCGACGTGGTCATCGCCGCGCTGCTCGGCGCCGAGGAGTTCGGCTTCGCCACCGCCCCGCTGGTGGTCAGCGGCTGCATCATGATGCGCGTCTGCCACCTCGACACCTGCCCGGTCGGCATCGCCACCCAGAACCCCGAGCTCCGGGCGCGCTTCTCCGGCAAGCCGGAGTTCGTCGAGACCTTCTTCGAGTACATCGCCGAGGAGGTCCGCGAGCACCTCGCCGCGCTGGGCTTCCGCAGCATCGACGAGGCGGTCGGGCAGGTCTCGCTGCTCGACACAGCCCGGGCGGTGGAGCACTGGAAGGCCAGCGGCCTGGACCTGACCCCGATCCTCACCGAGGTCGTGCCCACGGACGGCTCCGCGCGATACAACACCGCCGGCCAGGACCACGGCCTGGAGAAGGCGCTCGACCACACCCTCATCCAGCTCGGCCAGGACGCGCTGCAGCGGGGGGAGCCGGTGCGGGTCGAGCTGCCGGTGCGCAACGTCAACCGCACCGTCGGCACGATGCTCGGGCACGAGGTGACCAAGGCCCACCCCGAGGGGCTGCCCGACGGCACCATCGACATCTCCCTCAACGGCTCGGCCGGCCAGTCCCTGGGCGCGTTCCTGCCGGCCGGGGTGACCATCCGGCTGTTCGGCGACGCCAACGACTACGTCGGCAAGGGCCTGTCCGGCGGCCGGGTGGTCGTCCGCCCCGAGCGCGGCGCCTCGCTGACCGCCGAGCACAACGTCATCGCCGGCAACGTCATCGGCTACGGCGCCACGACCGGTGAGCTGTTCCTGCGCGGCCAGGTGGGCGAGCGGTTCTGCGTGCGCAACTCCGGCGCGACCGCCGTCGTGGAGGGCGTGGGCGACCACGGCTGCGAGTACATGACCGGTGGCGCGGTCCTCGTGCTCGGCCCGACCGGCCGCAACTTCGCCGCCGGTATGTCGGGTGGCGTGGCCTACGTCCTCGACCTGCGCCCCGAGCGGGTCAACACCGAGCTCGTCGACCTCACCCCGCTGCGGGAGGGCGACGAGAAGGCGGTCCACGAGCTGCTCACGCGGCACCGGGAGTGGACCGACTCCGCCGTGGCGGCACGCCTGCTGGCGGACTGGGACAACGTCAAGAGCCGCTTCACGCTCGTGCTGCCACGCGACTACCAACGCGTGCTCGACGTGCGGGCTGCGGCCGAGTCCGAGGGACTCGACCCCAACGGCACCCAGGTGTGGGAGCGGATCATGGAGGCTTCTCGTGGCTGACCCTCAGGGTTTCCTGACGACGCGTGAGCGTGAGCTGCCGACTCGCCGGCCGGTGCCGGTCCGGATCAAGGACTGGCGCGAGGTCTACGAGGAGCAGGAGGTCGCGCAGCTGCAGCGCCAGGCCGGGCGTTGCATGGACTGCGGCATCCCCTTCTGCCACAACGGCTGCCCGCTGGGCAACCTCATCCCGGAGTGGAACGACCTGGCCTGGAAGGGCGACTGGCGCGAGGCGATCGAGCGCCTGCACGCCACGAACAACTTCCCGGAGTTCACCGGCCGGCTCTGCCCGGCGCCGTGCGAGACCGCCTGCGTGCTGGGCATCAACCAGCCCGCGGTGACGATCAAGCAGGTCGAGGTGACCACCATCGAGCGGGCGTTCGACGCCGGCACGGTCACGCCGCAGCCGCCGGAGCGGCTCTCCGGCAAGACCGTGGCCGTCGTGGGCTCGGGCCCGGCCGGCCTGGCCGCCGCCCAGCAGCTGACCCGGGCGGGCCACACCGTCGCGGTGTTCGAGCGCGAGGACAAGCCCGGCGGCCTGCTGCGCTACGGCATCCCCGAGTTCAAGATGGAGAAGTCCGTCCTGGACCGGCGCCTGGAGCAGATGAAGGCCGAGGGCACCCGCTTCCGCAGCGGTGTCAGCGTCGGCGAGGACATCACCGGCGCGCAGCTGCGCCAGCGCTACGACGCGGTGGTCCTGGCCGTCGGCGCCACCGTGCCGCGCGACCTGCCGGTGCCGGGGCGCGAGCTGGGCGGCATCGTCCAGGCGATGGACTTCCTCCCGCCGGCCAACCGGGTCGCCCTGGGGGAGCAGGTGCAGGACCAGGTGGTGGCCACCGACAAGGACGTCATCATCATCGGCGGCGGCGACACCGGCGCGGACTGCCTCGGCACCGCGATCCGTCAGGGCGCCCGGTCCATCACCCAGCTGGAGATCATGCCCCGCCCGCCGCAGGACCGCCCCGCCGGTCAGCCGTGGCCGACCTACCCGATGCTCTTCCGCGTGGCCAGCGCCCACGAGGAGGGCGGCGACCGGGTCTACGCGGCCAGCACCAAGGAGGTCCTCGGCGACGAGGACGGCAACGTGCGGGCGCTGCGGGTGGTCGAGGTCGAGATGGGCGAGAAGGGCTTCGCCGAGGTCGAGGGCTCCGAGCGGGAGATCCCGGCCCAGCTGGTGCTGCTGGCCATGGGCTTCCTCGGCCCGCAGGGCACCGGCGTGGTCGAGCAGCTCGGCGTCGAGCTCGATGAGCGCTCGAACATCAAGCGGGGCAAGGACTTCCAGACCTCCGTGCCGGGTGTCTTCGTCGCCGGCGACGCCGGACGCGGGCAGTCGCTGATCGTCTGGGCCATCGCCGAGGGGCGGGCTGCCGCGCACGGCGTCGACGCGTTCCTCACCGGCTCCTCGGCCCTGCCGAGGCCGATCAACCCCACGGACCGTCCGCTCACCGCGTGAGCATGTCCGCCTGTCGGGACCGGCCGCCCCCAGGGGGTGGCCGGTTCCGTGCTACGGGCCGGTAACCCATAGGGTTTGACCATGCGCCGCGCCAAGATCGTCTGCACGTTGGGACCAGCCACCTCCTCGGCCGAGCGGCTCTCGGAGCTGGTCGCCGCGGGCATGGACGTGGCCCGGCTCAACCTCTCCCACGGTGCCTACGAGGACCACGAGAAGGTCTACCTCGAGGTCCGTCGCGCCAGCGACGAGTCCGGCCGCGCGGTCGGGGTCCTCGTCGACCTGCAGGGCCCGAAGATCCGCACCGGCCGCTTCGCCGACGGCCCGGTCCACCTGGAGAACGGCGCGCGGTTCACCATCACCACCGACGACATCCTGGGCGACCAGGACCGCGTCTCGACGACCTACAAGGGCCTCCCGGGCGACGTCAGCCCCGGTGACCGGCTGCTCATCGACGACGGCAAGGTGGCGCTCGAGGCCGTCGAGGTCACCGACACCGACGTGGTCACCGTCGTCATCGAGGGCGGCACGGTCTCCAACAACAAGGGCATCAACCTGCCCGGCGTCGCGGTGAGCGTCCCCGCCCTGTCCGACAAGGACGAGGCCGACCTGCGCTGGGCCCTGCACCTGCGCGCGGACATGATCGCCCTGTCCTTCGTGCGCTCCTCCAAGGACATCGAGGACGTGCACCGGATCATGGACGAGGAGGGCGTGCGCCTCCCGGTCATCGCCAAGATCGAGAAGCCGCAGGCCGTCGACAACCTCGCCGACATCATCGAGGCCTTCGACGGGGTCATGGTCGCCCGCGGAGACCTCGGCGTCGAGCTGCCGCTGGAGCAGGTCCCGCTGGTGCAGAAGCGCGCCATCGAGATCGCCCGCCGCAACGCCAAGCCGGTCATCGTCGCCACCCAGGTGCTGGAGTCGATGATCGAGAACTCCCGCCCGACCCGCGCCGAGGCCAGCGACGCCGCCAACGCGGTCCTCGACGGGGCCGACGCCCTCATGCTCTCGGGCGAGACCAGCGTCGGCGCCTGGCCGATCGAGACCGTCAAGACGATGGCCAAGATCATCGAGAACACCGAGGAGCACGGCCTCGACCGGGTCGCCCCGCTGGGCACCAAGCCGCACACCACGGGTGGTGCGGTGACCCGGGCGGCCGCCGAGATCGGCGAGCTCGTCGGCGCGAAGTTCCTCGTCACGTTCACGACCACCGGCGACTCGGCCAAGCGGCTCTCCCGCATCCGCTCCAAGCTGCCGATGCTGGCCTTCACGCCCAACCAGGCGACCCGCTCGCAGCTGGCGCTGACCTGGGGGATCGAGACCTTCCTGGTGCCGATGGCCAAGCACACCGACCAGATGGCCCTGCAGGTTGACGTGTCCCTGCTGCAGTCCGGCCGGGCCGTCGAGGGCGACCTCGTGGTCATCGTCGCCGGCTCCCCGCCCGGCATCCCCGGCTCCACCAACGCCCTGCGGGTCCACCGCATGGGCAACGCGGTCAACCGGGTCGCCCCGGCCTACCAGGACCTCGACCTCTAGGCGGCCACCGCTCCGGGCCACCGCCGCCGGCTCACGCCAGCACGGTGGGAGGCGCCTGCGGGCGCCACGCGCGGCGGGCCGCCGGTGCCCCGGCACCCGCCGCCTCCGATGACCCCGCCCTCGTCGAACCAGCCCCCGTCGACCCGGCACTCGTCGACCCGGAGGCCTCCCCGGCCGGCGGGCGGGGCGGGGTGATGACCCCGATCTGCACCATCGAGGTGAGGTCGTCACGGACCGCCCAGTGCTCGGCGAGCAGGCCGTCCACCACGCGGAACCAGTGGCAGGCATAGGAGTCGAACCGGCGCCCGGTGGCGGGGATGACCCCGTTGAGCGGCCCCAGGTTCGTGCCGGTGCTGCGGACCCGGGCCACGACCAGGTCGCCCTCGGCCACGACCTGCTCGATGCGCATGTGCAGGTCGGGGTACTGCGCGATGAGCCACTCCACCGTCTGGCGCATGTGCGCCGGCCCGTCGACCAGCCCGGGCGCGGCCGGCCCGAACGGCGCGACCGCGTGCTCGATGAAGTCGTGGGCGAACAGCACGTCGCACGAGGCGAGGTGGCGCTGGTTGAAGGTCTCCTCGAAATGGCGCCGGACGAGGGCCTTGTTGGACTCAGACGTGGGGACTCCGTCCATGCTGTCATCGTCCGGCGCGGCCCTGCGCGGTCGCACCTGCAGATGACGCAGCCCACCTCGTCCGGGTCGCTGGTGGCGGACGCTATGCTGACGCCGCACCCGGCCGGGGTGGTGGAATGGCAGACACGGAGCACTCAAAATGCTTTGCCCGAAAGGGCGTGCGGGTTCAAGTCCCGCCCTCGGCACTGTTGTCAGGGCACCGGCGCCCGGCTGGCTAGGCTGGCCGACGTGAACGACGACGCCACCACGCCGGACCCCACGCCCGCCCCCTCAGCCGAGCACACGGCATACCCGGGGGAGCAGCCTCGGCTGCGCATCGTCGTCGCGGAGGACGAGGCCCTGATCCGCATGGACCTCGCCGAGATGCTGGGGGAGTCCGGCTACGACGTCGTCGGCCAGGCCTCCAACGGCGAGCAGGCTGTCGAGCTGACCCGCGAGCTGCACCCGGACCTGGTCATCATGGACGTCAAGATGCCGGTCCTGGACGGCATCAGCGCGGCCGAGCGGATCGGCGCCGAGCGCCTCGCCCCGGTGGTCATGCTCACGGCGTTCAGCCAGAAGGAGCTCGTCGAGCGCGCCCGCGACGCCGGGGTCATGGGCTACGTCGTCAAGCCGTTCACCGCCGGCGACCTCGCGCCGGCCATCGACATCGCCCGGTCCCGCTGGAGCGAGCTGCACGCCCTCGAGCAGGAGGTGGCCGACCTCGGCGAGCGGCTGGAGACCCGCAAGCTGGTCGACCGCGCCAAGGGCGTCCTCATGAGCCGGCTCAAGGTCAGCGAGGCCGACGCCTTCCGCTGGATCCAGAAGACCGCGATGGACCGCCGCCTGGGGATGCGCGAGGTCGCCGAGGCCGTCATCAGCGGTATGCCGGGTTCGTCCGGAGGCGAGTAGACGCAAGGTCACGACACGGTCACCGTTCGGGCGCAGACAGTGCCCGTGATGCCCTGACGGGGTCTAGGGTTCCGTCAAACCTCCCGCAGAGGGGGGTCCACAGCGTTGCGCTGAGCGCTTCGCCATACGTGGCATCAGGAGGAGTTCGTGCGTTCTCTCATCAAGTTCGGCGCGCCGGTGCTGGCAGCCGCGCTCGTGCTGACCGGCTGCGGGACCAAGGGCGGCTCGAGCACCGCTTCCGGTGGCGGCACGGCCTGTGACCTCAAGATCGGCTTCTTCGGTGCTCTCACCGGTGACGCCGCCAACCTCGGCATCAACATCAAGAACGGTGCCGACCTCGCGGTGAAGCAGTACAACGAGAAGCACGCCAACTGCAAGGTGACCCTCACGACCTTCGACAGCCAGGGCGACCCGGCTCAGGCGCCGGCGCTGGCGCAGAAGGCCGTCAGCGACAAGAAGGTCATCGGCATCGTCGGCCCCGCGTTCTCCGGTGAGTCCAAGGCCGCCGACCCGATCTTCGACAAGGCGGGCCTGACCACCATCACCCCGTCGGCGACCAACCCGAAGCTGTCCCAGAACGGCTGGAAGACCTTCTTCCGCATGCTGGGCAACGACGCGACCCAGGGTCCGGCGGCCGCCAAGTACATCAAGGACACCCTCGGCGCCAAGAAGGTGTTCGTCGCCGACGACTCCTCCGAGTACGGCAAGGGCCTGGCCGACATCGTCAAGGGTGACCTCGGCTCCATGGTCGTGGGCACCGACGAGGTCCAGCAGAAGCAGACCGACTTCTCGGCGACCGTGACCAAGGTGGCGGCGTCCAACGCCGACGCCCTGTTCTACGGCGGCTACTACGCCGAGGCGGCGATCCTCGCCAAGCAGCTGCGCCAGCAGGGCTGGAAGGGCACCATCGTCGTCGGCGACGGCGTCAAGGACGACGGCTACATCAAGGCGGCGGGCGCCGCTGCCGAGGGCACCGTCATGACCTGCCCCTGCCTCCCGCCGGAGAAGGCGCCGGAGTTCCAGTCGGCGTTCAAGGCGGCCTACGGCTCCGACCCGGCCACCTACTCCGCCGAGGGCTACGACGCGGCCAACGTCTTCCTCGCGGCCATCGCCGCCGGCAAGACCAGCCTGTCCGACGTCAACACCTTCGTGCGCAACTACGACGCCAAGGGCGTGACCAAGCAGATCAAGTTCGACGCCCAGGGCGAGCCGTCCGACAAGACGGTCTGGGCCTACAAGGTCACCGGCGGCAAGATCGTGCCCGACCAGGAGATCAAGTAAGACCCTGACGTGCTGAGGGAACCGGCGACACCTGCCTTCGCCGTCAGGCCGGTTCCGCAGCAAGACGTGGCGGCCGGAGGCACCAGCCTCCGGCCGCCACGCGCGTCAGCGGCCCTTCTGCGGGCGCCCCGGGTGGCCTAGAGTCCCCCCAACGCCGATGCTGACGCTGTCCGACACCGCCATCGAGACGGGACCTGCATGGACCTCCTGATTCACCACTTCTTCGAGCTGACGATCACGGGCCTGGCGATCGGCGCGGTCTACTCGCTCGTGGCCCTGGGCTACACGTTGGTCTACGGCGTGCTGCGGCTGATCAACTTCGCCCACTCCGAGGTGTTCATGTACGGCACCTTCGGCGCAGTCTGGGTGCTCACCGCGCTCGGGGCGGGTCGGGCAAGTGGTGCGGGGGTCTTCGCCTACCTCATCATCGGCTTCGCGGCGGCCATGATCGTGTCCGCCGTGGTCGCCATGCTGCTGGAGTACGTCGCCTACCGGCCGCTGCGCAAGCGCAACGCGCCGCCCCTGGTCGCCCTCATCTCCGCCATCGGCGCATCCTTCGTGCTCTCCGAGCTCATGGGCCTGCGCGACAAGGTCGCCGCGTGGTTCGGTCTGCAGAACACCCTGGCCGACTACGTCGGGCGACCGCGGGAGAACGCCGTCCTGCCGAGCCTCGTGGACAGCCACGTCGTCTTCCAGCTCGGCGACTACGGCGTGAAGAACATCGACATCATCGTCTTCGTCTCCGCGCTGGTGATGATGGTGGTGCTCGACCAGTTCGTCAGTCGCACCCGCCTCGGCCGGGGCATCCGGGCCGTGGCGCAGGACCCGGAGTCGGCGGCGCTGATGGGTGTCAACCGGGACCGGGTCATCCGGATCACCTTCCTCGTCGGCGGGATCATGGCCGGTGGCGCCGCGATGCTCTACCTGCTCAAGATCGGTGTCACCCGCTACAACGCCGGCTTCATCCTCGGCGTCAAGGCGTTCACCGCGGCGGTCCTCGGCGGCATCGGCAACGTCCGGGGCGCCCTGCTCGGCGGCCTCATCCTCGGCGTCGCCGAGAACTACGGCTCGGCGCTGGTCGGCACCCAGTGGAAGGACGTCGTGGCCTTCCTGCTCCTCATCGTCATCCTGTTGTTCCGCCCGACCGGCCTGTTGGGCGAGTCGCTCGGAAAGGCCCGCGCATGAGTGCCGTCACCGACTTCTTCCACGGGTTCCGCGCGCGGGTCGCCGGCCTGCCCAAGCCGGTCAAGATCGTCCTGCTCGTCATCGCGGCGCTGCTGGTCTACCTGCTGCCGATCATCAACCCGCCGTTCATCACGACCACCGACTCCGACTTCGCGAGCGTCCTGTTCAGCTGTTCGGTCTATGCCCTGGTCGCCCTCGGCCTCAACGTGGTCATCGGCTACGCAGGCCTGCTCGACCTCGGCTACGTCGGCTTCTTCGCCATCGGCGCCTTCACCGTCGCGGTCTTCGGCTCCCAGCACGGCAAGCTGTCCTGGGCGCTGTGCGTGCCGCTGGCGATCATCGTGGCGATGTTCTCCGGCATCCTGCTCGGTGCCCCGACGCTGCGGGTCCGTGGTGACTACCTGGCCATCGTGACCCTCGGCTTCGGCGAGATCATCCGCCTGGTGCTGCTCAACTCCGAGTGGCTCGGCGGTGCGCAGGGCATCAGCAACATCCCCTCGCCGCAGAGCTTCGCGCTGTTCGACATCCCGCACCTGGACTGGTCCAGCGGCACCCCGGTGGTCGACCTGTCGACGACCTCGACCTTCCTGGAGTTCGGCGTGCGCGACGCCACGCCGTACTACTGGCTGGCGCTGACCATCGTCATCATCGTGATCTTCATCGACCGTCTGATGCAGAACTCGCGCGTCGGCCGGGCCTGGGAGGCCACCCGGGAGGACGAGGACGCCGCCGAGCTCATGGGCGTGCCGACGTTCCGGTTCAAGCTGCTCGCCTTCGCGATCGGCGCCTGCATCGGCGGCCTGTCCGGGTCGCTGTTCGCGGCTCGCCAGGGGTTCCTCAACCCCGACAACTTCACCATCCTCTACTCGGTGCTGTTCGTGGCCATGGTCGTCGTCGGCGGCGCGGGCAACCGGTGGGGGGTCATCTCGGCGGCCTTCCTGCTGACGTGGCTGCCCGAGAAGTTCCGGTTCCTGTCCGAGGAGCGCTACCTGCTCTTCGGCCTGGCCCTGATGGCCCTGGCGATCTTCCGGCCGCAGGGTCTGCTGCCGCCACGCAGGGCCGTCCGGGCGATCGAGTCCGAAGAGGAGATCGATGCCCTGGAGGAGGGGACCGCACATGCCTGAGACCACTCCCGCGACCGAGACCCAGGTCGAGTCGACCGGCCCCGCAGCCGGCGCCGGCGCGTCCGCGCGCCGGCTGCTGGAGGTCGACGACGTGACGCTGCGCTTCGGCGGCGTCGTGGCGCTCAACGAGGTCTCGTTCCACATCAACGAGGGCGAGATCCTCGGCCTCATCGGCCCCAACGGTGCAGGCAAGACGACCTGCTTCAACGTCATGACCGGCGTCTACCAGCCGACCTCGGGCGGGGTCCGCTTCCAGGGGGAGCCGCTCGGCCGCCGCAAGAGGCACGAGATCACCCGGCTCGGCATCGCGCGCACCTTCCAGAACATCCGGCTCTTCAGCACCATGACCGCGCTGGAGAACGTCCTGGTCGGCGCCGACGCCCACCACACCACCGGGGTCGGGTCGGCCATCCTGCGCCTGCCCAAGCACCGCCGGGAGGAGAAGGAGGGCTACGAGCGCGCCCGCGAGCTGCTCAAGTTCATGGGCCTGAGCAAGCGGGCCAACGAGCTCGCCCGCAACCTGTCCTACGGCGACCAGCGCCGGCTGGAGATCGCCCGGGCGCTGGCCACCAACCCCACGCTGCTGTGCCTGGACGAGCCCGCGGCCGGCTTCAACCCGGCGGAGAAGGCCCGGCTGATGGAGCTGATCCGCACCATCCGCGACCAGGGCTACACCGTGCTGCTCATCGAGCACGACATGCGGCTGGTCATGGGCGTGACCGACCGGATCGTGGTCCTGGAGTTCGGCCGCAAGATCGCCGAGGGGCTGCCCGCCGAGATCCGCGACAACCCCGCCGTCATCGCCGCCTACCTGGGAGTCGACGAGAATGCTTCTTGAGGTCAACGGCCTGTGCGTCAACTACGGGCGCATCGAGGCGATCCGCGACATCACCTTCACCGTCGAGGAGGGTGAGGTCGTCACGCTGATCGGGGCCAACGGTGCCGGCAAGACGACGACGATGAAGACCGTCTCCGGCCTGCGCCCGGTGCGGGCCGGGACGATCCGCTTCGACGGCCAGGACATCACCCACATGCCGCCGCACCAGCGCCCCGTGCTGGGCATCTCCCAGAGCCCGGAGGGGCGGGGCTGCTTCCCGGGCATGACGGTCAACGAGAACCTCGACATGGGCGCCTACGCCCGCAAGGACCGCAAGACCAAGGCCGTGGCCGAGGACCGCGACCGGGTGTTCTCGCTGTTCCCCCGCCTCCAGGAGCGGATGAACCAGACCGCCGGCACGATGTCTGGCGGTGAGCAGCAGATGCTGGCCATGGGCCGCGCGCTCATGGCCCGCCCGCGGCTGCTGCTGCTGGACGAGCCGTCGATGGGCCTGGCGCCCAAGCTGATCGCGCAGATCTTCGACATCGTCACCGAGATCAACAACCAGGGCACCACGGTCCTGCTGGTCGAGCAGAACGCCGCGCAGGCGCTCAAGCGCGCCAACCGGGCGTACATCCTGGAGACGGGCGAGATCGTGCGCGAGGGCACCGGCTCCGCGCTCGCGGCCGACGACGCGGTCAAGGCCGCCTACCTCGGTGGTGACATCTAGCCGCTGCGCGGCACGTGAAGGTATGCCGGGTGGTCGCCACCCGGCATACCGCCGCGGTCCCCTCAGCTGAGGACGATGACCAGCTGGGTGAGCAGGGGAGCGACCACCAGCGCGGGCAGCAGGTCGCCGACCGGGACCTCCCGGATGCGCAGCAGCCGCAACGCGATCCCGACGAGCATGAGCCCGCCGGTCGCGGTCAGCGCGGCGATGTGCGCGTCGGGCAGCACCGAGCCGAGCAGCACCCCCAGCAGCGTCAGCGTGCCCTGGACGACGGCCACCGAGGCCGCGGACAGCAGCACGCCCACGCCGAAGGACGAGGCGAACGCCATCGCGGCGAACCCGTCGAGCACCGACTTGAGGGCGAGCTGCTCGATGCCGCGGCCGAGGCCGTCGGACAGCGAGCCCAGGATGGTCAGCGGGCCGACGCAGAACAGCAGGGAGGCGCCGAGCCAGCCCTCGATGAAGCGCTCCCGGGCCTCCTGGCCCTGCCCGGCCTCCTGGAGCCCCAGCAGCCGGGGGCGGCGGGCCAGCCGGGCCTGGATCGCGCCCGCGAGCCCCTCGAGGCGCTCCTCGATCCGCAGCAGGGAACCGGCGATGCCGCCATGCAGCAGGCTGCCGAGCACGATGAGCACCGGGGCCCCGGTCGGCACGGCGGAGGTGAACGCCCGGTCGGTCACGCTGACCGCCGACAGGCCGGCCATGAGCAGGGTGGTCAGGCCGAGGACGTCGGTGACCACCGAGCGGGTGCGGTCGGGCAGCCGGTGCCCCACGGCCATGCCCAGGCCGGCGCCGAGCAGGACCGCGACCACGTTGATGACCGTGCCGAGACCGGGGAAGGCGCCACTCACGCGGCCAACCCTAGGCCAGGCGGGAGATTTCTCCGCCAGCTCTTCTCCCGGTGGGACTCTTGGCTCTAGAGTCTGCCTCGGCCCGGAAGGCATCCGTCCGGGCCTTCGGGTTGGGGGACCCACTGCCGCAACGTGTTTCAGCAACGATGGAGGATCTGTGTCGCGTCCCCAGGTCAGCGTGCGTCCGGTGTCACCCTCCCAGAACGAGCTGTTCACCCAGCTGTGGCTGGCGGCGCGGGTGGAGGCCGGGGGCAGCCTGGAGTCGGCGACCCGGGCGGCCAGCGAGGGCCGCGTGGCCGCGGCGCTGGCCCGCGAGGACGTCCGTGCCTACCTGGCCTTCCACGACGGCCAGGCGGTCGGCTACATGGTCCTGACCCACAGCCCGCTCTCCGGGCTGACCGACACCCCCTGCGTCTGCATCGACCAGCTCTACGTCGCCGAGACCGCCCGCCGCCAGGGTGCGGCCAAGGCCCTGCTCACCGCCGCGGCGACGTATGCCGAGCGGTTCGGTGCCGACCAGATCGCCACCTGCGTGCCCTCCCAGGGCCGCGACGCCAACCGCTTCTTCGCCCGCCTCGGCTTCTCCTCCTACGTCGTCAAGCGGGTCACCACGACGGCCGGGCTGCGTCGCAAGCTGCAGGGCGAGGAGCACCGCGGCGGCCTCGAGCTCGTGCTCCAGCAGCGCCGCCGCTCCCTGCGCGCCCGCACCGGCCGGATGGGCGACCGCCAGCTCGTCGGCTGACCGGGCGGGCACGCCACCGCACCCACGACGAGGGGGTCCGTCCCGACCGGGACGGACCCCCTCGGCATACCTGCTGGGGGAGGGGACGCCTCAGGCGCCGGGCGCCTTGGGGCGGATCAGGCAGGTGATCCGCGAGGTGCAGACCCGCCGGCCGTCCTCGTCGGTGATGGTCACGTCGTAGGACGCCAGGGTGTTGCCCAGCGAGAGGGCGGTCGCGGTGCCGGTGACGTAGCCGTCGCGGGCAGCCCGGTGGTGGGTGGCGTTGATGTCCAGCCCGACGGCGATGCGGTCCTGCCCGGCGTGCAGCGCGGCGCCGATCGAGCCGACCGTCTCGGCGAGCACGACGCTGGCGCCGCCGTGGAGCAGGCCGTAGGGCTGGGTGTTGCCCTTGACCGGCATGCGCGCCACGACGCGCTCGGGGGAGGCCTCGAGGAACTCGATCTCCATCCGCTCGCCGAGCGTGCCGGCGTTCATCGCGTTGAGCCCGGCGACGACGCGGTCCTGCGGTGCTGCGTGGTCCATGGTGGTGTGCCTGCCCGTCTGTGTGTCCGTCGGTGGCAATAGGCTGCCATGCGTGAACCGACTCCTGCTCCTCGACGGTCACTCGCTGGCCTACCGCGCCTTCTTCGCCCTGCCCGTCGAGAACTTCTCGACCTCGACGGGCCAGAGCACCAACGCGGTCTACGGCTTCACGTCGATGCTGATCAACGTGCTGCGCGACGAGCAGCCCACGCACGTCGCGGTCGCCTTCGACGTGTCCCGGCAGACCTTCCGCACGGAGGAGTACGCCGAGTACAAGGCGGGCCGCTCGGCGACGCCGTCGGAGTTCAAGGGGCAGGTGTCGCTGCTGCACGAGGTGCTCGACGCGCTCCACATCCCCTACGTCGAGGTCGAGGGCTTCGAGGCCGACGACGTCATCGCCACGCTCACCGCGCAGGCGCGCGCCGAGGGCATGGAGGTGCTCATCTGCTCCGGTGACCGCGACGCGCTGCAGCTGGTGCGTGACGACGTCACCGTGCTCTACCCCGTCAAGGGCGTCTCCGACCTGGCCCGCATGACCCCGGCCGCCGTCGAGGCCAAGTACGGCGTGCCGCCCGAGCGCTACAGCGACCTCGCGGCGCTGGTGGGGGAGTCCTCCGACAACCTGCCCGGCGTGCCCGGGGTCGGCCCCAAGACCGCGGCCAAGTGGATCGGCCTCTACGGCGACCTGACCGGTGTCGTCGCCCACGTCGACGAGATCAAGGGCAAGGCGGGGGAGTCGCTGCGCGAGCACCTCGACGGCGTGCTGCGCAACCGCCGGCTCAACCAGCTCGTCGGCGACCTCGACCTGGGGCTGACGGTCGACGACCTGGCCCGCAGGCCGTGGGACCGCGAGAAGGTGCACCAGGTCTTCGACGGCCTGGAGTTCCGGGTCCTGCGTGACCGGCTGTTCGCCACGCTGGAGTCCGTCGAGGAGGAGGCCGACTCCGGCTTCGAGGTCGACGGCGTCGTGCTGGCACCCGCCGAGGTCCCGGGCTGGCTGGAGGAGCACGCCGGGCCGGGCGCCCGGGTCGGCGTGCACGTCGTCGGGCGCTGGGCCCGCGGCACCGGCGACGTGGAGGCCCTGGCCATCGCCACGGCCGGCGACCACGCGGCATACCTCGACCTGGCCACGCTCGACGAGGCGGCCGAGCAGGCGCTCGCCGCCTGGCTGGCCGACCCGGGCCGGCCCAAGGCGCTGCACGACGCCAAGGGCCCGCTCCAGGCGCTCGCCGCCCGCGGGCTGACCCTGGCCGGGATCACCAGCGACACCGCGCTCGCGGCCTACCTCGTGCGCCCCGACCAGCGGTCCTACGACCTGGCCGACCTCGTGCTGCGCAACCTCAACCGGGAGCTGCGGGCCGAGGCCGAGACCGGCGGGCAGGGGCTGCTCGACTTCGCCGCCGACGGCGCGGCCGAGGCCGACGAGGCCATGGTCCGCGCCCGGGCGGTGCTCGACCTGGCGGCGGCCCTGGACACCCAGCTGCAGGCCACGGGGGGCGCCTCCCTCATCGAGCAGATCGAGCTGCCGCTGGTCGACGTGCTCGCGCGCATGGAGCGGGTCGGCATCGCCGCCGACGTCGACGCCCTCACGGCCCTCGAGGCCGACTTCGCCGCCAAGGTGCGCGAGGCGCAGGACGACGCCTACGACGCGATCGGCGGGCAGCAGATCAACCTCGGCTCGCCCAAGCAGCTGCAGGTGGTGCTGTTCGACCAGCTCGGCATGCCCAAGACCAAGCGCACCAAGACCGGCTACACCACCGACGCCGACGCGCTGACGGACCTCTACGCCAAGACCGAGCACCCGTTCCTCGAGGCGTTGCTGCGCCACCGCGACTCCACCCGGCTGCGGGTCACCGTCGAGGGGCTGATCAAGTCGGTCGCCGACGACGGCCGGATCCACACGACCTACCAGCAGACCATCGCGGCGACCGGCCGGCTGTCCTCGACCGACCCCAACCTGCAGAACATCCCGATCCGCACCGAGGAGGGCCGCCGGATCCGGTCGGTGTTCGTGGTCGGCGAGGGCTACGAGTCGCTGATGTCCGCCGACTACAGCCAGATCGAGATGCGGATCATGGCCCACCTGTCCGGTGACGAGGGCCTGATCGAGGCCTTCCGCACCGGCGAGGACCTGCACCGGTTCGTCGGCTCGCGGGTGTTCGCCGTGGCGCCCGAGGACGTCACCGCCGAGATGCGGGCCAAGGTCAAGGCGATGTCCTACGGCCTGGCCTACGGCCTGTCCGCGTTCGGGCTGTCCAAGCAGCTCGCGATCGGCACCGACGAGGCCAAGGGCCTGATGGACGAGTACTTCGCGCGGTTCGGCGGGGTGCGCGACTACCTGCGTGACGTCGTCGAGGAGGCCCGCCGCACCGGCTACACCGAGACGATGCTCGGGCGCCGCCGCTACCTGCCCGACCTGACGTCCGACAACCGCCAGCGCCGCGAGGGCGCCGAGCGGATGGCGCTCAACGCGCCGATCCAGGGGTCGGCGGCCGACATCATCAAGCTCGCCATGCTGCGCGTCGACGCGGCGCTGCGCGAGTCCGGGGCGGCGTCGCGCACGTTGCTCCAGGTCCACGACGAGCTCGTGCTCGAGATCGCGCCGGGGGAGCGCGAGGCCGTGGAAGCGTTGGTGCGCAAGGAGATGGGCGCTGCCGTCGACCTCAGCGTGCCGCTCGAGGTGAGCGTCGGCGTGGGCCGCACCTGGCAGGACGCCGGGCACTGACAGCGCCCAGCTGGCAGGTCTGACGCCCTCGAGGGTCGTCCCGGTCCGGGGCGGCCCTCGAGGGCGGCACAGGGCGGCGCGCCCGGGCGCCCGGCCGCCGTCAACTCGTCCCGCGCACAGGCCGGCAGGGGCAACAAAAGAACTTCACAGATTCGCCTGCGGGACACGTCAACCTGCCGTTACCGTCCGGTAACTCCCTGCTGCCAGAGGTGGCCGAGCCGTGCCGCCAGCAGCCCATTTCCGTGAGGTGACCATGCGTAAAGCCCTGCTCTCGGGCGCGCTCCTGGCCGTGGCCGCGGCCGTGATCGTCCTGCTCGGCGGGTCCTTCGGCGACGACCTGCAGCACGTCGCCCTGCTCGGCGCCGCCCTCGGTGGCGTGGTCGGCCTGGTGCCGCACCAGCCGGCCTGGGGCCGTCTCGCCGGCTTCGCGACCGGCTTCGTCCTGGCCTGGGTCGGCTTCGCCCTGCGCGCGGCCGTGCTGCCCGACACCGCCGGCGGACGGGCCGTCGCGGCGTTCCTGGTGATCCTGGCCGTCGCGCTGGCCTGCGCGGTCAGCGCCGGCCGGGTCCCGGTGTGGAGCGCCCTCGTCGGCGCCGCCGCGATCGTCGGCGCGTACGAGTCGACCTACACCAACGCCCCGTCCCAGTTCCTCGACGAGTCGCCGACCGCGGCCACGACGATCCTGTTCGCTGCCGCCCTGGGGTTCCTGGCCACCAGCGCGTTCGCCGAGTCCTTCGCAGCCGGCCGGCACGAGCGGCGCGAGCCGGCCGCCGACGCCGGCTGGGACCTCGAGCAGGACAGCCCCACCACCACCCTCGACTCCGTCCTTGCAGGGGAGCCCCAGTGAAGAACGTGCTGAGCCCGGCCCGGATCGGCGCGGCGTTCGTCGTCGCCCCCGCGGTCATCGTCCTGGCCGGTGGCCCCGCCCTGGCGGCGGACAACGTGTCGGTGAGCAACACCGAGACCGTGCAGGCGCACCTCGACGCCTCCGGCCACGTCCGCGACGCCCGCGTCTACGAGCAGCTGGCCCTGCAGGGCCACGGCACGGTCACCGTCTCCGACCCCGTGTCGACGAAGAACCTGCGCAACCTCGACGGCTTCGGCGGCTTCGACGTCAAGGGCGCCAACCTGGTGGCGAACGTCTCCGTCGACGGTGAGCGCCGCCTGCGCGCGGTCTCGGACTTCACCAAGGAGCTACCGCTGAAGGTCACCGCGACCTACACCCTCGACGGCAAGAAGGTCGAGCCCGGCGACGTCGTCGGCCGCTCCGGCCTGCTGCAGGTGCACTACGTGGTCGAGAACATCACCGGGCGGGATCAGGAGGTGTCGTTCGACGACGGCACCGGCACCAAGGTCACCCGGACCGAGAAGGTCGTCATCCCGATGGTCGGCTCGCTGACGACGGTCCTGCCGTCGACGTTCACCGACGTCCGCTCCGACGAGGCGGCCATCGCCGGGGACGGCCACGGTGGCACGAAGATGACCTTCACGATGACCCTGTTCGGCCCGATCGGTTCGCCCCGCGCGGAGTTCGGGTATGCCGCGAAGGTCACCGACGGGGTCGTCCCCGCCGCGACCGTCTCGGCGCTGCCGGTCTCGCCGCTGGACAGCCCGTCGTTCAGGGGTGGTGCGGCCAGCTACAAGGGCGGCGCGGACACGGGCCTGGAGCTGACCTCCGGCGCGACGCAGATCGACAGCAACGTGCTCAAGCTGCGTGACGGTGCGGCCCAGCTGCTGGCCGGGCTGATCAAGCTGCGCGACGGCGCGAAGGACCTCAACGCCGGCCTGTCGGGCAAGGCGGCTCCCGGAGCGGCCAAGCTGGCCGACGGGGCGGGTGCGCTGAAGTCCGGCACCGGCAAGGTCGCCTCGGGTGCCGGCGACGCCAAGGCCGGCTCCACCCAGCTCGCCAGCGGAGCGGCGGCGCTGTCCGACGGCATCGACCAGATCACGGCAGGCGTCGACGCCCTGCCGGTCAGCCTGGCTAAGGACCCGAACTTCCAGCGGCTCAAGGGTGCCCTCGCCAGCATGAAGGCGGGGATCGGCTCTCCGACGGATATGACCAGGAGCACGCTTCTCGGCGGCCTCAACCTGCTCCGCGCCGGCATCCGCAGCCCGCTGGGCAACCCCCTCGTGCCGAAGGACGGGAAGACGGGATGTGACCCCCTGGCCACATCCGGTACAACCGTGTGCGGCGCGGCTGATGGGATCGACCTGATTGCAGACGGCTTGGACAAGGCATCCAAGGCGGGCGGGTCAATCGACTCGCTGATCGTGGCGGCGCAGGGTGCCTACTCGTACGTGCATGCAACCAACCCGACCTGTCCTGCCTTGGACAGCAACGGGCTCCCGCCGATTCCCGGCGCGTTCTTCGATGCACCTGCCGGGCCGTGCTACGCGGCTGCGAACGTGGTCTTCGGTCTCAAGGCGGATGCAGGCACCCCGCTGCCCGGCCTCTCAGACGGCGGGATCAAGGTCCAGACTCGTACCGCCATGACCAAGCTCGGGATCATCTCGGGCGGTCTGAGCGGCGACGCGCTCAACGGTATCGACGCCATCAAGAAGGGTCTGTCGAACGTGGGCTGCAACCCGGCGCAGACCAACCCCCAGGCCGCGGACGCCTGCGGGGTCGCCGACGCCGCCGGGTTGGTGAGCGCAGGCGTCGACACCCTGGTGGCGTCCATCGCCGACCAGCTGGGTGCAGCGCTCGGCCAGGCCGCCGATGGCGCGAGCCAGGTCGCGGGCGGCGCGAAGGCTCTGGACTCCGGTCTGGGGCAGCTCAAGAGCGGTGCCGGTCAGCTGGACGACGGCGCGGGGCAGCTCAAGAGCGGCGCCGACCAGCTCTCCTCCGGACTCGGCGACGCCGCCGCAGGCAGCGGTGAGCTGGCCGCCGGCCTCGACACCGCCGCGGGCAAGGCCCCGGCACTGGAGGACGGCGCGAGCCGCCTGTCCGCCGAGGGCACGACCAAGCTGGTCGACGCCGGCAAGGGCACGGCCGCGGACTACGGCCTGAAGTACGCCCTCATCGAGGCCGGCGCCCAGCGCGCCAAGGCCGAGGGCATGGCCTACGGCGCACCGGCCGGCGCGGCCGGCGCCACGGCATACAGCCTGGAGCTGGCCGGCATGAGCGGCGAGGGCAGCCGCAACGTCGGCCGCGGCCTTGGTGCCATGGCGGTGTTCGGCCTCGGCGCCGGCCTGACCGTGCTGCGTCGCCGCTGGCTCTGACGGGCGCAGCTCCACGCGTGACGCGTGGGGGAGGGGTGGTCGGGAGCTCCCGGCCACCCCTTCGGCGTCGGTGCCGGTTGCTCAGGCCGGCCGCACCCTGACCGAAAGGACGATGTGGGCCACCGGCGCGACCTGCGACCGTGGGCGCGACAGGTGCACGAACGGGGGGAGCGGCATGGGCTCGGAACGGCTGGAGACGCTGCGGCGCGCGTTCTGGGTGGCCTTGGTCCCCGGTGCCGCGCTGTTCCTCGTCATGCAGGTGTGGGTCCACGTCCACGGCGGCATGCTCGGGGCCGACTCGCACGCCTACTGGCTGGCGGCCCGCGACCCGCAGTCCTGGTACACCCGGCCGCCGGCCTACCGCGACGCCTACCTGTACTCCCCGGCCTTCGCCCAGCTGCTGTGGCCGCTCGGCCAGCTGCCCTGGCGGGTATTCGAGGTGGTGTGGGCCGCAGGCCAGGTCGCCGTCCTCGGCTGGCTGCTGGCGCCGCTGGGCTGGCGGCGCGGCCTGACCCTGGCGCCGTTCCTCGTGGCCGAGCTGCTCCTCGGCAACGTCTACGTCTTCTTCGCCGCCGCCCTCGTGCTCAGCCTGCGCCGCGCGCCGGGCGCCCTGGCGCTGCCGCTGCTGACCAAGGTCGCCCCCGGCGTGGTCGGCGTCTGGTTCGTCGCCCGGCGCGAGTGGCGCGCCCTGCTGCAGGCCGCCGCGGCCACCGCGGCGGTCGTCCTGGTCTCGGTGGCGCTGGCGCCGCACGCCTGGCTGGACTGGGTGCAGTTCCTGGCCCGGACCGCCGGGGGGCACGGGGGCAGCGCCACGCTGCGCCTGCTCGTGGCCCTCGGGGTCTGCCTGTATGCCGCGCGCAGCGGCCGGGCCTGGCTGCTGGCGCCCGCGCTCATCCTGGCCTGCCCGGTGCTCGGTGGGTACGGGCCGCTCGCCGTGCTGGCGGCCGTGCCCCGGCTGTTGCGGGTGCAGGCCGCCCCACTGCGCGGTCGACACCGCGTCCGCCGTGTCGCGGCACCCGACCTGGTGCCCGACGCACCGCGCCTGCCTGCCTGAGGCGCCACGTCCGCGGACGAACGGAAACCCAAGGCGGCTCGTTGCGCCGCGGCTACCCGAGCGGGTTGTAGCCGAGCACCAGCCAGAGCACGACGTACCCCGCAGCGGTCCCCGTCAGACCCCACAGGGCGCCGGTGAGTGCCGGGGGGAGCAGGGCGTCCTCGGGGGAGAGCCGCCACCCGCCGCCGAGCGCCACGGCGAGGCATGCGGCGATCGCGCAGACCGCGGCGGTCAGGAGCCCGGCGTTGTCCAGGCTGGCGCCGCTGTCCGGCAGGGCAACCTGCACGAGGAACAGGCCCAACGTCGCCGCGGCCCAGTTGAGCAGGACCACCCCGCCGAGGACCAGCGCGCCCAGCGTGCCGAAGCCGCCCGCCCACAGGAAGGCGGACCGGCTGCGCGACCCCGGTGAAGGCTTGAGCGGCTGCCCTGCTGCCACGTCAGGAGTGTGGCAGCACCGGGCCGACGGTCGGGGCGTTTCGGCGCAGCCGCCCGGGTCAGGGCTTCTCGGCCACGAAGATCGCGGTGCCGGGGATGAGCGCGCCCCGCAACGGGCTCCAGCCGCCCCACTCCTGGCCGTTGGTCTCGGGCCACTCCGGCTCGACGAGGTCGACCAGGCGTAGCCCGGCGGCGGTCAGCTCGCGCACGCGGTCCCCGAGGGTGCGGTGGTGCTCGACATACGTCGCCCGGCCGGAGGCGTCCGCCTCGACGTAGGGGGTGCGGTCGAAGTACGGCAGCCGGGCCACGAGCCCCTCCGGACCGGGGTCGTCGGCGAACGCCCAGCGGATCGGGTGCGTGGTCGAGAACACGAGGCGCCCACCGGGGCGCAGCACGCGGGCGCACTCGCGCATCACCAGCGCCGAGTCCGCGACGAACGGCACGACGCCGTATGCCGTGAACACGGTGTCGAACGCCGCGTCACCGAAGGGGAGCGCCGCCGCGTCGCACTGCACCAGCGGCACGGGCGTCCGGGGTGCCGGTGCCCCCTGCTCCGGTGCCCCCTGCTCCGGCGCACCCTGCTCCGACACCGCCGTCGCGTCGATCGCCCGGCCCTGGCGCAGCATGCCGCCGGACAGGTCGCTGGCCACGACCTGAGCCCCCTGCCCCGCGAGGTACCGGGAGCACTGGGCGGCCCCGGCGCCGATCTCCAGGACCCGCTTCCCGCGGACGTCGCCGAGCAGGTGCAGCTCCTCCTCGCGCACGCCCTCGGGGCCCCAGACGAAGTCGGTGTCGCCGAGGAACGCGCCGTGCTCGGCGTAGTACCCGACCGCCTCGCCGTCCCACCACGACCGGTTGGCCCGGACCGTCTCCTCCTGGTCCGCGGCACGCCGGCCGACCTGCTCAAACGCCTCGAGATCATCGGTCACGGCGCTATCCTGCCCTGCTTTGACCTGTGCGAGACGGCATCGGTAAGGTGGACGAGCACATCTGTGTGCGTCCGGTCACGTCACGGCGGCCGGACGTGCATTCCCATCGATATCTGTCCACCATCGGAGTTCCCACTACATGACTGCCACCACGGCTGAGAAGGCCACCCCGCAGATCGCGATCAACGACATCGGGTCTGAGGAGGAGCTGCTCGCCGCCATCGACGCGACGATCAAGCACTTCAACGACGGCGACATCGTCGAGGGTGTCATCGTCAAGGTCGACCGGGACGAGGTCCTGCTCGACATCGGCTACAAGACCGAGGGTGTCATCCCCTCCCGCGAGCTCTCCATCAAGCACGACGTCGACCCGGCCGAGGTCGTTTCCGTGGGCGATGAGGTCGAGGCCCTGGTCCTCCAGAAGGAGGACAAGGAAGGCCGCCTGATCCTGTCCAAGAAGCGTGCGCAGTACGAGCGCGCCTGGGGCACGATCGAGAAGGTCAAGGAGGAGGACGGCGTCGTCACCGGCACCGTCATCGAGGTCGTCAAGGGTGGCCTCATCCTCGACATCGGCCTGCGCGGCTTCCTGCCGGCGTCCCTCGTCGAGATGCGTCGTGTCCGCGACCTCCAGCCCTACGTGGGCAAGGAGATCGAGGCCAAGATCATCGAGCTGGACAAGAACCGCAACAACGTGGTCCTGTCCCGCCGTGCGTGGCTCGAGCAGACCCAGTCCGAGGTGCGCACCACGTTCCTCAAGGAGCTCCAGAAGGGTCAGGTCCGCTCCGGCGTCGTCAGCAGCATCGTCAACTTCGGTGCTTTCGTCGACCTCGGTGGCGTCGACGGCCTGGTGCACGTCTCCGAGCTGTCCTGGAAGCACATCGACCACCCGTCCGAGGTCGTCGAGGTGGGCCAGGAGGTCACCGTCGAGGTGCTCGACGTGGACATGGACCGCGAGCGTGTCTCCCTGTCGCTGAAGGCGACGCAGGAGGACCCGTGGCAGCACTTCGCCCGCACCCACGCCATCGGCCAGGTCGTGCCGGGCAAGGTCACCAAGCTGGTGCCGTTCGGTGCGTTCGTCCGCGTGGACGACGGCATCGAGGGCCTGGTCCACATCTCCGAGCTGGCCGAGCGCCACGTGGAGGTCCCGGAGCAGGTCGTGCAGGTCGGCGACGACATCTTCGTCAAGGTCATCGACATCGACCTCGAGCGTCGCCGCATCTCGCTCTCGCTCAAGCAGGCCAACGAGGCCGGCGCGCAGATCGACGAGTTCGACCCGACGCTCTACGGCATGGCCGCCGAGTACGACGAGCAGGGCAACTACAAGTACCCCGAGGGCTTCGACCCCGAGACCAACGAGTGGCTCGAGGGCCACGAGGAGGCTCGCGAGAAGTGGGAGAAGCAGTACGCCGAGGCGCACGCCCGCTGGGAGGCCCACAAGCAGCAGGTCGAGGCCGCTGCCAAGGCCGACGCGGAGGCTGCCGCCAACGCCGACGTGCCGACCACCTACTCCTCGGGTGGCTCGTCCTCCAGCACCTCCACCGAGTCGGCCCCCTCGGCCGGCGAGGGCACCCTGGCCTCCGACGAGGCCCTGGCCGCCCTGCGCGAGAAGCTCACGGGCAACTGAGCAGGTATGCCGTGACGCTCACCTGAGCATCGCTGCGACGAGGGCCCGGACCGCACTGCGGTCCGGGCCCTCGTGCGTTCCCACCCGGCCCCATCCGGCGTCGCCCGGCCTCGCCCGGCGGCCAGCAGGCCGAGCAGCCCGGCAGTCGCGGGTGGCGCCTCGAGAAACGCTGGCATCAGGGACTTGACCGGTACAGAAGCCGGGATTACTGTATCGGTACAGAAGCCAACCCTCCCAGCACCGATTGGCACCACCGTGAGCACTGCACCCATCGCCGCCTTCCACGTCCGGGCCGTCGCCGAGCGCGAGGTCCTCAGCGCCCGTCCCGACGCGCCCGTCGTCGCCGCGCAGCCGGCACCGACACGCCGTCACCGCCTCGAGCGCTCCCGCACCGGCCTGGCCTCGGTCCTGCACCGCGCCGCGGACCGCGTCGCGCCGGCCTACGGCGCCCCCTGCTGACGCGCCGTACCCGTCCGTCACGCCCGTGAGAAGGTGAGGCGTGGCCAAGGTGACCCTGCAGACCATCGCCGACCAGGTCGGTGTGAGCCGGATGACGGTCTCCAACGCCTTCTCCCGTCCCGACCAGCTCTCCGCCTCGTTGCGGGAGCGCATCCTCGAGACGGCCCGCGAGCTCGGCTACGTCGGCCCGGACCCCAGCGCCCGGGCGCTGGCCCGGGGGAGCACCGGTGCGGTGGGCGTCCTGCTCACCGACGCGCTGCAGTACGCCTTCGCCGACGAGGTCGCGATGGCCTTCCTCGGGGCCATCGCCTCCGAGCTGGCGCCGACCGGGCTCGCCCTCACCCTGCTGACCTCCTCCGAGACCAGCGGTCGGGTCCCCGCTCGTGACGTGGCCATGGACGGCGCGCTGGTCTACTCCTGCGACCCGACCACGCCCGCCGTGGAGTGGCTGCGCAAGCGCGGCCTGCCCCTGGTCTTCGTCGACCAGGTGCAGGCCCCCGGCGTGCCCAGCGTCAACGTCGACGACCGCGGCGGCGCCCGGGCCGCGGCCCAGCACCTGGTCAACCTCGGCCACCGCCGCATCGGGATCGTCAGCGCGGCGGTGGGCGGCTCGTTCGGCCTTGACCCCGACCCGCTGGCCTCGCCGCTGGCCCACCCGGTGCGGCAGCGGCTGCTGGGGTGGCTGGAGGCCCTGCGCGCCGCAGGCATCGAGCCGCCGGTGGTCAAGGTCCCCGACTCCGGTCACGACGACTACCTCGCCGGCGCGCGGCTGCTGCTGGCGCTGCCCGAACGGCCGACCGCGATCCTGTGCTTCTCCGACGTCGTGGCCGCAGCCGTCGTGCACGCCGCCGAGGACGCCGGGCTGCGCGTGCCCGAGGACCTGTCGGTGGTCGGCTTCGACGACAGCCCGATGGCGGCCCGGATGCGGCCCGCGCTGACCACCGTCCGCCAGGACTTCGCCGCCAAGGGCAAGGTCGCCGCCGCCGAGCTGACGGGCGCGCTCGCCGCGCCCCGGTCGGAGGTCCGTCGCCGGGCCCGGCACCACGTCCTGCCCACCGAGCTCGTGGTGCGGGCCAGCACCGCGCCACCCCGCCGAGACCAGGAAGGGTCCTGACATGCCACGCACCATCGCGACGAACACGAGGGTGGACCTCGACGGGCTGCTGGAGTTCATCCGGCCGCGGCACCAGATGGTGCTGGTCACCCGCCGCCACGACGGTGAGCCGCAGCTCTCGCCGGTCACGGGCGGGGTGGACGCGCAGGGCCGCATCGTCATCTCGACCTACCCCGAGCGCGCCAAGACCGCGAACGCGCGGCGGGACGCGCGGGCCAGCGTGATGGTGCTGTCGGACGACTTCGGTGGCCCCTGGGTCCAGGTCGACGGCCAGGTCGAGGTGCTCGACATGCCCGAGTCGCTGGAGCCCCTCGTCGACTACTACCGCGCCATCGCCGGCGAGCACCCGGACTGGGACGACTACCGCGCCGCGATGCACCGCCAGGGCAAGAGCCTGCTGCGGATCACCCCGCACCGCTGGGGCCCGGTGGCGACGGGGGGCTTCCCCGCCCGGCTGGCCGACGACTGAGGCGCGCCCCGGCGGTAGGGTCGGCGCCATGCTGCGCGTGGGCCTCTCCGGCGGGATCGGGTCGGGCAAGTCGACGGTCGCCGACCGGCTGCGGGAGCTCGGGGCCCTCGTCGTCGACAGCGACCTGCTGGCCCGTGAGGTCGTGGCACCGGGCTCGGAAGGCCTGGCCGCGGTGGTCGAGAGGTTCGGGACGCAGGTGCTGGCGGCGGACGGGTCGCTGGACCGGGCCGCGCTGGGGGCCATCGTGTTCGCCGACGATGCCGGCCGGCGCGACCTCGAGCGGATCACCCACCCGCGCATCGCCGCCCGCGCCGGAGAGCTCGTCGCCGCGGCGCCGCCGGAGGCCGTGGTCGTCCACGACGTGCCCCTCCTGGTCGAGAAGCACATGGGCCCCGGTTACCACCTCGTGCTCATCGTGGACACCGACGAGTCGACCCGTATCGCGCGCCTCACCAGCCTGCGCGGCCTCAGCGAGGCCGACGCCAAGGCGCGCATCGCCGCGCAGGCGACCGACGAGCAGCGCCGCGCCGCCGCCGACGTGCTGCTGCCCAACGACGGGACCGTCGAGCAGGTCCGGGCGGCGGTCGATGCGCTGTGGCGGGAGCGGCTGGTCCCGTTCAACGACAACCTGGTCCGCGGCCGGCGCAGCCGCGGGCCCGAGGTCCCGACGCTGGTCGGCCCCGACCCCTCGTGGCCGGTCCAGGCCGCTCGGCTGGTCGAGCGGATCGCCCTGGCGCTGGGGGAGCGGGCGGTCTCCGTCGACCACATCGGCTCGACCAGTGTGCCCGGCCTGGTGGCCAAGGACGTCATCGACCTGCAGGTGTCGGTGCGCCGGCTCGAGGACGCCGACGACCCGGAGTTCGTGGCGGCCCTGCAGCGCATGGGCTTCCCGCGGGTCAAGGGCAACACCCACGACGAGCCGAAGCCGGACGAGCCCGGCATCGCCTTGTGGCGCAAGCGGTTCCACGGCAGTGCCGACCCGGGCCGTGTCGCCCACGTGCACGTGCGCGAGGTCGGCTCGCCCGGCTGGCGCTACGCGCTGCTCTTCCGCGACTGGCTCCGCGCCGACGCCGGCGCCCGCGAGGACTACGCGCGCGTCAAGCGGGAGCTGGCCGGCTCGGCTGCCACCACGACGGACTACGCCGGGAGCAAGGAGCCGTGGTTCACGCAGGTGTGGCCACGCGCCGAGGCGTGGGCGCGGCTTACCGGCTGGGGCGGGTGATGGACCGCCGCTGGCCCCGCAGCGTCTACGGCGTCGGTGACGAGCCCGACCCGCGGTTCTCGATGTCCAACGAGCGCACCGCGCTGGCGTGGATGCGCACGGCCATGGCCTTGCTCGCCGGCGGCGTCGCGCTGATCTCCGTCTCCAGCCTGGCGACCTTGCCCAAGTGGTCGGCGCTGGTGGCATCGGCCGCCTGCGTCGGCGGCGGTGCGCTGGCCTGGCGTGCGGTGGTGGCCTGGGCCCGGATCGAGCGGGCGCTGCGCACGCACCAGGCGCTGCCGCCGCCGCGGGCCCTGGTCTCCCTTGCTGGTGGGGTCATCGTGCTTGCCGGGCTGACGCTGGTGCTCAGCCTGGTCCAGCTGCTGCGGTCATGAGCCCGATCCCGGACCGCGCGGCGCTGCAGCCGGAGCGGACCGCGCTGTCCTGGCAGCGCACGGCGATCACCGCGACGATCATCATGGTGCCGCTGGTCATCACCGACCTGCGGCTGAAGGTCTGGCCGCTGGCGGCGCTGGGGTCGGTGGCCACCCTCTCGGCGGCGGCGCTGGTCTACCGGCTGCGCCGCCGGTTCGACCAGCTGGGTGACGACGACGCGCAGTACCGGCCGTTCTGGCACATCGTGCGCGTGGCCGTCGCCTGCAGCTTCGTCGCCGCCGGTGGTGCGATCACTGCGCTGGTGGAGCTCCTGCGCTGAGCTCGTCGACCAGCCGGCCGAGTGCCGGCAACGCGGCCAGGACGGCCCGGCGGTCGGCGGGGGAGAGCTGGTCCAGGGCGTGGGCGAAGCGCCGCTCGTGGGCCTGCTGCCACTGCTGGAGGTGCCGGCGCCCGTCGTCGGTGAGCGCGAGGACCACGGCGCGGCGGTCGCGCTCGTCGGTGACCCGGTCGACCAGGCCGGCCGAGACCAGCTGCTGCACGAGCTGGCTGACGGTGTTCTTGGCCAGCCGGTGCCGGTCGGCGATGTCGTTGACGCGCAGCCCGGGCTCGTCCTCGAGGCGTTGCAGGATCTCGACCTGGGCCATCGGCAGCTTCTCCCAGGGGTAGTCGCTGCGGATGCTCGCCCGCAGGGTGCGGCGCAGCCGGGCGATGACGTCGGCCAGGCGCCAGGCGTCGCTGTGGGCGGCGGGCGCGGTCGGGTCCATGGCCCGATCCTAGCCACGGGTGGTTCTGCCCTAGAATAGATCGCAGACAGAACCAATGTTCCCGACCGTCCGAGGAGCGTGCCGAGCCGTGACCGCCCAGCCATGGCGTCGCGTCCTCGTCGAACCCGCACGCCCGGACCGGGTGCGGACCGCTGCACGGGCGCACTGGTGGGCGGTGGCCACGGTCTGCGTCGGCGCCTTCATGGGCCAGCTCGACGCCAGCATCGTCACCGTCGCGCTGCCGAGCATGCAGCGCGAGCTCGGTGCGGGCGTCGGCGAGCTGGAGTGGGTCTCGCTGTCCTACCTGGTCGTGCTCATCGGCCTCGTCGCCGCGGCCGGGCGCCTCTCGGACGTGCTGGGCCGCAAGCTGCTCTACACCTACGGCTTCGTCGTGTTCACCCTCGCCTCGCTGGGCTGCGGCCTGGCCTCCTCGCTCGGGGTGCTCATCGCGATGCGGGTCGTGCAGGCGGTCGGGGCTGCCATGCTCCAGGCCAACAGCGTCGCCCTCATCCGCACGAGCGTCTCCGCGCGCTCGCTGCCCCGCGCCGTCGGTGTCCAGGGCGCGGCCCAGGCGCTCGGCCTGGCGCTCGGGCCGGCAGTCGGCGGGCTGCTGGTCGACGTGGCCGGCTGGCGCTGGGTGTTCCTCGTCAACCTCCCGGCCGGGGTGCTCGGCGTGGTCGCCGCGGTGCTCCTGCTGCCCCGCACCCGGGCCAGGGCGGCCCGGCACCGGTTCGACGTCGCCGGCCTGGCCCTGCTCCTGCCGACCACCACGGCCCTGCTGCTGGCCTGCTCGGCGCTCGCCCGCGGGGCGTCGGCGACCGAGGTGGCGGTGCTCGGCGGGCTGGGGCTGGCCGGCCTGGCCGCGTTCGTCGCCGTCGAGCGCCGGCAGGACGCGCCGCTGGTCCACCTCGAGCTGTTCGCCGAGCGCGCCTTCCGCTCCGGGCTGGCCAGCGCCGCGCTCGGCTACCTCGTGCTGTTCGGGGTGCTCTTCGTGACCCCGCTGTTCCTCGAGGCGACCTGGCGGATGAGCGCCGGCCGGGCCGGTCTGCTGCTCATGGTCCTGCCGGCAGCCCTGGCGCTCGCCGCCCCGGTGTCCGCCCGGCTCACGCGGCGCGCCGGCGCCACCGCGGTGACGACCGGGGGGCTGGTCCTGTCCGCGGCCGGCCTCCTCGCGCTCGTCCCGGCCGCGCACCACCGGTATGCCGTGGCGGGCCTGCTCGCGCTCGTCGGCCTGGGCATGGGGCTGTTCACCCCGGCCAACAACGCGTCCGTGGCCGCGTCCGGGCGGCCGGAGCAGGCCGGGCTGGTGAGCGGGCTGCTCAACATGACCCGGGGCCTGGGCACCGCCCTCGGGGTGGCCGTGGCCGCCGCGGCGTGGGCGCTGGCCGCCGGGCACGGGTCGGCGGAGACCGCAGCTGCCTCCAGCCACGGCTTCCGGGTCACCGTGCTGGCGCTCGGCGTGCTCGCCCTCGTGGGCGCGGCGGTGGCCCTGGGGCGCGGCCCGCTTCAGCCTGCGGGACGTCGGGGCTGAGGCGGCTGCGCTTCGGCCGGCGTCAGGAGGCGTCGTCGCCGGCGCTCGCCTGACCCAGCGCGGGGTAGGCCGTGGCCACGCTCGGGTGCCGGGCGCCGGCCCGCGGCGCGGCGAACGCGGTGAGCAGGTTGGTCGTGATCCGGTCGAGCGCGGCGACGGTGGGCGCCGGGACCGGCCCGTTCGGACACGTCGCGTCGAGGTCGCAGCTCCAGTAGGTCGAGCCGGCCGCGAAGACCCCGGCCCCGCTGGCGGCCGAGTGGTAGGCCGCGGTGGCCAGCGACGGCCGGGACCTGCTCCGGACCGGCACGACGGCCTGGAGCAGCACCTGGGTGTTGGCCGGGGTGTCGCCCCCTGGCGGCTCCACGGCGTCGACCTCGTAGCCGACGACGCCCGTGAGCACCGACCCGGGGCGCAGTGAGGTGCCGGCGAACAGCCAGGCAGGTGCGGTGCGGACCGTGTAGCTGCCGTGCACCCCGACGGCCGACATGCCGACGCCCACCAGGGCCGCGGGGTCCCGCCCGAGCAGCCGGGAGCGCCACTGCACCGTCGTCGTGGTGGGCGCCTTCTGCGCCAGGGTGTCCAGCGTGGCCAGGCGGTAGACCGTGACGCCCACCGGCAGCCCGTGGGGATCCCGCTCGATGCGGGCCTGCCAGTAGATCTCGTTGGCGCCCAGGGACGCGAGGTTCGTGCCGGCGTCCCGCGCGCGGACCAGGGCGTCGTAGGAGCGGGCGGTCCAGTACTCCGTGTGCCCGCCGAGCAGGACCGCGGACCGGCCGTCGACCTGGGCCGGCACGGCGTCGAGCGAGCTGACCGTCGTGACGTCGGCGGCCAGGTGGTGGCGGCCGAGGAACCGGACCAGCGGCACGTCCATGGCCAGCACCTGGGTCAGCCCGTCGCCGGACACCGGCCGGGCGGTCGAGGCCACGAAGGACCGGGTGGCGTTGCGCTCCTTGGGGGTGGCGCCGGGGCCGGCATACAGGCTGGTCCCGCCGTACTCGTTGTAGGCGTGCCAGGTGAGGTCTCCGGCGACCATGAGGTATGCCGCGCGGGTCCCCGAGGTCTGCACGACCAGGGGCATGAGGGACGGGCGGGCGGTCGGGTCCACCGGGCGGACCTCCACGAGGTAGAGCCCGGGCGGCCAGGTGGCGTCCACGGTGAGCGTCGTGCTGACCGGCCAGTGCTCGGCGACGACCCGGTCCGGGCCGGTCGGGACCGCCTCCGGGTGGGGGCGGGCGGTCAGCACGGGCGACTCCCAGACCAGGCGGGCGCCGCGACCGCCGTAGTCGCCCACGCGCAGCGCGCGCAGCCGCACGTCCATCGGGCCGCGCGTGGCGGACAGGCGCACGGTGACCCGCTGGCCGCAGACGGCGGTGGCGGTGTCGAGGTAGCCGACGACCGGTCCGGCGGCCGAACGCACCTGGCGCGGCGGGACGTCCCCGACGCCGGGGTGGCGCTCCTCGGCCGCGGCCCAGCCGTCCGTGGCGTTCGTGCAGGTCGCGGCGGGGGTGGGCAGGTCCTGCGAGATCGGCAGCGCCTCCTGGGTGACCGAGGAGGCGCTCGCGGCCGGCGGGCCCGGGCGTGCGGCCGGGGCGCTGGTGCTGCCGGTCGTGCTCCCGGCCCCCGGCGGGGGCGTGGCCGGGTCGCAGGCCGCGACCAGTCCGAGCAGCAGCAGGGCCGCCAGGGTCGTGGCTGTCCACGGTCCGGCGGCCCGGCGCGTCCCCGGTGCGCGTGCTCTCATGCACTCCCAACGACGCAGACCCCCGGTGCGCTCCCGGCCCGGCTGCCGGCCCTCGGCGGCGGCGCGCTGCGCGGCATACCGGCCTGTCGGGGCAGGCGTCTACGGTGTGTGCATGCGGCCCACCACCGACCTCCAGCGCACCGTGGCGCCCTTCCGCGTCGAGTCCGAGTTCCAGCCCGCCGGTGACCAGCCCCAGGCGATCGCGGACCTGGCCCGGCGGATCAACGCCGGCGAGCAGGACGTCGTCCTCCTCGGCGCCACCGGCACCGGCAAGTCGGCCACCACGGCGTGGCTCATCGAGCAGGTCCAGCGGCCCACGCTGGTCATGGCGCCCAACAAGACGCTGGCCGCGCAGCTGGCCAACGAGTTCCGCGAGCTGCTGCCGCACAACGCGGTGGAGTACTTCGTCTCCTACTACGACTACTACCAGCCCGAGGCCTACGTCCCGCAGACGGACACCTACATCGAGAAGGACTCCTCGATCAACGACGAGGTCGAGCGGCTGCGCCACAGCGCGACCAACTCGCTGCTGACGCGCCGGGACGTCATCGTGGTCGCGTCGGTCTCCTGCATCTACGGCCTGGGCACCCCGCAGGAGTACGTCGACCGCATGGCCCGACTCAAGGTCGGCCAGGAGATCGAGCGCGACCAGCTGCTGCGCAAGTTCGTCGAGATGCAGTACACCCGCAACGACCTGGCGTTCACCCGCGGCACGTTCCGGGTGCGCGGCGACACGGTCGAGATCATCCCGGTCTACGAGGAGCTCGCGATCCGCATCGAGTTCTTCGGTGACGAGATCGAGCGCATCTACACCCTGCACCCGCTCACCGGCGAGATCGTGCGCGAGGAGCAGGAGATGTACGTCTTCCCCGCCACGCACTACGTCGCCGGTCCCGAGCGCATGGAGCGGGCCATCCGGGGCATCGAGCTCGAGCTCGAGGAGCAGCTCGCGACGTTCGAGAAGCAGGGCAAGCTGCTCGAGGCCCAGCGGCTGCGCATGCGCACCACCTACGACATCGAGATGATGCGCCAGGTCGGCTCGTGCTCGGGCATCGAGAACTACAGCCTGCACATCGACGGCCGGCCGCGCGGCTCGGCGCCCAACTGCCTGCTCGACTACTTCCCCGAGGACTTCCTGCTCGTCATCGACGAGTCGCACGTGACCGTGCCGCAGATCGGCGCGATGTACGAAGGCGACATGTCCCGCAAGCGCACGCTGGTCGACCACGGCTTCCGGCTGCCGAGCGCGATGGACAACCGGCCACTGCGCTGGGAGGAGTTCCTGGAGCGGATCGGCCAGACCGTCTACCTCTCGGCAACCCCGGGGCAGTACGAGCTGGCCAAGAGTGACGGCGTGGTCGAGCAGATCATCCGGCCCACCGGGCTGGTCGACCCCGAGGTGGTGCTCAAGCCGACCAAGGGCCAGATCGACGACCTGTTGCACGAGATCCACGAGCGCACGGCCAAGGACGAGCGCGTCCTGGTCACCACGCTGACCAAGAAGATGGCCGAGGACCTCACCGACTACCTCCTGGAGAAGGGCGTGCGGGTGCGCTACCTGCACTCCGAGGTCGACACCCTGCGCCGGGTCGAGCTGCTGCGCGAGCTGCGGCTGGGCGAGTTCGACGTGCTCGTGGGCATCAACCTGCTGCGGGAGGGCCTGGACCTGCCCGAGGTGTCCCTGGTGAGCATCCTCGACGCGGACAAGGAGGGCTTCCTGCGCTCGGCCCGCAGCCTGATCCAGACCATCGGCCGCGCGGCCCGCAACGTCTCCGGCCAGGTGCACATGTACGCCGACAAGATGACCCCCTCCATGGAGGAGGCCATCGACGAGACCAACCGCCGACGCGAGAAGCAGATCGCCTACAACCGCGAACAGGGCGTCGACCCGCAGCCGTTGCGCAAGAAGATCGCCGACATCACCGACATGCTCGAGCGCGAGGACGCCGACACCGAGGCGCTGCTCGGCAGCGGCCGCTCACAGTCCCGCGGCAAGGGACGCGGCGGGGCCGGGGGCCGGGGTGCGCTCGCCGCCGACGTGGGGCTGTCCGGCGGGAGCCGGGCGGACCTGCCCGCCGGCGACCTGGCCAACCTCATCCAGGAGCTCACCGCCCAGATGCACCAGGCCGCGAGCGACCTGCACTTCGAGCTGGCCGCACGGCTGCGCGACGAGATCGGCGACCTCAAGAAGGAGCTGCGGCAGATGACTGCCGCCACCAAGTAGATGCTCCACGCCGACCTCGTCGGGCACTGCCTGGCCAAGCCCGGGGCCTGGCTGGACGAGCCGTGGGAGGGCGACCTGGTCGCCAAGGTGGCGGACAAGATCTTCGCCTTCCTCGGGTCACCGGCGCCGGACGGCACCGCCGGGGGAGTGGGCCTGAAGTGCGGTCGTGACGCCGAGGCGGCGCGGGAGTGGCGCGAGCGCTACCCCGACGAGGTGAGCGTGTCGGCCTACATCGGCCGCTACGGCTGGAACACCTTCACCGTCGGAGGCTCGGTGCCGGACGAGGAGCTGCTCGAGGCGGTCGACGACTCCTACGCGGACGTCGTGTCCCGGCTGCCGCGCAGCCGGCGGCCCCTGCCCGGCAGCGGTGGCCCGGCCGGGTGAGCCGGGCGTGCCGGCCGGTGCAGCCGGCAGCGGTGGCCAGCCCGGGTGACCTGGGGGTGCGGCCCGGCGCAGGGTGCCCGGGTCGGACCACCTAGGCTGGGCCGCTCCGCCTGCCCGACCACCCCGGATGGACCCCGCATGACCCGCAACCCCCGCCCGCTGTTCCGTGTCGTCGCCACCGCCGAGGCGGTGTCGTGGCTGGGCCTGCTGGCCGGCATGTTCGTCAAGTGGGTCCTGCACGGCAGCGAGGCCGGGGTCCACGTCTTCGGCCCCATCCACGGCACCGTCTTCCTGCTCTACCTGGTCGGGGTGCTCGTCGCCGGCCGCCGCTTCGCGTGGGACGCGCGCACCAGCCTGCTGGCGGTCGTGGCCGCGTTCCCGCCCTTCGCGACGCTGCTCTTCGAGCGCTGGGCCGACCACCGCGGGCTGCTGGGCGTGGCTGCCGGGGCGAGCACCCGGCATACCGCCTGAGCGACACCGGCATCCGGCCCGCCCGGCGATTTGGGGGTGCGGCCGTCCGGGTGGGAGACTGGCGGGACATTCGGAGGGGAGTATCCCCGCGCGGTGTCCTCGTCATCACGGACCCGGCCTGATCGCCGCGGTCCCGGGGAGCCGGCCCGCTCTGCGGGTGGGAGAGACCTCCGGCCACGTCACCGTGTCCGGAGGGTTGCCCATGAACGTCCCCACCTGGGTCTGGTTCGCCACGATCGGCGCCACCACCCTGTTCCTCGCCGTCGACGTCTTCGTCATCGGACGGCGCCCCCACGTCCCGTCCATGGCCGAGGCCGGGCGGCACCTGGCCTTCTTCGTCGGGCTGGCCGTCGCCTTCGGCCTGGGCGTGTGGTGGTTCAGCGGTGCCGACTACGCGGCGCAGTACTACGCCGGGTGGCTGACGGAGTACTCCCTCAGCGTCGACAACCTGTTCGTCTTCCTCATCATCATGGCCAAGTTCGGCGTGCCCCAGAAGCTGCAGCAGACCGCGCTGCTCGTGGGCATCGTCATCGCGCTGGTGCTGCGCGGCGTCTTCATCGGCGTCGGCGCGGCCGTGATCAACCAGTTCGCCTGGGTGTTCTACCTGTTCGGTGCCTTCCTCATCTACACCGCGGTCAAGCTGGCGCGCGAGGGTGAGAGCGACGACGAGGAGTACGAGGAGAACCGGTTCCTGCGCTGGGTCGAGGCCCGCTTCCCGGCGACGAAGGAGTGGCACGGCCCGCACCTGACCGTCGTCGACGCGGGCAAGCGGCTGGTCACGCCGATGTTCATCGTCATCCTCGCGCTCGGCACCACCGACCTGCTGTTCGCGCTCGACTCGATCCCGGCGATCTACGGCTTGACCAAGGAGCCCTACCTGGTGCTCACGGCCAACCTGTTCGCCCTGATGGGCCTGCGCCAGCTGTACTTCCTCATCGGCGGCCTGCTCCAGCGCCTGGTCTACCTCAGCGTCGGGCTGGCCGTGCTGCTGGCGTTCATCGGGGTCAAGCTCGTCCTGCACGCCCTGCACGAGAACTCCGTGCCGTTCATCAACGGCGGGCAGCCGGTGCACTGGGCCCCGGACATCCCGATCTCGGTCTCGCTCGGCGTGATCGTCGGGGTCCTGGCGGTGACGACCGTCGCCAGCCTGGTCAAGTCCGGTCGCGACGCCCGTGCCGAGGTGACGTCCTCCTGACGCGGGGAGGGTCAGGCGCCGCACCCCGTGCCTCGGCCGGGTGCGGCGACCTGGCCCCCGCGCCCTCTGCGGCGTCGTGCCCGCCGAGCGGGTCGGCGGGCTGCACCCCGGCGGGTCGGGCGCCCATCACCACCGCGCTCGCAGCCACGACGAGGCCCATGCCGGCGAGCTGGGTCGGTCGCAGCTGCTGCCCCAGGACCAGGCGCCCGGCGAGGGCCGCGACGGCCGGCTCCAGGCTGAGCAGCACGCCGAACACCTGGGCCGACAGGCGCCGGAGGGCCATGAGCTCCAGGGAGTAGGGCAGCACCGAGGACAGCAGCGCGATCCCCGCACCGCGCCAGAGCACGTCCGCGTCCCACAGCCGGGGCCCCGCCGTGACGATCCCCAGCGGGGCGATGAGCACGGCGGCCACGGTCATGGCCAGGGCCAGCCCGTCCAGCTGGGCGAAGCGGGCGCCCGTGCGCCCGGACAGCACGATGTATGCCGCCCAGCAGGCGCCCGCGGCGGCTGCCAGCCCCAGCCCGGCCAGGTCGAGGTCGGCCCAGGGGGTGTCGACCGCGCCGGAGATGAGCGCCACCCCGAGCGCGGCGCCGGCCACGGCGAGCAGGTCCAGCCGGCGCCGGGACAGCACGGTGGCCAGGAGCAGCGGCCCGATGAACTCGATGGTCACGGCCACGCCGATCGGCAGGCGGGCGAGGGCCGCGTAGAAGCACAGGTTCATCACGCCCAGGCTGAGCCCGAACGAGGCCACGGTCAGCCACGCGGCGCGGTCGTGACCGCCCAGGCGGGGTCGCGCCGCGGCCAGGAGCACTGCCGCCGCGATGACCAGGCGCAGCGCGACCGACCCGGCGGGACCGACCACCGGCACCAGGGTGGCGGCCAGCGCGCCGCCGAACTGCACGGACACGACCGCGGCCACGACCAGCAGCGGCGCGGGCGGCCGGCGGGACATCAGCTCGTGTGCGGCGCGCCCGGGAAGCGTCCGGCCCCGGCCAGGGTGGCCAGCCGGTCGGCGTCGAGGTCCTGCTCGAGGATCACGCCGAGGCCGTCGTTCTCCGGGGCGTGCAGCATCCGGCCCGGCGCGGTGACGATGCCGACGTGGTGGGCGCGCCGCCCCTCGCGGGCGAAGAAGTAGAGGTCGCCGGGGCGCACCTGCTCCAGCGGCACGGGCTCGCACGCGTCGTGCTGGTCGTCGGCGTCGCGGGGGACCACCACGCCGAGCTCGCGCATGGCGCGGTGGACCAGGCCGGAGCAGTCGAGCCCCTCCGCGGACATGCCGCCCCACAGGTAGCGCAGGCCGACGTGCCGTCCCGCCTGCTCGAGGAAGGTCCCCTCGACCCGCGGCGTGGTCGCGGTGCCGTCGGTGGCGTGGTCGGGGGCGGCGGCGGCGTCCGCGGGGCGTTCGGCGCCGAGGTGGGACAGGGGCACCCAGCCCGGGTAGCCGCGGGCGTCCAGGGAGCTCGGCTGCCAGGGGCAGACGACCTCCGCCCAGCCGTCCTCGGAGCGGTCGAGCACGAGGACGGGCTCGCCGCGCTCGAGCTGGGTGAGCACCCGCCCGTGCAGGCCGAGCCGGCCCTGGGGGACGGCGTCGTCGAGCAGGGCGAGCCAGGCCTCGACATCAGGCTGCTCGGCCACGGCGGGGCCGTCGATGTCCCGGGGGGCCCGGGCGCTGGTCCAGAGAGCGGTCACCGGCACGGTGACGTACATGCGGTTCTCCACGCAGGCCATACTCACATGTCGTGCTCGCTGAGGAGATCAGGTCCGTCATCCGGCGCGCCCCCGGGACGCTCGGGGTGGTCGTGCAGGACCCCTCCGGCGTGCTCGTCGACCTCGAAGGTGACCGGGTCGTCCCATCGGCTTCCACCATCAAGGTCCTCGTCCTGGTCGCCGCGCTGCGGCGGGTGGCGGACGGCCGGAGCCGGATGGGGGACCTGCTCGACCTGCCGGCCCCGGCGGAGCGGGTCGGGGGGAGCGGGCCGCTGCAGGCGCTGGGCTCGGTCACGAGGCTGCGCCTGGGGGAGCTGCTGGAGCTGATGGTGACCCTGAGCGACAACGACGCCACCAACGTGGTGCTCGACCTGGTCGGCCCGGACGGGCCGGCCGCCGTGGCCGCCGGGCTCGGCCTGGCCGACACGCGGCTGCAGCGCCGGATGATGGACTTCGCCGCCCGCGAAGCCGGGCGGGAGAACCTCACCAGCGCGCGTGACCTCGCCGCGCTCGTCGCGGCGCTGCGACGGGGTGAGGCGTTGCCGCCGGACCAGACGCGGGACGCGCTCGAGCTGCTGGGCCGTCAGCAGCTGCGCGACGGGCTGCCGGCCCTGCTGCCGCCGGCGGTGGTCTGCGGCAACAAGACCGGCGAGCTGCCGGGGATCCGCCACGACGTCGGCCTGCTGGAGTGTGACGGCCGCTGGGCGGCGGTGGCGGTGACCGCCACCGGCCTGGGCGACGGTCCGGTGGACCACGGCTCGGTGGCGTGGCCGTCCATCGCCGCGGTCGGTGCGGCCGTGGGGGCCTGGCTCAGCAGCGGCACAGGCAGAACGGGTGCCCCGCAGGGTCCGCGTAGACCCTGAAGGTGCGGGTGTCGCCCGGCTGCGGGTCGGTGACCGGGTCCAGCGGCCGGGCGCCCAGCGCGAGCACCCGCTGGTGCGCGACGACGAGGTCCGTCACGGCGACGTCGAGGTGCAGCTGCTGGGGCGGGCCGTCCGGCCACGCCGGCGGCTCGTAGCGGGACGCGCGCTGGAAGCCCAGGGAGACCCCGCCCGGCGCGGCCTCCAGGCTCACCCAGGCACCCTCCTCGCCGGTGTCCTCGTCCGAGCTGACCGTGCTGCCGAGCAGGGCGGCGTAGAACTGCGCCAGGGCGCGGGGGTCGGGGCAGTCGAGCACGACGGTGTCGAGCGCTCCGACCCCCACGCCGGTGGTGGGGGTGCTCACGCGGCGCAGCCCATCGGGGAGCTGCCCGCCGGGTGGCCGGTCGCCGGCGCCGTCGTGGTGCTGGCGGCGGCCGCGGCGGCCCGGGCCGCCGTACGGGCCCGGCGGGTCAGGTGCGGCAGGTGCGGAAGGTGGCCACGGCCCAGGGCCTGCAGCCCCAGGAACCGTGCGCTGGCGGCACTGACGGGCAGGGTGTGGTCCGCCCGGCGGTGCAGCTCGTGGATGCGCTCGTCAGCCAGGGCCCGCGTCAGTTCGGGGTTCAGCATGTCGATCTCTCCTCCGGTTCACCGGTCACCATCGTTGCTAACCGGTGAACTGATGATGGCAGTTACGTCGGCTGTCGCGCAACCACCTTTTCGGTTATGGTGGTTACATGGCAGAAAAGAGCGCAGGCGTGTCCGGAACCCGACCCCTCGTGCTCCTGGATGTCTGCGGGGACCCCGCCGAGCTGCTGGTCGACTTCCTCAACACGCTCGACGTGGACGAGGGCACCGACGTGCTGGCCTCCGCCGAGTCCTGGCAGGGGTGGCTCGAGGCGCACGAGCTCGGCTGCTTCGACGCGACCACCGGGGAGGAGCTCGCCGCGGCCCGGCAGCTGCGGGACGACCTGCGGGCCCGGGCGGCAGGGGAGCCGTGCGCCCAGGTGCGCGAGGTCGGCATACAGGTGGCGCTGAGCGGGGACGGCCAGGTGGAGCTCAGCGCTGCGAACCCCGTGGGCTTCCTCGCGGCGGCCGTGGCCACCGTGGCGATCGAGCAGCGGCTGGACCGGGTGAAGATCTGCCCGGCCGACGACTGCCGGTGGGCCTTCTACGACATTTCGCGTAACCGGTCCCGGCAGTGGTGCTCCATGGAGGTGTGCGGCAACCGGGCCAAGGCACGGGCCCACCGGGAGCGGCTCGCCGCCCGCGACACGGCCTGAGTGCCGCGCCTCCCGCCGGGAGGGGGAGTAGTCAGGACGAAGGTCCTACCAGCCGCGTGCGCGCCACTCGGCCAGGTGCGGGCGCTCGGCGCCCAGGGTGGTGTCCCGCCCATGGCCGGGGTAGACCCAGGTGCCGTCGTCGTAGACGCCGAACACGCGCTGCTCCACGTCGTCGAGCAGCGAGGTGAAGCGGGCTGCGTCCTTGCCGGTGTTGCCCACGCCGCCGGGGAACAGCGAGTCACCGGTGAACAGGTGCGTGCCCCCCTCGGGGTCCCGGTAGGCCAGGGCCACGGACCCGGGCGTGTGCCCGCGCAGGTGGACCACGTCGAGGCTGATCTCACCGAAGGTCACCGAATCGCCTTGGCGCAGAAGCTGACCCGGCTTCACCGGCAGGTGCGGGGCGTCCGCCTCGCCCGCCGCTGACGCTGCCCCGGTCGCGGCCACGACCTCGGCCAGGGCCCGGTGGTGGTCCCAGTGCTGGTGGGTGGTGACGACCAGGTCCAGGCCGCCGGAGCCCTCCTGCAGCAGGGCCAGGACCCGCGGGGCGTCGTCGGCCGCGTCGACGAGCAGCTGGGCGCCGGTGGCCCGGCAGGTGAGCAGGTAGACGTTGTTGTCCATGTCGGACACGCTTGCCTTGCGGATCGTCAGGGCGGGCAGCTCGCGGGTCTGGCTGGGCCCGCCAGGGGTCACGTCACCGGTGTAAGCCATGAACCCATCTTGGCAAATGCCTGATCTGTCTCCGGCAAAAGTTTCGCCCGCCAATAGTCACGATTGACTATGGCCCGTCCTCCACGGAGGCACCTAACTTGGCGTAGGTAAGGGCTCCGGACACGCCCGTACGGCCGTGGTCGGTCCCTCCCCCAAAGACCTGGGTTGAGGTGCTGAGATGACAACAGCTGTGGTGCACGACCCCTTGCGGGCGCCACTGGCGCAGGGGTCTGACGTCGACACGATCAGAGCCCTGTGCCATGACCTGCGCCAGCCGCTGGCGGCCATCCGCCTGCTGGCGGCTTCGGACGGCGGCGACGTCCGCCGGCGCCTGGACGGCATCCTCGAGCAGGCCTCCTGGCTGGCCGAGATGGTCGACGAGGTCCTCGTCGGGGCCAAGTCCGACCTGGCCGAGTACGTCGACGCCGGGCACCTGGCCGAGATGTGCGCCGTGCGCGCCCAGCCCACGGCCGGCGGCGAGGTCCGCTGTGCCCACGACGACACGGCGATCGTGCTGGCCAAGCCGGTCGCGCTGAGCCGGGCCATCGGCTGCCTGGTCGACAACGCCGTGCGCGCCGCAGGCGAGGGCGGTCACGTCCTCGTCTCGGTGCAGCAGTCCCTGGGGGTCGTGACGGTGACCGTGAGTGACGACGGGCCCGGGCTCGGGCACGTCGCCTCGCGGACCTCGCTCGGCCTCACGATCACCCGGGCCCTCGTCGCCTCGTGCGGCGGGCGCTTCGAGCTCGTTCCCGGTGAGTCCCGTGGCGCCGTCGCCCGGATCACGCTGCCCGCCGTCGCCCCTGCTGCGGCGGCTTCCTGAGAGATTGGTCCGGTGATGTGTCGTGCGTCTCGTCGTCTGCGATGACCACAGGCTGCTGCTCGAGGCGCTGAGCCTCGCCCTCGGGGAGAGCGGCCAGGAGGTGCTGGCCATGGCCGTCAACACCACCGATGCGGTGGCCGCGGTGCGCCAGCACCAGCCAGACGCCGTCCTGCTGGACCTCAACTTCCCTGACGGGACCGCCCTGGGGTCGATCAGCGACCTGCGACAGGCCTGCCCCACCGCCAAGATCGTCATCCTGTCCGCCTCCGCGGACCACAGCGTGGTGGCCGAGGCGATCGCCCAGGGGGCGCACGGCTTCATCGGCAAGGACCGGCCCGTGGCCGACATCGTCGGCGCGCTCGAGCAGGCCCGGCGCGGTCAGACGGCGGTGGACCCGGTGCTGCTGCAGCAGGCCCTGCGGCCGCGCCCGGCGGTGGACGACCCGCTGTGGGTGCTGAAGTTCCTGACCGACCGTGAGTGGGAGGTCATGCGCTGCATCATGGACGGCCAGTCCACCGACGAGATGGCCGAGAGCCTCGGGGTGCGCCGCAGCACCGCCCGCACCCACGTGCAGAACCTGCTCGCCAAGCTCGGCGTGCACTCCCGCCTGCAGGTCGCGGCCCTGATGACCGCCCACGGCACCCCCGAGATGTGGCCTCCGCGGATGCGCTGAGGCCGTCCCCCCGTGCATCTGCATGAGGTGACGGTCCCTCCTTCGCCTGATCTGCGCAGATGCCTACTCCCACAGGCTGTACACCATGGCCGCACAGACAATCAGGGTGCTCGTGGTCGACGACCACCCGGTGTTCGCAGAGGCGCTGGCCCAGTTCCTCGGGTCGCAGCCGGACTTCGAACCGGTGGGGACGGCGTCGACCGCTGACCAGGCGCTGCGCGTGATGCAGGAGCACCCCGTCGACGTGGTGACCCTCGACCTCGACCTCGCGGGTGAGGACGGGCTCGAGCTGGGGCGCAAGATCGCCGCGCAGTACCCCGAGACGGCGCTGGTGGTCGTCACGGGGGCCCGCGACACCAGCCGGATGCTGGAGGCGGTCCAGGTCGGGGCGCGGGGCTGGGTCACCAAGGACGGGGAGATCGAGGGCCTGGTCTCGGCCCTGCGGGGTGCTGCCCGTGGCGAGACGCACGTGCCCGCGGCGATGCTGCAGCGCATGCTCAACGGGCTGGCCGGCGGGGGACGGGAGCTGTCCGCGGAGGGGGAGGCGGTCGAGCGGCTCACGCCGCGCGAGCGGGAGGTCCTGCGCTGCCTCATGCAGGGGATGGCGCGCAAGCAGATCGGGGAGCTGCTGCAGGTGTCGCCGAACACCGTGCGGACCCACGTCCAGAGCATCCTGCACAAGCTCGAGGTGCACTCTGCGCTCACCGCCGTCGCGCTGGCCCGCCGGGGCGGCCTCGACGAGGAGCCGACGGGCGGCGGGGCCGGGGGCGCCGGTGGGGGCAGCCACCCCACGGGCCACCACGCCCCGATGGCCGGCCGCAGCGGCTGACCCGCATCGGGCCCGCCGCCGCCCTTCGTGCGGCGTCAGCCCCAGGGCGGCGGGGCGGGGACCGGGCGGTCGCTGGACAGGCCCAGGTCCACGCCCCGCGCCAGCCACGTCAGCAGCGCGGCGTCGGTGCCGGTGACCTCCTGCCCGCCGCCGCCGACGGTCCACTCGCCGCCCTCCCGGGACCGCAGCGTCAGGGACAGGTCCGGGGCGTGCAGCCGGCCGACGGCGTGGTCGACCGACCGGCGCACGAACCCGGCGTCGGCGTCGGCGAAGCCGTAGCCGGCGTGGAGGTCGACGTGGTGGAACACGACCTCGCGCAGCCGCAGGGTCGGCAGGGACCCGCCGCTGACGCGCACCCCGCCGCGCATCTCCACCTCGGCCGCCTCCGGCCCGCCCGCCAGTGCCGGTGCGGCGGCGGCGAACCGGGCCGCCGATGCCTCGAGGTCGGCCAGGATCGCGCTCAGCGGTCGCCGGGCGCCGTCCTCGATGTCGGCGTCGCGGGCCTCGGGGGAGGCGTACATGGGCGTCGGCTCCCCGGTCACCGCCCAGTGCACGAGGTTGCCCAGGGCGTCGGCGTTGCGGGCGAGGTGCGACAGGACGTGCGCCCGGGACCACCCCTCGCACAGGCTGCCCTCGCGCACCGAGACCTCGTCCAGGGTCGACGCGGTGCGCAGCAGGGCGGCGGTCTCGACCTCGAGCAGCGCGAGGTTGTCGGCCAGGTGCGAGGAGGCTGCCATGGCGCTCAACCTAGCTGCCGGCGAACGGCCGCGCGCGCTCCGGCGAGCCGTCGCGCAGGGTCATCGCGGCGCCGATGAGCGCCAGGTGCGAGAAGGCCTGCGGGAAGTTGCCGACCATGCGCTCGCGGACCGGGTCGTACTCCTCGGCGAGCAGCCCCAGGTCGTTGGCGAGGCCGACGAGGCGGTCCATCAGCGCCTCGGCCTCGGCCCGGCGGCCGGCGAGGGCGTAGGCCGAGACCAGCCAGAAGGAGCAGGCCAGGAACGGGTGCTCGTCCCCGCTGAGGCCGTCGACGCCGCTCTGCGTGCGGTAGCGCAGCACCAGCCCCTCGTGGAGCAGGTCCTCCTCGACGGCCCGGATCGTGCCCAGCACGCGCGGGTCGTCCCCGGGCAGGAAGCCGACCGCGGGGATGAGCAGCAGGGAGGCGTCGACCTCGCGGGTGTCGTAGTGCTGCACGAAGGTGCCGCGCTCGGCGTCGAAGCCGCGCTCGAGGACCTCACGGCGCACCTCGTCGCGGAGGGCGCGCCACTGGTCCACCGGCCCGGACAGGCCGTGCCGCTCCACCGCCGACACCGCGGCGTCGAAGGCCGCCCAGACCATGACCCGGGAGTGGGTGAACTGCCGCTGCGGTCCGCGGATCTCCCACAGGCCGTTGTCCGGCTCGTCCCAGTGCTCGGCCAGCTCCTGCACGAGCGCGCTCTGCAGCGCCCAGGAGTCCTCGGTCTCCTTCAGCCCCATCCGGCGGGCCTGCTCCAGCGCGGCCATGACCTCGCCGAGCACGTCGGTCTGCCGCTGCTCCACGGCGCCGTTGCCGACCCGCACCGGCCGGGACCCGGCGTAGCCGGGCAGGTGGTCCAGCTCCCGCTCGGGCAGCTCGCGGCCGCCGTCCACGGCATACATGATCTGCATGTCGGCGGGGTCGCCGGCGATGGCGCGCAGCAGCCAGCCGCGCCACAGGACCGTCTCCTCCACGTAGCCCGAGCCGAGCAGGGCCTGCAGGGTCAGCGAGGCGTCCCGCAGCCAGCAGTAGCGGTAGTCCCAGTTGCGGTGGCCGCCGAAGTCCTCCGGCAGCGAGGTCGTCGGGGCGGCGACGATGCCGCCGGTGCCCGCGTGGGTGAGCAGCCGCAGCACCAGCAGGGACCGCACCACCGCCTCGCGCCACCGGCCGGTGTGGTCGCAGTGCCGTGCCCAGTGCTCCGATCGCGCCAGCGTCTCGGCGATCCGCTCGTCGACGTCGAGCGGCTCGGGCACCGGGTGGTGGGACTTGAACCACGTCGTGGAGAACGTCAGCTCGTCACCGGCGCCGATCTCGAACTCGTCGACGTGGTGGCCGTCCTCTGGCTGGGGCAGCCGGTCCCCGCGCAGCACGAGCATGTCCGGCCCGGCGATCGCCGAGATCCACTCGTGGCCGTGGTCGTCCTTGTGCCGGTTCACCCACGGGCGGACCTTGCCGTAGGAGAAGCGCACCACCCACTCGTGCCGCACCCGGACCGTGCCCGAGACGCCCTCCACGCGGCGGACGATGTCGGCGCGGCCGTCGCCGAGCGGCATGACGTCGGTGACCCGGAATACCCCGGTGTCGGTCTCGTGCGTGGTCTCCAGCACGAAGCTGGACCCCAGATAACGCCGGGTGGTGCGCGCCGCCTCGACCGGGCCGAGCAGCCAGCGGCCGTGCTCGGGGGTGCCGAGCAGCGCGGCGAAGCAGGCGGGGGAGTCGAAGCGCGGCAGGCACAGCCAGTCCACCGAGCCGTCGCGCCCGACGAGCGCGGCGGTTCCGGTGTCGCCGAGCAGGGCATAGTCCTCGATCGGGAGTGCCATGCCCGGACTGTATGCCGTGTGGCTGGAGCCTCGCCCGGCACGCCGCCGGGCGGCGCGTCGCCGCAGGTCGCGGGGGCGTCCGGCGGGCGCGGGGGTGGGTCTGTCGGCCGGGGCACCTAGCATGGCGGACGTGCCCGAAGTGACCACTCGCCATACCCATGACCGCCTGATCGTGCGCGGTGCGCGCGAGCACAACCTCAAGGACGTCTCGGTCGACCTGCCGCGCGACAGCCTCGTCGTGTTCACCGGCCTGTCCGGCTCCGGCAAGTCCTCGCTGGCGTTCGACACGATCTTCGCGGAGGGGCAGCGGCGCTACGTCGAGTCCCTGTCGGCCTACGCCCGGCAGTTCCTCGGGCAGATGGACAAGCCCGACGTCGACTTCATCGAGGGCCTGAGCCCGGCGGTCTCGATCGACCAGAAGTCCACCAACCGCAACCCGCGCTCCACGGTCGGCACGATCACCGAGGTCTACGACTACCTGCGCCTGCTGTTCGCCCGCGCCGGGCGGCCGCACTGCCCGGTGTGCGGCGAGCCGGTCACCCGGCAGACCCCGCAGCAGATCGTCGACCGGCTGCTCGAGCTGCCCGAGCGCACCCGCTTCCAGGTGCTCGCGCCGGTCGTCCAGGCGCGCAAGGGCGAGTTCGTCGACCTGTTCGCCGAGCTGCAGACCAAGGGCTTCTCCCGGGCTCGGGTCGACGGCGAGGTCATCACCCTCACCGAGCCGCCCAAGCTGGAGAAGCAGAAGAAGCACACCATCGAGGTGGTCATCGACCGGCTCGTGGCCAAGGGCGACGACGCCGGCGCCAAGCGGCGGCTGACCGACTCGGTGGAGACCGCGCTGTCGCTGACCGGCGGGGTGCTCATCGTCGACTTCGTCGACCTCGACGCCAAGGACCCGGAGCGGGAGCGGCGCTTCTCCGAGAAGATGGCCTGCCCCAACAACCACCCGCTGGCCATCGACGAGGTCGAGCCGCGCTCGTTCTCGTTCAACAGCCCGTTCGGCGCCTGCCCCAAGTGCACCGGCCTGGGCACCGAGCTCGAGGTCGACCCCGAGCTGCTCGTGCCCGACGAGGACCTGTCCATCCGCGACGGCGCGATCGCGCCGTGGGCGCAGGGGTCCGGCTCGGCCGACTACTTCCTGCGGGTCATCGGTGCGCTGGCCGAGGACCTGAAGTTCAGCCTCGACAAGCCCTGGCACTCCCTGCCCGAGCGGGCCCGTGACGCGCTGCTCTACGGGCAGGACTACAAGGTCCACGTCAAGTACCGCAACCGTTACGGCCGCGACCGGTCCTACACGACCGGCTTCGAGGGCGTGGTGCCGTTCGTCAAGCGGCGGCACGCCGAGACCGACTCGGACTGGAGCCGGGAGCGCTACGAGGGCTACATGCGCGAGGTGCCCTGCCCCGAGTGCAAGGGCGCCCGGCTCAAGCCGGAGTCCCTGGCGGTCCTCGTCGGCGGACGCAGCATCTCCGAGGTCTGCGCGCTCGCGATCGCCGACTGCGCCCAGTTCCTCCAGGGGGTGGAGTTCACCTCCCGCGAGCGGCAGATCGCCGAGCGGGTGATCAAGGAGATCGAGGCCCGGCTGGGCTTCCTGCTCGACGTCGGCCTGGACTACCTCTCCCTGGACCGGCCGGCGGGCACCCTCTCCGGTGGTGAGGCCCAGCGCATCCGCCTGGCCACCCAGATCGGGTCCGGCCTGGTCGGCGTGCTCTACGTCCTCGACGAGCCGTCGATCGGCCTGCACCAACGCGACAACCACCGGCTCATCGAGACGCTGACCCGGCTGCGCGACCTGGGCAACACCCTGATCGTGGTCGAGCACGACGAGGACACCATCGCCACCGCCGACTGGGTCGTCGACATCGGTCCCGGCGCCGGCGAGCACGGCGGCCACGTGGTGCACTCCGGCCCGGTCGCCGACCTGCTGACCCACCCCGACTCGATCACCGGCGCCTACCTGTCCGGGCGCCGCGAGATCGAGGTGCCCGAGCTGCGCCGGCCGCAGGAGAAGGGCCGCGAGGTCACCGTGGTCGGGGCGCGCGAGCACAACCTCGACGGCGTCGACGTCAGCTTCCCGCTCGGCAACCTCGTCGCGGTGACGGGCGTGTCCGGCTCGGGCAAGTCGACCCTGGTCAACGACATCCTCTACAACGTCCTGGCCAACAAGCTCAACGGCGCCCGCCACGTGCCCGGCCGGCACAAGACGGTCAAGGGTCTCGAGCACCTCGACAAGGTCGTCCACGTCGACCAGAGCCCCATCGGGCGCACCCCGCGGTCCAACCCGGCCACCTACACCGGGGTCTTCGACAACATGCGCAAGCTGTTCGCCGAGACCACCGAGGCCAAGATCCGCGGCTACATGCCGGGCCGGTTCTCGTTCAACGTCAAGGGCGGTCGCTGCGACGCCTGCTCCGGCGACGGCACGATCAAGATCGAGATGAACTTCCTGCCCGACGTCTACGTCCCGTGCGAGGTCTGCCACGGGGCGCGCTACAACCGCGAGACGCTCGAGGTGCACTTCAAGGGCAAGACGATCGCCGACGTCCTCGACATGCCGATCGAGGAGGCCGCGGAGTTCTTCGAGGCCGTGCCGGCGATCTCGCGCCACCTCAGGACCCTCGTCGACGTCGGCCTGGGCTACGTCCGCCTCGGCCAGCCCGCGCCGACCCTCTCCGGCGGTGAGGCCCAGCGGGTCAAGCTCGCCTCCGAGCTGCAGAAGCGTTCGACCGGGCGCACGATCTACGTCCTCGACGAGCCGACCACCGGCCTGCACTTCGAGGACATCCGCAAGCTGCTCGGGGTGCTCCAGGGCCTGGTTGACAAGGGCAACACGGTCATCGTCATCGAGCACAACCTCGACGTGATCAAGAACGCCGACTGGATCGTCGACATGGGTCCCGAGGGTGGTCACCGGGGCGGCCAGGTCGTCGCCACGGGCACGCCGGAGGACGTCGCCGCCCACGAGGAGAGCCACACCGGGCGGTTCCTCGCCCCGATCCTGGCCCGCAGCGCGCGGACGCCGGGACGGGCCACGGGGTCGGCGGTCACGGCCTCCGGCAAGGCCGGCGCGCCGACCCGGGGCGGCGCCACGGCGCCCAAGACCGTTGCGGCGGCGCGGGCCTCCTCCCGCAAGACGGCCACCTCGGCGGCGACCACGCCGGCCCGGAAGGCGACCGCTGCGAAGTCCGGTGGTGCGAAGTCGGGCACTGCGAAGGCCGGCGCGGCGAAGTCGGGCGCTGCGAAGGCCGGTGCCGCGAAGGCGGCCGGGAAGAAGGCAGCGACCAGGGCCACCCGCCCGAAGTCCTGAGCACTGCCGCGTCCTGAGCGCGGCGGCGTCGCGGGCGCCCCGGGGCGGCCTACGACTCGGGGTGCTTGCGGCGCTCCCGCGGCGGCGGGGAGATCTGCTGGCGCACCAGCGAGAACGCCTCGGTCGGCCACTCGATCCCCGGGGCGCGCTTGCGCAGCTCCCACTCGGCGAGGTCCACGAGCCGCACCGCAGACTCCGGCAGGTCCAGCGACAGGGCGTCGTCGAGCTCGGCGCCCAGCAGCGGGTGCACCCGCTCGAACCGGCGGGTCGGCTCCAGCGAGTCCAGCAGCCCGGCGTTGGCGCTGACCACGTGCCGGTTCAGCAGCACCAGCAGGTGGCGGACGGCGGCGCTCTGCACCAGGGCCCGGCCGCTGAGCTTCTCGCCGCGGCGCCAGCGCCCGACCCCGACGAGGACGTTGGTGAGGAACTGCCCGACGAGGTACTCGTCGGTCTCGGCCTCCTTGTCCACCACGGCGCTCGTGGCGGCCGCCACGGCCGCCAGCCGTTCGGTGACGTCCGCGCGGTCCAGCAGCACGCGATACCGGTTGACGCGGGCGAGGGCGAGCTCGTCCGGCTCGAAGACGGCCAGCTCCAGCAGGTGTCCGCTGTCGTAGAGGACCTTCAGGCCGTGGGCGGTCTCCCGGAAGCTGAACGAGATCCGCTCATTGTCCGGCAGCCAGGACAGGTCGCTGCGCAGCATCTCCGCGGCGCCGAGCCGGGTGACCACGAAGAAGTCGTGGTCGCTGTGCCGGTCGGGCGCGTAGTCGCGCAGGGCCATCGACCCGAGCGCCACCAGGCCCAGGACCTCCGGTCGTCCCCCGAGCGACTCCGTGAGGGAGTCGGTGAACCCCTGGTACTCCGCGAGCTCCATGGGGACAACTGTCCCCGATGCGCGCCCGTCCGGACAGAGCCTGTGCGCAGGAAATCGCGCGGGGAGGAGGTGAACCACACGCAGGGTGTCTACGTTGTCCCCGACAGTCGCCGGCGTCGGCGGCACGGACCCGGGAGGCTGCAGTGACCGAGCTCGACCACCAGACCCCTGTCGAGGCCTGCGCAGGCTGTCTCGACCGCCGCACCGTCCTGCGCGGCGCGGGCGCGATCGGCGCCGCAGCTGCCGGTGTAGGCGTCCTGGCCGCCTGTGGCAGCAGCGCCGGGCAAGCGGCGTCCTCCGCCGCGTCGCAGGCGGTCGGCTCCGCCACGGACGCCGCCAAGAACGCTGTGAAGTCCGCGCAGGTCCCGGTCGGCGGGGGCAAGGTGCTCACCGACGCCAAGGTGGTCATCACCCAGCCGACGTCGGGACAGTTCAAGGCGTTCTCGGCCGTGTGCACCCACCAGGGCTGCATCGTCGCCGACGTCTCCGGCGGCACGATCAACTGCGGCTGCCACGGCAGCCAGTACGACATCGCCACCGGTGCGGTGAAGCGCGGTCCGGCCACGGCCCCGCTGGCGCCCAAGAGCGTCAAGGTCGGCGCCGACGGGATCACCGTCACCTGAGACGGTGACGGGGTCGGTCGGTCCCGCCTCATAGGGTGGGGGCGTGGCCGACCCCTCGTCCTACCGTCCCAAGCCGGGGGAGATCCCTGCCGACCCGGGCGTCTACCGCTTCCGCGACGCCGCCGGGCGGGTCATCTACGTCGGCAAGGCCAAGTCGCTGCGCTCGCGGCTGTCTTCCTACTTCCAGGACATCGCCGCGCTGCACCCGCGCACCCGCACGATGGTCACCACCGGCGCCAGCGTCGAGTGGACCGTCGTCAGCAACGAGGTCGAGGCGCTGCAGCTGGAGTACTCCTGGATCAAGGAGTTCGACCCGCGCTTCAACGTCAAGTACCGCGACGACAAGTCCTACCCCTACCTCGCGGTGACCATGGGGGAGGAGTTCCCGCGGGCCCAGGTGCTGCGCGGCGCCAAGCGCAAGGGCACGCGCTACTTCGGCCCCTACGCCCACGCCTGGGCGATCCGCGAGACCCTCGACCTGCTGCTGCGGGTGTTCCCCATGCGCACGTGCAGCGGCGGGGTGTTCAAGCGTGCCGGCCAGGTCGGGCGGCCCTGCCTGCTCGGCTACATCGACAAGTGCTCGGCGCCCTGCGTCGGCCGGGTCAGCGAGCAGGAGCACCGCGCCATCGCCGAGGACTTCTGCGACTTCATGGCCGGCAACACCACCAAGTTCGTCAAGCGCCTCGAACAGCGCATGAAGGACGCCGCCGCCGAGATGGACTACGAGCAGGCGGCCCGGCTCCGTGACGACATCGGCGCGCTGCAGCGGGCGCTGGAGAAGTCCGCGATGGTCCTCGGCGACGCCACCGACGCGGACGTGTTCGCCCTGGCCGACGACGAGCTCGAGGCCGCCGTGCAGGTGTTCCACGTCCGGGGCGGCCGCGTGCGCGGCCAGCGCGGCTGGGTGGTCGAGAAGGACGACGAGGCCGTGCCCGACCTGGTCGAGCACCTCCTGCAGCAGGTGTATGGCGGGGAGTCGCCGGAGGGGGTCCCGCGCGAGGTCCTCGTCCCCGTCCTGCCCGAGGACGCGGCCCACCTCGGCCAGTGGCTGACCGGGCTGCGCGGTGCACAGGTCGACCTGCGGGTGCCGCAGCGGGGCGACAAGCGCGCCCTGATGGACACCGTGCGCCGCAACGCCGAGCAGTCCCTGGCCCGGCACAAGGTCGCCCGCGCCGGCGACCTCACTGCGCGCAGCCTGGCCCTCGAGGAGCTGCAGCAGACCCTCGAGCTGCCCGACGCGCCCCTGCGCATCGAGTGCTTCGACGTCAGCCACATCCAGGGCACCCAGGTCGTCGCGTCGATGGTGGTCTTCGAGGACGGCCTGCCGCGCAAGTCCGAGTACCGCCGGTTCATCGTGCGTGGCGCCGTGGGCGCCGACGGTGGGGGAGTGGATGGCGCCGCCGCCGACGGACCGGTCCAGGTGGACGACACCGCCGCGATGCGGGAGGTCCTGACCCGCCGGTTCCGGCGCTACCTCGACGACCGCTCCGAGGCTACTGACCTCGAGGTCGACGACCGGCTCGGTGAGGACGAGGACGGCCCGGCCGGCGCGCGGATCGACCCCGACACCGGCCGGCCGCGCCGGTTCGCCTACCCGCCCAACCTCGTGGTGGTCGACGGCGGCCTGCCGCAGGTCAACGCCGCGCAGGCGGTGCTCGACGAGCTCGGCATCGACGACGTCGCGCTGGTCGGCCTGGCCAAGCGGCTCGAGGAGGTCTGGGTGCCGGGGCAGGACTTCCCGGTGATCCTGCCGCGCACCAGCGAGGGCCTCTACCTGCTGCAGCGGCTGCGCGACGAGGCCCACCGGTTCGCCATCACCTTCCACCGTCAGCGGCGGTCCAAGGCGATGACCAGCAGCGTGCTGGACACCATCCCGGGGCTGGGCGCCACCCGGCGCAAGGCTCTGCTCAAGCACTTCGGGTCGGTCAAGAAGGTCCGGGCCGCCACGGAGGAGCAGATTCGCGAGGTTCCCGGCATCGGACCCGCGCTTGCTGCCACGATTCATACGACGCTGGCTGCCGAGCAGCAGACCGCGACGCCGGCGGTCAACGTGACCACCGGTGAGGTGCTGGACTGATGACGTGCAAAGGGGAGCACACGTGAGTGACACAGGCGGGCCCGCCAACGCACCGACGGACGTGGTGGTACTCACCGGCATGAGCGGCGCCGGGCGGTCCACGGCAGCCAACGTGCTCGAGGACCTCGGCTGGTACGTCGTCGACAACCTCCCGCCACAGATGATCCTGCCCATGGCCGAGCTGGCCGAGCACTCCCGCGGCGGGGTCTCCCAGCTCGCCGTCGTCGTCGACGTGCGCAGCCGCACCTTCTTCACGGCCCTGCGCGAGGCACTGCAGACCCTGCGCAGCCGGGGCTGGAAGCCCAACGTCGTGTTCGTCGACGCCACCGACGAGGCGCTCGTGCGCCGTTTCGAGAGCGTGCGCCGGCCGCACCCGCTGCAGGGCCACGGCCGGCTGCTCGACGGCATCACCCGGGAGCGCACCCTGCTCGGCGACCTGCGTTCCGAGGCCGACATCCTCATCGACACCTCGGGCCTGAACGTCCACCAGCTCTCCGCCAAGGTCTCCCAGGTGTTCGCCACCGAGGGCGGCCCGCGCCTGCGCCTCGCGGTGATGTCGTTCGGCTTCAAGTACGGCATCCCGCTCGACGCCGACCTCGTCTTCGACATGCGCTTCCTGCCCAACCCGTTCTGGGTGCCGGAGCTGCGCTCCCAGACCGGCAAGGACGCCCCGGTGGCCGACTACGTCATGAGCCAGCCGGGCGCCAAGGAGTTCGTGGACCGGGTCGTGGACCTCATGGACCCGGTGGTCGGCGGCTACCTGCGTGAGGGCCGGCGCTACGTCACCCTCGCGGTCGGCTGCACCGGCGGCAAGCACCGCTCCGTCGCGGTGGCCGAGGCGCTCGCCGCCCGGCTCTCCTCCGACGAGGTGGCCACGATCCTCGTGCACCGAGACCTGGGTCGCGAGTGAGCGGTCCCTCCGTCGTCGCGCTGGGCGGAGGCCACGGCCTGGCCGCCTCCCTGGCCGCCCTGCGGCACGTCACCGACCACATCTCCGCCGTCGTCACGGTCGCCGACGACGGCGGCTCCAGCGGCCGGCTGCGCCGGGAGTTCGACGTCCTGCCGCCCGGCGACCTGCGGATGGCGCTGTCCGCGCTCACCGAGGACACCGAGTGGGGCCACCTGTGGCGCGACGTGCTGCAGCACCGCTTCCACGGCGACGGCGAGCTCGGCGGCCACGCCCTGGGCAACCTGCTCATCGTCTCGCTGTGGGAGCAGCTCGGTGACACCGTCTCCGGCCTGGACATGGTCGGCCGGCTGCTCAACGCCCGGGGCCGGGTGCTGCCGATGGCGGCGGTGCCGCTGACCATCCGGGCCGACGTGATGGGGCAGGACCCGGTGCGACCGCTCGACATCAGCGTGGTCACGGGCCAGGTCGAGGTGGCCACCACCACGGGGCGGGTGCTGAGCATCAGCCTCGACCCGGAGGAGCCGCCGGCGTGCGAGGAGGCGGTGTCCGCGGTCGACGAGGCGGACTGGGTCGTCCTGGGGCCGGGGTCGTGGTTCACCTCGGTCATGCCCCACCTGCTCGTGCCGGGGCTGCGCGACGCGATCGTCGGCACCGGTGCGCGCCGGCTGCTGACCCTGAACCTGCAGATGCACACCGGCGAGACCGAGGGCTTCTCGGCCGAGAACCACCTCGAGGTGCTGGCCGCCCACGCGCCCGACCTGCACCTCGACGTGGTGCTCGCCGACCCGCGGGTGGTCACCGACGAGAAGCTGCTGCGCCGGGTCTGCGAGGACCTCGGGGCCGACCTCGTCGTCACGCCCGTGGCGGCGACCGACCACCCCGGCCAGCATGACGAGCTGCGCCTCGCCGCGGCATACCGCGACGTCCTGACCTGACCCGGCAGCGGGGTTTGTTGACACCTTCCGCCACGACCGGGTGGCACCGGATGGCAGGATGGCCCCCATGGCGATGACGGCGAAGGTGAAGGACGAGCTCAGCCGTCTGCAGGTGACGAAACCGTGCTGCCGCAAGGCAGAAGTGTCGGCCATGCTCCGATTCGCCGGGGGGCTGCACATCGTCGGGGGACGGATCGTCGTGGAGGCCGAGCTCGACACGGCACAGGCGGCGCGACGGCTGCGCAAGGACATCACCGAGGTCTACGGGCACTCCAGCGACGTGATGGTCCTGGCGGCCGGCGGCCTGCGCAAGGGCAGCCGCTACGTCGTGCGCGTCGTGCAGGACGGCGAGGCCCTGGCCCGCCAGACCGGACTGATCGACACCCGCGGGCGTCCCGTCCGCGGGCTGCCGCCGCGGGTCGTCAGCGGGGCCGTCTGCGACGCCGAGGCGGCCTGGCGCGGCGCGTTCCTCGCCCACGGGTCGCTGACCGAGCCGGGCCGGTCCTCCTCGCTCGAGGTGACCTGCCCCGGCCCCGAGGCGGCGCTGGCGCTGGTCGGTGCGGCGCGCCGGCTCGGCATCCAGAGCAAGGCCCGCGAGGTCCGCGGTGTCGACCGCGTGGTCATCCGCGACGGCGACGCGATCGGGGCGATGCTCACCCGCATGGGCGCCCACGACGCCGTGCTGGCGTGGGAGGAGCGCCGGATGCGCCGCGAGGTGCGCGCCACCGCCAACCGGCTGGCCAACTTCGACGACGCCAACCTGCGCCGTTCGGCGCGCGCGGCGGTCGCGGCCGGTGCCCGGGTCGAGCGCGCGCTGGAGATCCTCGGCGCCGACGTGCCCGACCACCTGCTCGACGCCGGCCGGCTGCGCCTGGAGCACAAGCAGGCCAGCCTCGAGGAGCTCGGCCAGCTGGCGCAGCCGCCGATGACGAAGGACGCCGTCGCCGGGCGGATCCGCCGCCTGCTGGCCATGGCCGACAAGCGCGCCGCCGACCTCGGCATCCCGGGCACCGACGCCAACCTCACGGCCGACATGCTCGACGCCTGAGACTGCGCCGACCACCTGACGTCCTACCCATCGGTATCCCCTAGGGTCGAGGCGTCGTTCAACAGCAGGCTCGCGCCGCGGTGGCCCGGGCCCGTGCACCATGTGATCGAGGAGAGGCTGGACCCCCAGTGACTGTTCGCGTTGGTATCAATGGCTTTGGCCGCATCGGCCGCAACTTCTTCCGCGCCGTCGAGGCATCTGGCGCCGACATCGAGGTGGTCGCCGCCAACGACCTGGGTGACCTCAAGACCATGGCCCACCTGCTGAAGTACGACTCGATCCTCGGTCGCTTCCCCGAGGACGTCTCGGTCGAGGGTGACGGCATCAAGGTCGGCGACAAGACCATCACGATCCTCGCCGAGCGCGACCCGGGCGCCCTGCCCTGGAAGGACCTCGGCGTCGACGTGGTCATCGAGTCGACCGGCTTCTTCACCGACGCGACCAAGGCCCGGGCGCACGTCGACGCGGGCGGGGCCAAGAAGGTCATCATCTCCGCGCCGGCCTCCAACGAGGACTTCACCGTGGTCATGGGCGTCAACCACGCCGACTACGACCCCGAGGCGCACACGGTCATCTCCAACGCCTCCTGCACCACCAACTGCCTGGCCCCGATGGCCAAGGCCATCAACGACGAGTTCGGCATCGTCAAGGGCCTGATGACGACCATCCACGCCTACACCCAGGACCAGAACCTCCAGGACGCCCCGCACAAGGACCTGCGCCGCGCCCGCGCCGCCGCCCTCAACATGGTGCCCACCTCCACCGGCGCCGCGAAGGCGATCGGCCTGGTGCTGCCGGAGCTCAAGGGCAAGCTCGACGGCTACGCCATGCGCGTGCCGCTGCCCACCGGCTCAGCCACCGACCTGACCGTCGAGGTCTCGCGCGAGACGACGGTCGAGGAGGTCAACGCCGCGGTCAAGGCTGCCGCGGAGGGTGCGCTCAAGGGCTTCCTGACCTACAACGAGGACCCGATCGTCTCCACCGACATCGTCACCGACCCGGCGTCGTGCATCTTCGACGCGCCCCTGACCAAGGTCATCGGCAACCAGGTCAAGGTCGTCGGCTGGTACGACAACGAGTGGGGCTACTCCAACCGCCTCGTCGACCTCGTCACCTACGTCGGCAAGCGCCTCTGAGCCTGATGCGGACCCTCGACGACCTGCTGGCGGAGGGCGTGCGCGGCAAGCGCGTCCTCGTCCGCAGTGACCTCAACGTCCCGCTCGACGCCGACGGCGCGATCACCGACGACGGTCGGGTGCGCGCCTCGGTGCCGACCATCGAGGCCCTCACCGGGGCCGGTGCACGCGTCGTCGTGTGCGCCCACCTCGGCCGGCCCAAGGGCGCCCCGGAGGCGAAGTACTCCCTGGCACCCGCAGCGGCCCGGCTCGGTGAGCTCCTCGGCGCAGACGTACCCCTGGCGCAGGACACGGTCGGTGAGTCCGCCCGCGCCCTGGTCGACGGCCTCGCCGACGGCCAGGTCGCGATGCTGGAGAACCTGCGCTTCAACGCGGGGGAGACCAGCAAGGACGAGGGCGAACGCCAGGCCTTTGCGCGTGAGCTCGCCGCCCTGGCGGACGTGTTCGTCAGCGACGGCTTCGGCGTCGTCCACCGCAAGCAGGCCAGCGTGTATGACGTGGCGCAGCTCCTGCCGCACTACGCCGGCGGGCTGGTGCGGGCCGAGGTCGAGGTCCTGCAGCGCCTGACACGCGACCCGCAGCGCCCCTACGCCGTGGTGCTCGGCGGCGCCAAGGTCAGCGACAAGCTCGGCGTCATCGCCAACCTGCTGCAGACGGCCGACCGGCTGCTGATCGGCGGCGGCATGGTGTTCACCTTCCTCAAGGCCCAGGGGCACGAGGTGGGCAAGAGCCTGCTCGAAGCGGACCAGGTCGAGGTGGTCAAGGGCTACCTCCAGCAGGCGCAGGAGCGCGGCGTCGAGATCGTGCTGCCCACCGACATCGTCGCCGCCGACGCCTTCTCCGCCGACGCGGCGCACGACGTCGTCGCCGCCGACGCGATCCCGGCCGACCGCATGGGCCTGGACATCGGGCCGGAGTCGGCCAAGGCGTTCGCGGCCAGGCTCGCCGACGCGCTCACGGTGTTCTGGAACGGCCCCATGGGCGCGTTCGAGATGGCCCCCTATGCCGCGGGGACCCAGGCCGTCGCCGAGGCGCTGGTCGAGGCGACCCGGGGCGGGGCGCTGACCGTCGTCGGGGGCGGCGACTCCGCCGCGGCGGTGCGCCAGCTCGGCTTCGCCGACGACCAGTTCGGCCACATCTCCACCGGCGGTGGCGCCAGCCTGGAGTACCTCGAGGGCAAGGCCCTGCCGGGCCTGACCGTGCTCGAGCAGGACTGACACCCGCCTCAACCGTTCCACCCCGGTGGGCCGGGCCGGGGCACCCGGCCCGGCCCACCGGCATACGCATCCCCGAGGAGCCCCATGGCAGCCAAGCCGGCCGGTCGCACGCCCCTGATGGCGGGTAACTGGAAGATGAACCTGGACCACCTGCAGGCCACGCACCTGGTGCAGAAGCTGGACTGGACCCTGCGCGACGCCAAGCACGACTACGAGGCGGTGGAGGTCGCCGTGCTGGCGCCGTTCACCGACCTGCGCAGCGTGCAGACCCTCATCGAGGGCGACCGGCTGCGGCTGGCCCACGGTGCGCAGGACCTGTCCGTGCACGACGCCGGCGCCTACACCGGTGAGGTGTCCGGGGCGTTCCTGGCCAAGCTCGGCTGCACCTACGTCGTCGTGGGGCACAGCGAGCGGCGGGAGTACCACGGTGAGGACGACGCCACGGTCAACGCCAAGGTCAAGGCCGCCTACCGCCACGGGCTGACCCCGATCCTGTGCGTCGGCGAGGGCCTGGACGTGCGCAAGGCCGACGGCCACGTCGCCCACGTGCTGGCCCAGCTCGACGCCGCGCTCGAGGGCGTCACGGCCGAGCAGGTGCGCTCCATCGTGGTGGCGTACGAGCCCGTGTGGGCCATCGGCACCGGCGAGGTCGCCACCCCGGCCGACGCCCAGGAGGTGTGCGCCGCGATCCGCACCCGCCTGGCCGAGCTGTACTCCGGCGACACCGCCGACGGCATCCGCATCCTCTACGGCGGGTCGGTCAAGGCGGCCAACGTCGCGGCGATCATGGCCGAGTCGGACGTGGACGGTGCGCTGGTCGGCGGCGCGTCGATCGTCGTGGAGGAGTTCGCCTCCATCTGCCGCTACCGCGAGCACGTCACCGCCGGCTGAGCCGGTGCGCCCGGCCCCGTGCCTCCACGGCGGCGGGTCGGTTGGTGGCCCCGGGGCCAGCAGGTAGGCTGAGCCCTTGGCGCGCGCGTGAGGCGTGTGCCCTCTGGTGAACTCGATGAGATAGGTGTGACCGTGACTGCGGTGAAGATCGGGCTGCAGGTCCTGCTCGTCCTGACGGGCCTGTTCCTGACCCTGCTGATCCTGATGCACAAGGGCAAGGGCGGCGGCCTCTCCGACATGTTCGGTGGCGGCATGTCCAGCACCATGGGCGGGTCGTCGGTGGCCGAGCGCAACCTGGACCGCTTCACCGTCGCCGTCGGCATCGTCTGGTTCACCTGCGTGGTCGGCCTCGGCCTGATCGAGCGGTTCGCGCCGAGCTGACCCACCCCGCCCGGGCGCCGACGGCGCACCGGGCACGCACAACGAGCACGACGTCGAGGAGCACAACAGTGGCAGGTGGCAACGCGATTCGGGGCAGCCGGGTCGGAGCGGGTCCCATGGGAGAGGCCGAGCGGGGTGACGCCGCACCGCGCGTCTTCATCTCCTACTGGTGCTCCAACGGGCACGAGACACGCCCCAGCTTCGCCGAGGAGCCGGGCCTGTCGGTCCCGGAGACCTGGGACTGCCCGCGCTGCGGCTTCCCCGCCGGCCAGGACAAGGACAACCCGCCGGCCCCGCCGCGGGTGGAGCCGTACAAGACGCACCTGGCCTACGTGAAGGAGCGGCGCAGCGACGCCGACGGCCAGGCGATCCTCGACGAGGCGCTGCAGAGCCTGCGCGACCGCGGCCTGATCCAGTAGGTCTTTCGGTCCAGGAGGGCGCCCGCGGCCGATGCACCGGGTCGCCGCCCGCCGACCACGACGACGCCCCCGGACCCATCAGGGTCCGGGGGCGTCGTCATTGCCGGTATGCGCCGTGTCGCGCACCTGCCGCGGGCGCCGGCCGGTCGGCAGCGACCGGTCCGGCCGGTCAGGGACTGGCCGGGCGGATGAGCTGCTTCGGCACGTGCGTGGCGGCCTCACGGTCCAGCAACCACGTCGTGGACCGGGTGCCGTGGACGCCTGCCGCGGGGGCCTGCATCTCACCCGCACCGGACAGCGCCAGCCCGACCGCGCTGGCCTTGTCGGCGCCGGAGACGAGGAACCACACGTCCCGGGCGGCGCACAGGGCCGGGAACGTCAGCGAGATCCGGGTGGGCGGCGGCTTGGGCGCCCCGCGGACACCGACCACCGACCGCTCCCGCTCGTGCAGGGCCGCGTGCTCGGGGAACAGCGAGGCCACGTGGGCGTCCGGCCCGACGCCGAGCATCACCACGTCGAAGGCGGGCACGCCGCGACCTGAGCCGGCCGCGGCGGCGAGCTGACCGGCATACCGGGCCGCCGCGGCGTCGAGGTCGGCACCGTCAGCGCCGTCCGGCCCGGGTATGGCGTGCACCCGGGCCGGGTCGAGCGGGACCGTGTCGAGCAGCGCCTCGCGCGCCTGGGTCTCGTTGCGGTCGGGATCACCCGCCGGCAGGAAGCGCTCGTCGCCCCACCAGAGGTTGAGCCGGCGCCAGTCCACGGCGTCGCGGGCCCCGGAGGCACCGAGCGCAGCGAGGATCGCCGAGCCCATCGACCCACCGGTGAGGACGATGTCCGCCTCGCCGCGGGAGGCCTGGGCGTCGACGATCGCCGTGACCAGCCGGGCGGCCGCGGCGTCGGCCAGCAGCTGCTTGTCGCGGTGGACGACGACGCTGGGACCGCGGCTCACGCCTCGCCCCCGGTCTTGTCCGCCAGCTTGCGCGACGCAGCCTCCTGGACCGCCTCGGTCGAGGCGGTCTCGGGCACCTCGGCCTCGACCATCTGCGCGCTGGCGTGCTTGCGCGCCTCCCGGGCCAGCCGGCTGGCCTGCCGGGCCGCCTGCTCCACCGACGGGGCGTCGCCGTTGGCGATCGCCTTGCTGGCGGTGGTGGAGCGACCCTGCGAGACCTTGGCCAGCCCCTTGGTCAGGGCCTGGGCGTAGATCTCGTCCGGGTCGAGGCGGCGCAGCTCGTCGGCCAGGCACTCGGCGAGCCCGCGCCGGGCCAGGCCGATCCGCCGGACCGGCTGCCCGGCCTGGGTCAGCGTGGCGACGTTGCCGTCGGGGCGGACGAGGTCGACGTCGCCGCTGCGGCGCTCGAGCCGGACGCTGATCATGCCCGAGCCGGCCCGGGTGCGGGCCCGCTTGACCGGGCACTTGAGCATCTGCGCGATCCACCCGGCCAGCAGGTCGGTCGAGGGGGAGTCCGAGCCACCGGTGACGGTGGCTCCGACGACCGGCTCGAAGGGCGGCTGGTCGAGGGCCGCGGCGAGCAGGCCGCGCCACAGGGTCACGCGGGTCCACGCCAGGTCGGTGTCACCGGGCTTGTACGTCTGCGCCCGGTAGTCCATCTCCTTGTGCGGGTTGCGCGCCTCCGCGGCGTCGGTGATCCGGCGCTGGGCCATCCGCCCGATCGGGTCGGTCGACACGGGGTGCGGGGCCGCCTTGGGCCACCATGCCACGACGGGGGAGTCCGGCAGCAGCAGAGGGGTCACCACGCTGTCGCCGTGGTCGACCAGCGGGCCGAACAGGCGCAGCACGACGACCTCGGAGGCGCCGGCGTCGCCGCCGACCCGGATCTGGGCGTCAAGCCGGCTGGTGCCGCGCTTGTTGCCGCTGACGAGCGCGATGATCCGGCACGGGTGCTGGCGTGAGGCGTCGTTGGCGGCCTCGATGGCCTCGTCGGCGTCGGCCTCGTCGACCACGATGATCAGCGTCAGGACGCGGCCGAGTGCCATCGCGCCGACGTCGTTGCGCAGCCGGACGAGCTTCTTGCTGACCGCCTGCGTGCTCGTGCTGGGCAGGTCGACGATCACGGCATCCTCCAGTGGCGTCCGTCGCGGTGCATCATCTCGTCGGCGCTCCTGGGGCCCCACCCACCGGAGGGGTAGGCCTCGGGTCGGCCCTGCCGGGCCCAGAACGCCTCGATCGGGTCGAGGATGTTCCAGGACAGCTCGACCTCCTCGTGACGCGGGAACAGCGGCGGGTCGCCCAGGAGCACGTCGAGGATGAGCCGCTCGTAGGCCTCGGGGCTGGACTCGGTGAAGGCGTTGCCGTAGCCGAAGTCCATCGTCACGTCGCGGACCTCCATCGCGGTGCCGGGCACCTTGGAGCCGAACCGCATCGTGACGCCCTCGTCGGGCTGCACGCGGATGACGATGGCGTTCTGGCCGAGCTCCTCGGTGGCCGTGTCGTTGAACGGCAGGTGAGGGGCCCGCTTGAACACCACGGCGATCTCGGTGACCCGCTTGCCCAGGCGCTTGCCGGTGCGCAGGTAGAACGGCACCCCGGCCCAGCGGCGGGTGTCGATCTCGAGCTTCACCGCGGCATACGTCTCGGTCGTGGAGGCCTTGTTGATGCCGTCCTCGTCGAGGTAGCCGACGACCTGCTCGCCACCCTGCCACCCGGCGGCGTACTGCCCGCGGGCGGTGGTGGTCTCCAGGTCGTGCGGCAGGCGGACCGCCGAGAGGACCTTCTCCTTCTCGGAGCGCAGGTCGCTGGCGGAGAAGGAGACCGGCTCCTCCATCGCGGTCAGCGCCAGCAGCTGCAGCAGGTGGTTCTGGATGACGTCCCGGGCGGCGCCGATGCCGTCGTAGTAGCCCGCGCGGCCGGCGATGCCGATGTCCTCAGCCATCGTGATCTGCACGTGGTCGACGTAGTTGGCGTTCCAGATCGGCTCGAACATCTGGTTGGCGAAGCGCAGTGCCAGGAGGTTCTGGACCGTCTCCTTGCCCAGGTAGTGGTCGATCCGGAAGACCGAGTCCGGCGGGAACACGCGCTCGACGATGTCGTTGAGCTCGCGGGCGCTCTTGAGGTCGTGCCCGAAGGGCTTCTCGATGACCACGCGGCGCCAGGTGCCCGGGTCGGGCTTGGACAGGCCGCTGCGGTCGAGCTGCTCGCACACCGTCGAGAACGCGCCCGGCGGGATGGACAGGTAGAACGCGTGGTTGCCGCCGGTGCCCCGCTCGGCGTCGAGCTCCTTGACCGTCGAGGCGAGCAGGTCGAAGGAGGTCGGGTCGTCGAACGTGCCGGGCACGAAGCGGAACCCCTCGGCGAGGTTGCGCCACACGTCCTCGCGGAACGGCGTGCGCGAGTGCTGGCGCACCGCGTCGTAGACGATCTTGCCGAAGTCCTGGTCGGCCCAGTCGCGCCGGGCGAAGCCGACGAGGCTGAAGCCGGGCGGCAGCAGGCCGCGGTTGGCCAGGTCGTAGACCGCCGGCATCAGCTTCTTGCGGGCGAGGTCGCCGGTGACGCCGAACAGGACCAGGCCGCAGGGGCCCGCGATCCGGGGCAGGCGCTTGTCACGGGGGTCACGCAGCGGGTTGTGTCCCTGCGCGACGCGAGCTGGGCTCATCCTTGGCCTTCCGGGGAGGAGGACGGTATGCCGAGTGCCTGGGTCAGCTGGGCCAGGCCGGCGTCGTGGTCGGTCAGGTGCAGGCGCAGGACCGGGCGGCCGTGGTCGGCCAGCACCTGCGCGTCGCCGCCCGCCTGGGCGGCGATGAGGGTGCCGAACGTGAAGTCACGTCCGGGCACCGGCAGGTCCTTGTGCGGGGCGGACGTCACCTGGAGGTAGACGCCGGTCGCGGGGCCGCCCTTGTGGTACTGCCCGGTGGAGTGCAGGAACCGCGGACCCCAGCCGAACGTGGTCGGCCGCTCGGTGCGCCGGGCGACGGCGCGGCGCGCCCCGGCCAGCGGGGCGTCGGCCAGCCGGTCGAGGTAGGCCATGACGGCGACGTAGCCGTGCTGCGGGTCGAGCTGGTCGAACAGCGCGTCCAGGGCGGTGCCGACGGTGGTGGCCGAGCCGAGCCAGTCGCCGCCGAGGGAGCGCACCTCGACGGCGCCGTCGGTGAACGCCGGCTCGTCGGCGGCCTTGTCGCTGCCCTCGAGCATGGCGCGCGCGGCCTTCTTGGCGCTCTCGACGTCAGGCTGGTCGAACGGGTTGATGCCCAGGACCGCGCCGGCGGCCGCCGTGGCGACCTCCCACAGCATCAGCTGGGCGCCGAGGGCGCCGCTGACGCGGACCTCCGAGCGCTGTGCGCCGGTGGCGTCGTCGGGGGAGGGGGCCTGCTCGTCGGCGACGTCGGCCACCAGCCGGGCGACCGTGACGTCGGCGGCCGGCCAGGCCACCTCCGGGTCGTCGTCGCCGGCGACGACCACCGGCAGGAGGCCGGTGCCGTCCTTGCCGGTGCTCTCGGCGATCAGCTGCTCGGCCCAGTCGGCGAACCCGGAGATGCCCGAGCCGTCGTCGACGAGCACGAGCTTGTCGCGCAGCGGGTCGGTGCCGGCGATCGCGGCGCCGAGGACCAGGCCGGGGTTGGCCGCGTCGTCGTCGGCGAGCAGGTCGGCGACCGACTCGGCGTCGTCGAGCAGCTCCTCGATGTCGGCGCCGGCCAGGCCGCTGGGCACCAGGCCGAAGGCGGTCAGCGCCGAGTAGCGGCCTCCGACGTTGGGGTCGGCGTTGACGACGCGGTAGCCGCGCTCGCGCGCGTCCTTGTCGAGCGGGCTGCCGGGGTCGGTCACCACGACGATGCGCTGGGCGGGGTCGATGCCCGCGGCCTCGAACGCGCCCTCGAAGGCGCGACGCTGGGAGTCGGTCTCGACCGTGGAGCCGGACTTGCTCGAGACCACGACGACGGCGCGGTCGAGCCGGTCGGCCAGGGCGGCCCGGACGTAGTCGGGGTCGGAGGAGTCGAGCACGGTCAGGTCGACGCCGGCGGTGGCGCAGATGACCTCCGGGGCGAGCGAGGAGCCGCCCATGCCGCAGAGCACGACGTGGTCGACGCCCTGCTCGCGCAGGTGGTCCCGCAGCGCGGCGACCTCGCCGACCAGCGGCCGCGAGCTGCGGCCCAGGCCCGTCCACGACAGGCGGACCGAGGCCTCGGCCTCCGCCGCAGGACCCCACAGCGTGGGGTCCTGGGCGAAGAGGCGGCTGGCGAACCGGTCACCGACCAGCGTCGCGACGTGGCGCGAGACCGCCTCGCCCGCCGGCCCGGAGGCCAGCACCCCCAGGGCGGAGGAGGTCACTTGGCGGCCCCCGCGGAGGTGGCGGTGGCCTTGGCCAGCTCGTCCTGGACGTCGGTGAGCAGCTCGTCCCAGGACTTCTCGAACTTCTCGACACCCTCGCGCTCGAGGACGGCGACGACGTCGGCGTAGGAGATGCCGAGGCGCTCGAGCGCGTCGAGCACGGCCTTGGCGTTCTCGTAGTTGCCGGTGACCTGGTCGCCGGCGATCTCGCCGTGGTCGGCGACCGCCTCGAGCGTCTTGCCCGGCATGGTGTTGACCGTGTTCGGGGCGACCAGCTCGGTGACGTACATCGTGTCGGGGTAGGCCGGGTCCTTCACGCCGGTGGAGGCCCACAGCGGGCGCTGCTTGTGGGCGCCCTCGGCCTCGAGCACCTGCCAGCGCGGGGTCGAGAAGACCTCGTCGTAGGCGTGGTAGGCCAGGCGGGCGTTGGCGATGCCGGCCTTGCCCTTGAGCGCCTGGGCCTCGTCGGAGCCGTCGAGGGCGTCGAGGCGCTTGTCGACCTCGGTGTCGACGCGGGAGACGAAGAACGAGGCGACCGAGTGGATCGTCGACAGGTCCTTGCCGCCCTCACGGGCCTGCTCCAGGCCGGTGAGGAAGGCGTTCATCACGCCGCGGTAGCGGTCGAGGGAGAAGATCAGCGTGACGTTGACGCTGATGCCCTCGGCGATGACCTGGGAGATGGCCGGCAGGCCCTCCACCGTCGCCGGGATCTTGATGAGCAGGTTGGGGCGGTCGACCGCGGTCCACAGCTCCTTGGCCTGCTCGACCGTCCTGGCCGTCTCGTGGGCCAGGCGCGGGTCGACCTCGATGGAGACCCGGCCGTCCTGGCCGCCGGTGGCGTCGTACACCGGGCGCATGATGTCGCAGGCGTGGCGGACGTCCTCGGTGGTGAGGGCGAACACCGCCTCGTCGACGTTGCGGCCGTCGTCCGCGAGGGACTTGACCTGCTCGTTGTAGGCGTCGCCCTGGGACAGTGCGGCGGCGAAGATCGTGGGGTTGGTGGTCACGCCCACGACGTGCTTGGTGTCGATGAGCTCCTGCAGCCCACCGCTGGTGATCAGCGGTCGGTTGAGGTCGTCGAGCCAGATCGAGACACCTTGGTCGGACAGGGCCTTGAGTGCGTCAGTCATCGGTTGCCTCCTGCAGCCTGGATGGAGTCGCGGGCAGCGGCGACGACGGCCTCGGCCGTGATGCCGAACTCGCGGTAGAGCGTCTGGTAGTCAGCCGACGCACCGAAGTGGTCGAGGCTGACGATGCGTCCGGCGTCGCCGACGTAGTCACGCCAGCCGAGGGCGACCCCGGCCTCGACGCTGACCCGGGCGCGGACCGCGGGCGGGAGCACCTCGTCACGGTAGGCCTGGGGCTGCGCCTCGAACCACTCACGGGAGGGCATCGACACCACGCGGGTGGAGACGCCCTCGGCCTCGAGGGTCTCGCGGGCCTCGACGGCCAGCGGCACCTCGGAGCCGGTCGCGATGAGGATCACCTCCGGAGCGTCCTTCGAGCCGTCGGCGAGCACGTACGCACCCTTGGCAACACCCTCGGCCGAGCCGAATGTTCCCCGGTCGAGGACCGGCAGGGCCTGACGGGTCAGGGCCAGGCCGGCGGGCCGGTCGCTGTGCTCGAGGATCGTGCGCCAGGCGACCGCGGTCTCGTTGGCGTCGGCGGGGCGCACGACGTCCAGGCCCGGGATCGCCCGCAGCGCGGCGAGGTGCTCGACCGGCTGGTGGGTCGGGCCGTCCTCGCCGAGGCCGATCGAGTCGTGCGTCCACACGAACGTCACGGGGATCTGCTGGAGCGCGGCGAGGCGCACCGCGGGACGCATGTAGTCGGAGAACACCAGGAAGGTGCCGCCGTAGGGGCGGGTGAGCCCCTCCAGGGCGATGCCGTTGAGGATCGCGCCCATGCCGAACTCGCGGATGCCGAAGTGCAGGGTGCGGCCGTACGGACCGCCCTTCCACTCGTGCGTCTGCTTGCCGGCGGGGATGAAGCTCTCCACCCCGGCCATCGTCGTGTTGTTGGACTCGGCCAGGTCGGCCGACCCGCCCCACAGCTCGGGCATGACGTCGGCGAGGGCGCCGAGGACCTTGCCGCTGGCGGCGCGGGTGGCGATGCCCTTGGCGTCGGCCTCGAAGACCGGCAGCGCGTCGGCGAGGCCCTCGGGCAGCTCGCGCTCGACGAGCCGGTCGAGCAGCGCGGCGCGCTCGGGCTGGGCAGCCCGCCACGCGGCATACCGCTCGTCCCACTCGGCGTGGGCCTGCTTGCCGCGCTGCTGCACCTCGCGGGCGCGGGCGATCACGTCCTCCTCGACGGCGAAGGTGGCCTCGGGGTCGAAGCCCAGCAGCCGCTTGGTCGCCTGGATCTCCTCGTCGCCGAGGGCCGACCCGTGGCTCTTGCCGGTGTTCTGCTTGGTCGGCGCGGGCCAGGCGATGATCGTCTTCAGGACCACGAGGGTCGGCTTGTCGGCGATGGCCTTGCCGCGCTCGACGGCGGCGAGCAGCGCGTCGACGTCCTCGACGTAGGTCGCGCCGTCCCCGCCCTTGCGCCAGTCCACCTGCTCGACGTGCCAGCCGTATGCCGCGTAGCGCGCCGCCACGTCCTCGGAGAACGAGATGTTGGTGTCGTCCTCGATGGAGATGTGGTTCTGGTCGTAGATGAGGGTGAGGTTGCCGAGCTCCTGGTGGCCGGCGAGGGCGCTCGCCTCGTGGGAGACGCCCTCCATGATGTCGCCGTCGGAGGCCATCACGTAGATGTGGTGGTCGAACGGGCTCTCCCCGGGTGCGGCGTCGGGGTCGAGCAGGCCGCGCTGGCGGCGCTGGGCGAAGGCGATGCCGACCGCGGAGGCCAGGCCGGAGCCGAGCGGCCCGGTGGTGATCTCGACGCCGTCGGTGTGGTGGACCTCGGGGTGGCCGGGGGTCAGCGACCCCCAGGTGCGCAGCGACTTCAGGTCGTCCAGCTCCAGGCCGTAGCCGGACAGGTAGAGCTGGATGTACTGCGTGAGGCTGGAGTGCCCGCAGGACAGCACGAACCGGTCGCGACCCAGCCACTGCGGGTCGGTCGGGTCATGCCGCATGAGGTTCTGGTAGATGAGGTAGGCCGCCGGGGCCAGGCTCATGGCGGTGCCGGGGTGGCCGTTGCCGACCTTCTGCACGGCGTCCGCGGCGAGCAGCCGGATGGTGTCCACCGCCCGGACGTCGAGGTCGGTCCACCCGGTCTGCGTCACGACCGGCGCGGGCAGCGAGGTGTCACGCGTGCGGGGTGCGGTCCCGGTGGTCGCAGGGTTGTGCTCGGTCACGGATTTCACGACTCCTTTACACGGCGTCGCGCAGCGGGACAGGGGGCCGATCGGGCCACCGTTCCCGGCAACGGCGCCAGCTTGGGCACGACGGTGCCGAGCCTATCCCCGCTGGTGACGGGCGTCGCACGGAGTCCGCCGTCCGGACCACGATTCGCGCGGGCTAGACTGACCGGGCCCGAAGGACGCCCCCGCCGAGACGACCGGCACCAGCCGGCCGACCGCGAGGCGCCACCGACGCCGAAGCCCCCGAAGGACACCGTGACCGCTCTCGAGCCGCGCGCCGACGCTGCTGCGGCCCCGTCCCCGGGGCTGGCTGTCACGGTCCGCAACTACGTTGCGCTGACCAAGCCGCGCATCATCGAGCTGCTGCTGGTCACCACGGTCCCGACGATGTTCCTCGCCCAGCGCGGGCTGCCCTCGCTGTGGCTCGTCATCGCCACCCTCGTCGGCGGCGCGCTGTCGGCCGGGTCGGCGAACACGCTCAACTGCTACATCGACCGCGACATCGACAAGCTCATGCACCGCACCGAGGGCCGGCCCCTGGCCACCGGGGCGATCACCCCGGCCGCGGCGCTGCGCTTCGGCATCGCGCTGTCGGTGGTCTCGACGCTGTGGCTCGGCCTGCTGGTCAACTGGCTCTCGGCCGCCCTGTCCTTCGGCGCGATGGCGTTCTACGTCGGCGTCTACACCATGGTGCTCAAGCGCCGCACCGCCCAGAACATCGTCTGGGGCGGCGCCGCCGGATGCATGCCGGTGCTCATCGGCTGGTCCGCGGTGACCGACACGGTCGCCTGGCCGGCGGTCATCCTGTTCCTCGTCATCTTCTTCTGGACACCGCCGCACTACTGGCCGCTGTCGATGCGGTTCAAGGACGACTACGCCAACGCCGGCGTGCCGATGCTGCCGGTCGTGGCCCAGGACGTCGCGGTCGCCCGTCAGGTCGTGGCCTACAGCTGGGCGATGGTCGCGGCGTCGCTGGCCCTGGTGCCGGTCGCCGACATGGGCTGGGTCTACCTCGTCGGCGCGGTCGTCTCCGGTGCCCTGTTCATCGGCGAGGCGCACCGCCTGCTCGCCCGGGCGAAGGAGGGCGCGGCGGCGTCGGTGCTCAAGCCGATGCGGCTGTTCCACTTCTCGATCAGCTACCTGACGATCCTCTTCCTCGCCGTCGCGGTCGACCCGCTGCTGCACCTGGCCCTCTGATGGACGCCGCCGGCTTCGCCTCCTGGGTCGCCGGCTACGAGCGCGCCTGGCGCGCCCCCGGCACCGACCTGCTGGCCACCCTCTTCGCCGACGACGCGGCATACCTCATGAGCCCGTATGCCGACCCGGTCGTCGGGCTCGAGGCGATCAGCGAGCTGTGGGAGGCCGAGCGGGACGGGCCCGAGGAGGTCTTCACGATGACCTCGCAGGTCGTCGCGTTCTCCGGTGACACCGGGGTGGCGCGGGTGCACGTGGTCTACGGCGCGCCCTACCGCGAGTGGCGGGACATCTGGATCGTGCGCTTCGACGGGCAGGGCCGGGCCGTGCACTTCGAGGAGTGGCCGATCGGCCCGCCCGGCGCGCACCGCCCCTCCGGCCTCTGACCGGTCCTCGCTCGTCGACCTCACGGGTGTACCCAGCGTCATGCCGGGAGTCGTGACGGTCAGGTCGTCGTGATCACGGCGGGATTCGCCGTCACGACCGCCGTCACGCCGCTAGCGGGTGCGCAGGGAGAGCAGGCCCCGGGTCAGGGTGACCACGAGCAGGCTGGCGCCGAGCATGTGCAGGGCGACCACGGCCTCGGGCAGGCCGGTGAAGTACTGCAGGTAGCCGACCACACCCTGGGCGAGCGTCACGACCAGCACCCAGGCCCACGCCCGGCGAGGCCGCACGGGGGCGTCGACGAGGCGCACCGCGACGACCATCGCCACCACCAGGCCGGTGAACAGCATCACCGCGTCGGCGTGCAGCCACGAGACCGAGCGCGGGTCGAAGCCGAAGCGGGTGGGGTGGGCGGCGTCCCCGGAGTGCGGTCCGGACCCGGTGACCACGGTGCCGAGGGCGAGCACGACCGCTCCGAGGGCCACCGTGACCCGGGCCAGCAGGCCGACCTCGCGGCGCACCACCGGGGTCGGGGCCGCATCGCCCTCGCCGGCGCGGACCAGCAGCAGGGTGCTGATGGCGACGATGACCATGGACAGCAGGAAGTGCGCCGCCACGGTTGCGGGGTTGAGGCCGGTCAGGACGGTGATGCCGCCGAGCACCGCCTGGGCGACGACGCCGAGCATCGGCAGGAACGCGAGCCGGAAGAGGGCAGGACGCCCCGGTCGCCACCCGCGCCGACCGGGGGCCCAGAGCCAGACCGCGACGATGACGAGCAGCGCAGCGATGCCGACGACGCCGGTGAGCGTGCGGTTGCCGTACTCGATGTACTTGTGGATGCCCTGCGGCTGGTGGGCCACCGGGGTGAACGAGCCGGGCACGCACTCGGGCCAGGTCGGGCAGCCCAGGCCGGAGCCGGTGAGGCGGACCAGGCCGCCGGTGACGACGATGCCCACCTCGAGCACCACGTTGGCGAGCAGGATGCGGCGCAGCCAGGGGTTCGGCGAGGCGTCGACGGGCGCCGGCGCGGGGGCGGTCACGGAGGGGATCGTCACGTCAGAAGGGTAGATGGGTAGGGTCCGGCCCATGTCGGTGACCCTGCGCCTGGTGCGGCCCGAGGACAGCGGGCTGCGCGCCCAGCTCATGGCCCACACCCTGCCACCCGAGCAGGACTTCGCGCGCCCGGCCCGCGACACGCTGCCCCTGGCCGACGCCGACCCCGGCCGCACCTCGGTCGCCATCCTCGACGGCGACCTGCCCGTGGGCATGTTCCAGCTCGACCGTGGCGGCTTCCTCCCGGAGATCACCGACCGGGTCGAGGGGACGCTGCTGCTGCGCGCGTTCTACGTCGCCCCACCGTTCCAGGGGCGGGGACTGGCCACCCGCGCCGTCGCGGCCGTCGCGGACTTCGTCCGCGCGACCTTCCCCGACGTGGACCGGGTGCTGCTCACCGTCAACCACGCCAACCCCGCGGCGGCCCGCTGCTACCTGCGCGGCGGCTTCGCCGACACCGGGCAGGACTACCTGGTCGGGCGCCGCGGTCCGCAGGACGTGTTCGCCCTCCAGCTCTGAGCGGCGGCACGCACCGGTGCCGGGTCAGGCGCGGAGCACGACCGCCAGGCCCTGGCCGACGCCGATGCAGATCGCCGCGAGGCCCCAGCCACCGCCACGGCGGTGCAGCTCGTGGGCGAGCGACCCGAGGACCCGCGCCCCGCTGCAGCCGAGCGGGTGGCCGATCGCGATCGCGCCGCCGTTGACGTTGACGATGGCCGGGTCGAGCTCGGGCCAGGAACGCAGGCAGGCCAGCGACTGCGCCGCGAACGCCTCGTTGAGCTCCACCGCGGCCAGGTCGCCCCAGCCGATCCCGGCCCGCTCCAGCGCCCGCTGCGCCGCCTCGACCGGGCCGATGCCGAACACGTGCGGGTCGACCCCGGAGGCGGCGCGGGAGACGACCCGGGCCAGCGGCTCGGGGGAGCCGAGGCGCTCCAGGCCGGTGTCGTCGGCGAGGAACAGCGCGGCGGCCCCGTCGTTGAGCGGCGAGGCGTTGCCGGCGGTCACCGTGCCGTCGGGCCGGAACACCGGCTTGAGCCGGGCGAGCCCCTCCATCGAGGCGTCGGCGCGGATGCCCTCGTCGCGGGTGAGGTCGGTGCCCTCGACCGGGACCACCTCGGCGTCGTACACGCCCTCGTCCCACGCGCGCGCGGCGTTGCGGTGCGAGGCGACGGCGAACGCGTCCTGCTCCTCGCGGCTGATCCCGAACCGGTCGGCGAGGATCTCGGCGCCCTCGCCGAGCGCCACGGTCCACTGCGCCGGCATGGCCGGGTTGACCATGCGCCAGCCCAGCGTCGTGGAGTGCAGCTGCTCGTGCCCGCGGGGGTAGCCGCGCTCGGGCTTCTGCAGCACCCAGGGCGCCCGGCTCATCGACTCGACCCCACCGGCGAGGACGAGGTCGGCGTCACCGGCCGCGATGGCCCGCGAGGCCTGGATGACCGCCTCCATGCCCGACCCGCACAGCCGGTTGACGGTGGCGCCCGGCACGGAGGTCGGCAGCCCGGCCAGCAGCGCCGCCATGCGGGCCACGTCACGGTTGTCCTCACCGGCGCCGTTGGCGTCGCCGAGGAGCACGTCGTCGACCCCAGCGGGGTCGAAGCCCTTCCCGGTATGCCGTGCCACCAGCTCGCGCACGACGGTCGCCGCCAGGTCGTCGGGGCGCACCCCGGCGAGGGCACCGGCATACCGCCCGATGGGGGTGCGGACCGCGTCGGCCACCCACACGTCGTTCATCAGCGACTCCTGTCCAGGTGAGGAACGCCACGAACCTTCTCACAGCGGCGTCTCCTGCCCATGGCGCAGGGCGGACGGCCCCCGTCTGCGCCCGTAGGGTGAGGGAGCCTCGTCGCGCAGGGGGATTCGGGGTGAGGCGCCCTGCGGCACCGTGTGGACAGCACCTGTCCCGGCCGTAGAAGGGGTCCCTGATGCTCGCAGCAGCAACTACCGCCCCGCGTCGCCGCCGGGCCGTCGTGGCCGGCTGGCTGGCCACCCTCCTGGCGTGCGCGTCCGCACTGGTGATGGTGCCCACCGGGTCGGCGTCGGCGATGGCCAAGATCCAGTGCAAGCAGACGACGGGGACGGGCTACATCGACCCGATCGTGCACCACGACCAGGCCATCTCGTCGGCCACGACGCACCTGCACCAGTTCTTCGGCAACAACGCCTGGCTGGCGCTCGGCAGCTGGGCCAACTACGCCAACTACGCCAACCTTGCCGGCAAGGGCACGAACTGCCTCAACACCGCCGACACCGCGGGGTACTGGTCCCCGGCCCTGCGCTACACGGCGACCGGCACGGTCATCCCGGCGGTGGGGTTCTGGGCCTACTACCGGGCCTACGACGGCAGCAACAAGGGACCGGGGATGGAGTTCCCCGCCGACACGCGCCTCGTCGCGACGGTCTACAACTGGACCTGCGGGCAGTTCGAGCGGCAGGGCCCGGTGCCCTACATCCCCGACTGCCACCGGGCCGACGGCCGGCCGGGGCACACCCTGACGGCCCACATCGACTTCCCGTCGTGCTGGAACGGGGTACGGCCCTACCACCCGAGCACCCAGGTGGGGGACACCCGGGACAACCGCAACTACGCCTACGCGGTCAAGGGGGCCTGCCCGGCCGGCTTCCCGTACAGGATGGTGCAGCTGCGGGAGACGATCGCCTACGCCTACCACGGCTACGGCACCGACGTGCAGCTCTCGAGCGACCCGATGATGGGGATGACCGACGGGATGTCGATGCACGCCGACTTCTGGAACACGTGGGTGCAGACGGGGCTGGTCTCCATGGTGGCCAACTGCGTCAACGGGACCGGCACGCGCACCAAGGCGCAGTGCGGCTGAGTCCCTCGTCACCGCCTGGTCGCCGTCGGGACCGCATCGTGGGACGAGCGCGTCCCACGATGCGGGATGGTTGATGCGCTGACCGGGCTCTGGTGCAAGCGGTTCGACGCTGTCGGTGGGTTCGCGCCCGCGACGGGCCGCCGGTGCCCGTGCCGGTCCGTTCCGGGCTGCGGGCGTGACGCATGTCAGCGGGTGTGGCCCCTGGGGACGCCGTGACGGTCCGGGTCTGTCGTGCTCGTGCCCGTGTCGGTGATGTCCCGGACGGGTCCGTGGTCCACCGGGACCTAGGTCCCGAAACGCCGCAATGCCGGACAACCAACGCGTCTCTGGACCAAAGGTCACGGTTTGGGCACTCTCGGGGACTGCGGCTCACCGGCCGCCTCTCCTGTCCCCCTGTGAGGAGTCCCATCCATGAGACACACCCCCCGTCATGCCGCGGTGGCCCTGCCGAGCCGAAGGCTGCAGGTGATCGCGATGGTCATGGCGGCCACGCTGGCGCTGATCGTCACCTCGCTGGTGTCGCAGTCGCAGTCCCAGTCGGCTCAGGCGATGGCCAAGATCAAGTGCAAGCAGACCACCGGCACCGGGCGGTTCGACCCGATCGTGCACCACGACGAGCAGGGGCAGGTCGGCCACAACCATCAGTTCTTCGGCAACAACGCCTGGCTGTCCCTGCCCAACCCCAACGCCGCGAACCTGTCGGACCTGCAGGGCAAGGGCACGAACTGCGAGAACCCCAAGGACACGGCCGGCTACTGGGTCCCGGTCCTGCAGTACACCGCCACGAAGAAGGCGCTCACCCCGCAGGCGTTCACCGCGTACTACCGCAGCTGGGACTTCAAGGAGACCGGTGACGGCCAGCCGTTCCCGGCCGACACCCGCCTGGTCGCCGAGAAGCACGACTGGTCCTGCGGGCAGTACATGTCCGTCCCGCCGTCGCAGGCCATCCCGGACTGCACCGGCGCCACCGGCAAGCCCGGCTCGACGCTGACGGCCCACATCGACTTCCCGTCCTGCTGGAACGGCGTCAAGCCCAACCACCCGGCCAGCCAGGTGGGCGACACCACCGACAACAAGAACTACGCCTACCGCGTCGGCAAGAGCTGCCCGTCCGGCTTCCCGATCAAGATGGTCGCGCTGCGCGAGACGATCTCCTACCCCTACACGGGCAAGGGCGCGGACCTGGAGCTCTCCTCCGACGCCGAGCACGGCACCAGCGACGGCCAGTCGCTGCACGCCGACTTCTTCAACGCGTGGGACACCGCGGGCTTCGCCTCCATGGTGAAGAACTGCATCAGCGGCACCGGCACGCCCACCGCGGCCGAGTGCGGCTGACCTGAGACGCGCCGGGCGCCCCGCGGCCACGGGGGCCCGGCGACCAACCAGGGGCCTGGACGGTCCGGACGTGTTCGACAGGGGGCGCGTCCGGACCGGACCCGGGCCCACCGGTTCCGGGTGACCCCCGCAGCCGCAGGCGGAGAGACCTGCGGAGGCGGGGGTCCTCGCCGTCCGGGGGCATCGCACCGGGGGCCCGGTCGCCCCGGGCCGGGCCGACACGGGCCCGGTCGCGCAGGCGGTCGGGTTCAGTCGCCCCAGCGGAAGGTCCAGGCGGCGACCACGGTCGCGACCGCGCCCCAGAGGACCAGGACCAGCACCGGTATGCCGGCCAGCCGGCCGTGCAGGAACGCGTCCCGCAGCCCGTCGGCCAGGGCGCTCGAGGGCAGCGCCGCCGCCAGGTGGGACAGGCCGGCCGGCTGCTCGCTGCGCGGGATGATCACCCCGCCGAGCGCCAGGAGGACCACCCAGACGAGGTTGGCGATGGCCAGGACGCCCTCGGCGCGCACCGTGCCCGCCAGCAGCAGGGCCAGGGCCACGAACGCCCAGGTGCCCAGCAGGGCGACGAGCAGGGCAGGCAGCAGGCCGACCCAGCTCGGGTGCCAGCCCAGTGCCAGGCCCAGCCCGCCGATCACGACGAACTGCAGCAGCTCGACGGCGAGCACCGCGACCGACTTGGCCACCAGCAGGCCGCCGCGGCCGAGCGGGGTCACCCCGAGCAGGCGCAGAACCCCGTAGCGACGGTCGAAACCGGTCTGGATCGCCTGCCCCGTGAACGCGGTGGAGATGACCGCCAGCGCCAGCACCCCCGGCACTGCGACGTCGATCCGCCGGCCGGGGCCGAGCGAGGGGGAGTGGGCCAGGGCGAGGCCGACGAGGGCCAGGGCGGGCAGGACGACCGCGACGAGCAGCTGCTCGCCGTTGCGCAGCAGGGTGCCCGCCTCGAACCGGGCCTGGGCGAGGACGCGGGTCCGCGGGGTGGCCGGCGCGCTCATCGGGACCCCTCCCGGGTCAGCTCGAAGTAGACGTCCTCGAGGGTGCGCTCCCCGGTGACCTCGGCGACCGAGCCCTCGGCCACGGCGCGGCCGTGGTCGACGATGACCACGTGGTCGGCGAGGCGCTCGGCCTCCTCGAAGGAGTGGGTGGTGACCACCACGGCGCAGCCGGTGTCGCGGGTCTCGCGCACGAGGTCCCACACGTCGAGGCGGGCGTGCGGGTCCAGGCCCGCGGTCGGCTCGTCGAGGAAGACCACCTCGGGACGGCCGACCAGGGCGGCGGCGAGGGACACCCGCTGCTTCTGCCCGCCGGAGAGGCGGCGCACCGTGGTGCCGCTGAAGGCGTCGATGCCCAGCCGCTGCACCAGGCCGTCGACGTCGGCCGGGTCGGCGTAGAGGGAGGCCAGGTGGCGCAGCAGGCGCAGCGGCTTCGTGCCGCCCGGCAGACCGCCGTCCTGGAGCATCACCCCGACGCGGGAGCGGTGGCCGGCGGGGGCGGACCACGGGTCGGTCCCCAGGACGCGGACCTCGCCGCCGTCGGGCCGCTGCAGTCCCTCGGCGCACTCGATGGTCGTGGTCTTGCCGGCCCCGTTGGGGCCGAGCACGGCGGTGACCTGCCCGCTCGCGGCGCGCCACGACATACCGTCGACGGCGCGGCGGGGTCCGAACTGCCGGACCAGGTCGCGGACGGTCACGGCTTCGGTCACGTGGGCGAGTGTAGGTCGCGCGCCCGGGTGACCCGGCTCACCCCCTCTCCGGCCCCGGTTAGGTGAGCCTGACTAGTAGTCCCGCCCCGAATTACGTCACAATGATGTTGTGTTTATCGCCCGAGCGGACCAGGCGTGTGGGACCACCCCGTCCCACCGCCTCGAGGCGCGCACGCGCGACCGCGTCCGCCGGGCCGTGTCCGAGCACGGGCCGGTGACCGCCGCGGCGCTCGCCGAGCAGCTCGGCCTGACGCCCGCCGCGGTGCGGCGCCATCTCGACGCCCTCGCCGAGCAGGGGATGGTCGCCGAGCGCGAGCCGGCCGCCGCCGGCAAGGGCCGCGGCCGCGGACGCCCCGCCCGCTCCTACGTGCTGTCCGAGGCGGGCCACCACGCCCTCCAGGACGACTACGACGACGTGGCCACCTCCGCCCTGCGCTTCCTCGCCGACCGGGTGGGGGAGGACGCGGTCACCGCGTTCGCGCGCGAGCGGATCGACCACCTCGAGCAGCGGTATGCCGACCAGCTCGCCGCCGCGGGCGAGGACCGCACCGCCCGGGCGGAGGCCCTGGCCGAGGCGCTGACCGCCGACGGCTACGCTGCCTCGACCCGGCCGGTCGGCCAGGGCAGCCCCCTCGCCGGCGTGCAGCTGTGCCAGGGGCACTGCCCCGTCCAGCACGTCGCCGCCGAGTTCCCCGCCTTCTGCGACGCCGAGACCGACGCGTTCTCGCGCCTGCTCGGGGTGCACGTGCAGCGGCTGGCCACCCTGGCCCACGGCGAGCACGTGTGCACGACGTTCATCCCCCTGACCAGCACGACCTCCGGTCCCTCGGGGCCGACCCCGCCCACCTCTGATGAAAGGGCCTCTCGATGAGCACCCACATTGAAGAGCTCAACCCCGGTCTGAAGGACCTCGGCCGTTACGAGTACGGCTGGGCCGACTCCGACACCGCCGGTGCGAGCGCGCGCCGCGGCCTCAACGAGGAGGTCGTGCGCGACATCTCCGGGCGCAAGAACGAGCCCGAGTGGATGCTCAAGCTGCGCGAGAAGTCGCTGCGGCTGTTCGACAAGAAGCCCATGCCGAGCTGGGGCTCGGACCTGACCGGCATCGACTTCCAGAACATCAAGTACTTCGTGAAGTCGACCGAGAAGCAGGCGACCTCCTGGGACGAGCTGCCCGAGGACATCAAGAACACCTACGACAAGCTCGGCATCCCGGAGGCGGAGAAGCAGCGCCTCATCGCCGGTGTCGCCGCGCAGTACGAGTCCGAGGTCGTCTACCACCAGATCCGCGAGGACCTGGAGGAGAAGGGCGTCATCTTCGTCGACACCGACACCGGCCTGCGCGAGCACGAGGACCTGTTCCGCGAGTACTTCGCCTCGGTGATCCCCGCCGGTGACAACAAGTTCGCCGCGCTCAACACCGCCGTGTGGTCCGGTGGCTCGTTCATCTACGTCCCGCCGGGCGTCCACGTGGACATCCCGCTGCAGGCCTACTTCCGGATCAACACCGAGAACATGGGCCAGTTCGAGCGGACGCTGATCATCGCCGACGAGGGCTCCTACGTGCACTACGTCGAGGGCTGCACCGCGCCGATCTACAAGTCGGACTCGCTGCACTCGGCCGTCGTCGAGATCGTCGTGAAGAAGAACGCCCGCGTGCGCTACACGACCATCCAGAACTGGTCGAACAACGTCTACAACCTCGTCACCAAGCGCGCGACCTGCGCCGAGGGCGCCACGATGGAGTGGGTCGACGGCAACATCGGCTCCAAGGTGACGATGAAGTACCCCGCCGTCTTCCTGCTCGGCGAGCACGCCAAGGGCGAGACCCTGTCCATCGCCTTCGCCGGCGAGGGCCAGCACCAGGACGCCGGCGCCAAGATGGTCCACGCCGCGCCGCACACCAGCTCCTCGATCGTGTCCAAGTCCGTGGCACGCGGGGGCGGCCGCACGTCGTACCGCGGCCTGGTCCAGGTCATGGACGGCGCGCACCACAGCAAGTCCACCGTCCGCTGCGACGCGCTGCTCGTGGACACGATCAGCCGCTCCGACACCTACCCGTACGTCGACGTCCGCGAGGACGACGTGCAGATGGGCCACGAGGCGACCGTGTCCAAGATCGGCGACGACCAGCTGTTCTACCTGATGTCGCGCGGCCTGACCGAGGAGGAGGCCATGGCGATGATCGTGCGCGGGTTCATCGAGCCCATCGCGCGTGAGCTGCCCATGGAGTACGCCCTCGAGCTCAACCGCCTGATCGAGCTGCAGATGGAAGGAGCCGTCGGCTGATGACGGTCGTGACCCCCCAGCCCCACACCGACGCGGCCGAGGCCTTCGTCCCGGACCAGTCGCGCGCCGAGCGCCGGACCTCCTTCGAGGTGGCCGACTTCGCGGTGCCGAACGGCCGCGAGGAGGAGTGGCGCTTCACCCCCGTCGACCGCCTGGCCGACCTCATGCAGGTCGAGCCCAGCGACGAGGGCGCCCTGCTCGTCGAGACCCAGGCGCCCGAGGGCGTCGAGCTGCTCGACCTGCCGCTGACCGACGAGCGGGTCGGCACGGCCTTCGTGCCCGCCGACCGGGCCGCGGCCTCCGGCTGGGCCGGCACCGCCTCGGCGCTCTACGTGGGCATCCCGAAGGAGACCGACCTGGCCGAGCCGGTCGTGGTCCGGCTCAAGGGCGACGCCCGCAAGCGGGGCAACGGCCACACCGTCATCGACGCCGGCCGGCACAGCCGCGCCACGGTCGTGCTCAGCCACACCGGCTCCGCCCAGCACCTGGGCAACGTCGAGATCCGCGTCGGCGACGGCGCCGAGCTGACCTTCGTCACGGTGCAGGAGTGGGACGACGACGCCCTCCACGTCGCCCAGAACGACGCCCTCGTTGGCCGCGACGCCACGCTCAAGCACATCGCGGTCACCCTCGGTGGCGAGGTCGTGCGGGTGTCCACCAACGTGCGCTACGCCGGGCCGGGCGGCTCGGCCGAGTGCCTGGGCGTCTACTTCGCCGACTCGCACCAGCACCAGGAGCACCGCCTCTTCGTCGACCACGAGGCGCCGCACTGCAAGAGCTACGTGCAGTACAAGGGTGCGCTGCAGGGCGAGAGCGCCCACACCGTCTGGATCGGCGACGTCCTCATCCGCGCGGCGGCCGAGGGCACCGACACCTACGAGCTCAACCGCAACCTGGTCCTCACCGACGGCGCCCGCGCCGACTCGGTGCCCAACCTGGAGATCGAGACCGGCGAGATCGTCGGCGCCGGCCACGCCTCGGCGACCGGGCGCTTCGACGACGAGCAGCTGTTCTACCTGCAGGCCCGCGGCATCCCCGAGGACCAGGCGCGCCGCCTGGTCGTGCGCGGCTTCTTCGCCGACATCGTGCACCGCATCGGCGTGCCCGAGGTGCAGGAGCACCTCATGGCCGCGATCGACGCCGAGCTGTCCGGGTCGATGGGCGAGCAGGCCGAGGCGGTCACCGCGTGAGCGAGACGACCGAGATGACCGAGACGACCGGCGAGTTCGTGCGCGTCTGCTCCGTCGACGACCTGCCCGAGGTGGGCGCCGTCGCGGCCGACGTCAACGGCACCCTGGTGGCGATCGTGCGCGACAGCGCGGGTGACATCCACGCCATCGACGACACCTGCAGCCACGCCAACGTGTCCCTGTCCGAGGGAGAGGTCGAGGACTGCAGCATCGAGTGCTGGCTGCACGGCTCGCGGTTCGACCTGCGCAGCGGCAAGCCGACCGGGCTGCCGGCCATCACCCCCATTGCTGTCTACCCCGTGAAGATCGACGGCGGCGACGTGTTCGTCTCCGTGACGAAGGAGAACTGAGAACCCATGGCAACCCTGGAGATCAAGGACCTGCAGGTCACGGTCGACACCGAGAACGGCGTCAAGGAGATCCTCCGCGGCGTCACGCTGACCGTGAAGTCGGGCGAGACGCACGCGATCATGGGTCCCAACGGCTCGGGCAAGTCGACGCTGGCCTACTCCATCGCCGGCCACCCGAAGTACACCATCACCGGCGGCACGGTGACCCTCGACGGTGAGGACGTCCTCGCCATGAGCGTCGACGAGCGCGCCCGCGCGGGCCTGTTCCTCGCGATGCAGTACCCCGTCGAGGTCCCCGGCGTGACGGTGTCCAACTTCCTGCGCACCGCCAAGACCGCGATCGACGGCCAGGCCCCGGCCCTGCGCCACTGGGTCAAGGACGTCAAGAACGCGATGTCCGACCTGCGCATGGACCCGGCGTTCGCCGAGCGCAACGTCAACGAGGGCTTCTCCGGTGGTGAGAAGAAGCGCCACGAGATCCTGCAGATGGAGCTGCTCAAGCCCAGGTTCGCGATCCTCGACGAGACCGACTCCGGCCTCGACGTCGATGCGCTGAAGATCGTCTCCGAGGGCGTCAACCGCGTCCGCTCCACCGGCGACGTGGGCGTCCTGCTGATCACGCACTACACGCGGATCCTGCGCTACATCAAGCCCGACTTCGTGCACGTCTTCGTCGACGGCAAGATCGTCGAGGAGGGTGGCCCCGAGCTGGCCGACCGCCTCGAGGACGAGGGCTACGACCGCTTCGTGGGCGTCAAGGCCTGAGGCTGACCACGATGACCGACGTCACCCCGGAGGGGTTCACCAGCGAGGAGCTGGCCGCGATCCGCGCCGACTTCCCGATCCTGTCGCGCCAGGTGCGTGACGGGCGCGCGCTGGTCTACCTGGACTCCGGGGCGACGTCGCACAAGCCGTCCGCCGTGCTCGACGCCGAGCGCTCCTTCTACGAGCAGCACAACTCGGCGGTGCACCGCGGCGCCCACCAGCTCGCCGAGGAGGCCACCGACGCGTTCGAGTCGGCCCGCGAGACGGTCGCCTCGTTCATCGGTGCCCGGGCCCAGGACGTGGTGTTCACCAAGAACGCCACGGAGGCGATCAACCTGGTCGCCTACGCGTTCAGCAACGCCGCGGCTCCCGGCGCGATGGACGGCGCCGACCCGGCCGTCGCGGAGCGGTTCGCCCTCGGTCCCGGCGACGAGATCGTCGTCACCGAGATGGAGCACCACGCCAACCTCGTGCCCTGGCAGGAGCTGGCCCGCCGCACCGGCGCCACGCTGCGCTGGCTCGGCGTCACCGACGACGGCCGGCTCGACCTGGCCGACCTCGAGACGGTCGTCACCGAGCGCACCAAGGTGCTGGCGTTCACCCACGTCTCCAACGTGCTCGGCACGGTCAACCCGGTGGCGCCCCTGGTCGCGCGGGCCCGCGCCGTCGGGGCGCTCACCCTGCTCGACGCGTGCCAGTCGGTGCCCCACCTGGCGGTGGACGTGGCCGACCTCGGCGTCGACTTCGTCGCCTTCAGCGGCCACAAGATGCTCGGCCCGATGGGCATCGGCGTGCTGTGGGGCCGCTCCGAGCTGCTCGCGGCGATGCCGCCGTTCCTCACCGGTGGCTCGATGATCGAGCTGGTCCGGATGGAGGGCTCGACCTACGCCGCACCGCCGCAGCGGTTCGAGGCCGGAGTGCCCATGGCTGCCCAGGCCGTCGGGCTCGCCGCGGCCTGCGACTACCTCACCAAGCTCGGCATGGACCGGGTCGCCGCCCATGAGCACGCCCTCACCGAGGCGCTGCTCGCCGGCCTGGCCCAGCGCCCGTGGGTGCGGGTCCTCGGCCCGACCGACGGCACCGACCGCTCCGGGGCCGTCGCCTTCGAGGTCGACGGCGTTCACGCCCACGACGTGGGGCAGGTGCTCGACGACGCCGGCGTGGCCGTGCGGGTCGGGCACCACTGCGCGTGGCCGCTGCACCGCCGCTTCGGGGTGACCGCGTCCGCGCGGGCGAGCTTCGCGGCATACAACACGCTGGAGGAGGTCGAGGCGCTGCTCGCAGCGCTCGACCGGGTGCCGGCCGTGTTCGGGATGGAGGGCTGATGGACCTCTACCAGGAGATCATCCTCGAGCACTCCAAGCGCCCGCACCACGCCGGCCTGCGCGAGCCGTTCGGCGCCCAGGTGCACCACATCAACCCCACCTGTGGCGACGAGGTCACCCTGCGGGTCCGCGTCGAGGGAGAGGGCGCCGACGCCCTCGTGCGCGACGTGTCCTACGACGCGCTCGGGTGCTCCATCTCCACCGCCTCCACCTCGGTGCTCACCGACGAGGTCATCGGCCGGCCGGTGTCCGAGGCGCTGCAGACGTTCGTCGCGATGCGCTCCATGCTGACCAGCAGGGGCGCCGACCCCGGGGACGAGGAGGCCATCGGGGACGGCGTGGCCTTTGCCGGCGTCGCGAAATACCCTGCCCGTGTGAAGTGTGCGCTGCTGGGATGGACTGCGTTCACCGATGCGTTGGCACAGGCAGGCATCGACATCTCGGCTACGGCGTCCCAGACGCCGGGTCACACCACGACCCCATCACAGGAGCTGTCATGACTGACACGACCACCAGCACAACGGCCAACGTCGCCGACGTCGAGGAGGCGCTGCGCGATGTCGTGGACCCCGAGCTCGGCATCAACGTCGTCGACCTCGGCCTCATCTACGGCATCACGGTCGACGGCCAGAGCCACGCGGTCATCGACATGACGCTGACCAGCGCGGCGTGCCCGCTCACCGACGTCATCGAGGACCAGACCGCCCAGGCGCTCGAGGGCCTGGTCGCCTCGCACCGGATCAACTGGGTCTGGATGCCGCCGTGGGGCCCGGACAAGATCACCGACGACGGCCGCGAGCAGCTGCGGGCGCTCGGCTTCAACGTGTGAGCAGCCCTGCGCCCGTCGATGCGCGCCGGATCGAGGTCGATCCGGCGCGCATCGCTCGTTGGGTGGCGGGTTTCGGCGAGCGGCACGGCATACCGGTCTGGACCGCGGGCGAGGGGACGCTGACCCTGACCGCCCCCGACGGGGCGCAGGCCGTGATGGAACCGTGGCTGCCCGCCGGCCCGTGCCCGGACGGCGACGTCGAGGCCCTGCCTGCGTGGGCCGAGCCGCCGCGAGCGGTCGGGCTGGTCCTCGTGCGCCGCGGCGGGTATGCCGTGGGGCTGGCCCAGGGGGAGCGCCTCGTCGCGCACAAGGCCGGCACCCGCTACGTGCAGTCCCGCACCGCCGCCGGCGGGTGGTCGCAGCAGCGCTACGCCCGGCGGCGGGGCAACCAGGCCGACGCCCTGGCCACCGCCGTGGCCGACCACGCGCTGCGGCTGGTGCTGCCCGGTGACCCGCGCGCCCTCGTCGTCGGTGGTGACCGGGCGTTGGTCCGTGACGTCCTGGCCGACCCCCGGCTGGCGCCGCTGGCCGGCCTGCCGCGCCGGGAGCTGCCCGACCTGCCCGACCCCCGGCTGGCCGTCCTGGAGCAGGCGCTGCGCCGTGGCCGGGCCGTGCGGGTGCTCGTGTCCGACGTCTCCTGACCGCGCAGGGTGCTCGTGTCCGAGGGCGCCTGACGGTGCGGCGTGGTAGCCATGGGCATGGCCTCGAACCGCTCGCTGCTGCCCGTCGCCGCCGCCCGCTTCACCGCCGCCGTGCGCGCCGTGCCCCGGGACCGGTGGAACGACCCCACGCCCTGCGCGGAGTGGAGCGTGCGCGATGTCGTCAACCACATGACCGGCGAGCACCTCTGGGTGCCGCACCTGCTCGGCGGGCAGACCCTCGCCGACGTCGGTGACCGCTATGACGGCGACAACGTCGGCGCCGACCCGGTCGCGGCGTGGGAGTCCGCCGTCACCGCGTCCCTGGCGGCGTGGCAGGCCCTGCCCTCCGACGAGGAGCCGGTCCACCTGTCCTTCGGGCTGGTGCCGGCCTCGCTCTACGCCTCGCAGATGCTGGTCGACCTGACCGTGCACTGCTGGGACGTCGCGCGCGGCGCCGGGCTGGACGAGCGGCTGGTCCCCGAGGCGGTCTCGGCGGTGCTGGCGTTCCTCGAGCCGCAGGGCAGTGCGCTGGCCGAGAGCGGCTACTTCGCCGCCGCGGTCGCCACGTCGTCCGCGGACGCCCAGGACCGGGTGCTGGCCCTGTCCGGGCGCGACCCGTCCTAGGACACCGGTTGCGGGCCGGCTACGACTGGCAGTTCCTGCCCGAGGCGGGCCGGGGTTTCACCGACAGCGGGACGACCACGTGCCACTGAGCGTGCGAGGATCCGGGCCATGGTCCTGCGTCCGGTGCTGTCCCACACCCACCACGTCCACCCCGGTGAGAAGGTCGCCATCCTCTCCCCGTCCTGGGCCGGACCGGCCGCCTTCCCGCGCGTGCACGAGCTCGGCCTGCGGCGGCTGCGCGAGCAGCTGGGCGTCGAGCCCGTGGAGTACCCCACGACGCGGCGGCTCGGGGCGACGCCGCAGGAGCGGGCCGCGGACATCCACGCCGCCTTCGCCGACCCCGAGGTTCGCGCCGTCATGGCCAGCATCGGCGGCAGCGACCAGCTCCTCGTGCTGAACCACCTCGACGCCGACCTCATCCGGGCCAATCCCAAGCCGTTCTTCGGCTACAGCGACAACACCAACCTGCTCATCTACCTGTGGAACCTGGGCATCGTCGGCTACCACGGCGGCTCGACACTGGTGCACCTCGGGCGCCCCGGCGCGATGCACCCGGTGACGCTGGAGTCCCTGCGCACCGCGCTGTTCGAGCGCAAGCCGGTGGACATCGCCCCGTCGCCGGACTTCGGGGACGAGAACGGCCGCTGGGAGGAGCAGGTCGAGAGCACCCCGGAACCGCCCATGCGGCCCGGCTCGGGATGGCGCTGGCACGGGGAGGAGCGGCGCGTGGTCGGCCCGTCCTGGGGTGGCTGCCTGGAGATCCTGGACATGCACCTGCGCTCGGGCCGGCACATCCTGGACCCCGCGGCATACCGGGGGTGCGTCCTGCTGCTGGAGACCTCGGAGGAGATGCCGTCGGCGGAGTACGTCTACCGGGTGCTCATGGGCATGGGGGAGCGGGGGATGCTCGGGGAGCTCGCAGGGGTCCTGGTGGCCGCGCCCAAGGCCTGGTCGTTCGAGCGGCCGCTCGACCTGCCGGCGCGGGAGGCCTACACCCGCGAGCAGGAGGCGGCGGTGCTGCGGGCGATGGGGGAGTACCGCCCCGGCGTGCCGATCGTGACCGGGGTCGAGTTCGGCCACACCGACCCCCAGCTGGTGCTGCCGTACGGCGGGGAGATCACCATCGACCCGGCGCAGCGACGGCTGACGGTGGCCTACTGAGGGTGGTCTGCTGACGGGGCCCGCCGACCCCGGCGACGGGGTCGGTCAGACCGGGGGTTCGGGCAGGCTGAGGCCCGGGTCGGTCTGGACCTCCACGGCGGCGACCGTGGCCGTCGGGGTGGGGTCCGGGACGTACCAGCGGGACGCGATGAGCGTGGCGCCCTCGATCTGGCCCCGGCGGGCGCGGCGGGCCAGGCTGCCGGCGGAGACCCCCTGGGCCTTGGCGTGCGCGGCCAACGGCACGAGCGTGACGTCGGGCGCGAGCGGGGAGGGAGCCTGGGCAGGCGAGGAGGAGAACATGGAAGCACCGGACCTTCAGGTTGGACCTGGGGGCGGAGTTGCCGACAGGCCGGGCGAACCTGTGAACCGTACCCCGGACGGTGCCCCCGTAATCACGGCGGAGGGTCGGCAGCCGCGGCGGAGGGTCAGCGTTCGGCGCGGACCGGGACGACGCAGGCGCCGAGCAGCGGCAGTGCCACGCAGGCCGCGAACGCCGGGCCGTATCCGCGGGCGCCGGCCAGTGCCCCGACCAGCGGTCCGGTGAGGAAGGCGGCGACGTTCTGCGCGGTATTCTGCGTGCCCAGGGCGCGCCCGGACCACGCGGTGCCTGCCAGCTCGGCCGTCGCGGTGAACCCCAGCCCGTTGTCGGTGACCGACACCACCGACGCGGCGGCCAGGGCGGCCAGCACCAGCGGCGAGCCGTTCTCGATGGCCACCGCCACCAACGCCATCGTCAGCGCGGACAGCAGCGCCACCTGTCGCATCGGTCTCAGCCGGCTGCCGACCAGGTCCGACCAGCGGCCGACGGCGAGCCGGCCCAGCGCGCCGGCCAGGGCCACCACGGCCAGCACCCGTCCGGCAGCGGCCGCGTCCCAGTGCTGCTGGGCCACGAGGTACTCCGCCGAGAACGTCGCCGTCGCGAACTGCGGCACGACCAGCAACGCGCTCGCGAGGTGCACCCGGGCCAGCGCCCAGGACTGCCGGTACGGCGAGCGAGGGCGGGCGCCGTCACGCGCGGCCGCCTCGGCTCGGGGTGGGTCGGCGGCCAGCACCAGCAGCAGGGCGGCCACGGCCAGGCACAGGACCGCCGGGACCGCCAGGGCGAGGGTGATCCCGCCGGCGCGCTCCAGCGGCGGGAGCAGCAGCGCCGCGACGGCGACCCCGAGCGGCTGGCCCATCTGCCGGATGCCCATGGCCAGCCCGCGCTGGTCGGCGCCGAACCAGCCCATGACCAGCCGCCCGCTCGCGGCGTTGACCGAGGCCCCGGCGGCGCCGACGAGCACGAGCAGCAGCCCCCTGGCCCACGGGGCGTCCACCGGTGCGGCGGCGAGGGCGAGCACCCCGGTCAGCCCGAGGCCGGACCACAGCGCCAGCCGCTCGCCGTACCGGTCCGCGAAGGCGCCCCACAGGATGAGGGTGAGGACCAGGCCGAGGGAGGGTGCCGCCACCAGGGCGCCCGCCTGCGCGAGCGTGAGCTGGTCCTCCTCGCGCAGGGCTGGCAGGAGGAACGGCAGCCCGAACAGCAGGGTCGAGGCAGCCGTCTGCGCGGCGGTGCCCAGCGCGAGCATGAGCCACCGCCGTGGCGCGGGCTCCGCGGGGCTGGGCATGTCCGCGACGCTAGCGCCGCGGACCGCATGTCGAGACCGCCGTCTTGCCATGTGACCGCGTCTGCCGTGCCGCTCGCCTCCGCGGGACACCCGTCTCCGGCCGGCCTCAGCGGCCGGCCAGGTGTCCCCGCAGCCAGCCGGGGAAGGCCGTGAGGTGCTCCAGGGTCACCGCGGCCCCGACCGCGCTCAGGGCCCGCGCGTCATGGGACCCGGTGGTCACCCCGACGGCGAGGGCGCCGGCGCCGGTCGCGGCGGCCATGTCGCCCGGGTGGTCGCCGACGTAGACGGTGGCCTGCTGCTCGAGCAGGGCCGCGGACTTGTCCTCGGCGAACAGCTCGCCGTAGACCGCGTCGACGAGGTCGACCAGCCCCGCCTCGGCGAGGGCGGCGTGCACGGCCGGGACGTACTTCGCCGAGACGACCACGGTGCGGCCCCCGTGGTCCCGGACGGCGCCCAGCGCCTCGGCCGCTCCGCGCATCGGCTCGGTCGGCGGGGAGGACGGGTCGTCGTAGTAGCGCCGGTAGCGGGCGACCAGAGCGTCCGCGTCGACAGCCGGGGCCACCGCGGCGACCGTGTGCGTCAGCGGGATGCCCATGTGCGGCTCGAGGTCCTCGCGGCTGACCTCCACGCCGACGTCGCGCAGCGCGTGGATGTAGGAGCGCATGATCCGCTCCCGGGAGTCCACGAGGGTCAGGTCGAGGTCGAAACCGACGACGAGGGGCCGGGCGGAGGAGGAGGACACGTCCGCCATTCCACCACCTGCGCGCCGAGGTCGACGAAACCCACAGAACGACGGTGCTGTGGTGTGGGTTTCGTCGACCTCGGCAGAGATGAGGCTGGGGTGCCGGGGTGGCGTCCCGTGAGGGCGCCACCCCGGCGGACGTGGTCAGCCGCCGTAGGTGGCCAGCGAGTCCAGCCACGCCTGCCCGGTCGGCGAACCGAGGCCGGTCACGTCGTCGTAGCCGGGCCGCACGTGGATCGTGAGGTTGTCGTCCCGGTCGAACCACCGCGCCGTGTAGGTGTAGCCGTTCGAGGCGTCCACGCCGTTGACGTAGTCGACCCGCACCGCCCCGGGGTAGCTGCCCAGGTCGGCCTTGGTGATGTCCAGCGTGGCCGACCGCGCGGCATACAGGGCGGGGTTGGCCAGGCCGAAGGCGTGGCCGGCCTTCTGCACCGCGAGGGCGAACATGCCCGCGTAGAGCGGCGAGGACAGGCTGGTGCCGCCGATGCGGTACTCCGAGTAGGCGTCGTGGCCGTCGGGGAACCGCTGCGTCTGGCCGACGAGCATGCCCGTGGTCGGGTCGCCGACCGCGGCCACGTCGGGCACCACCCGCATCGCCGCGCCGCCGTAGCGCTGCGACAGTGCCGAGGGCACCACACCGGCCTGGTATGCCGGCTGGCTGAACAGGCGGCTCGTCCCGCCTCCGCTGCCGTACAGGTAGGCGGGGGTCGTCCAGGCCCCGTTGCTCAGCTTGCTCTTGCCGGTCTCCCAGCCGAGCTCGAAGACCCGGCCGTTGGACTGCGAGACCCCGAGCGAGGTGCCGCCGACCGCGGTCACCCACGGGCTGGAGGCCGGCCAGTCCGGCGTCGGGGTGGCACCGGCGACACCGTCGGTCTCGTCGCCGTTGTCACCGGAGGAGAAGAAGACGCTGATCCCCGTGGCCGCGGCCTGGATGAGGGTGTCGTTCATCGGCTTGATGTAGCCGCGCGGCAGCGCCTCGGAGGAGAACCCGTAGGAGTTCGTGACGATGTCGGCCAGGTGGCTGTCAACGACGTGGTTCAGCGCCGCGTCCATGTCCTGGTAGTTGTTCGGGGAGCCGACATAGACGATGTCGGCGCCGGGCGCCATGGTGTGGACGGCCTCGATGTCGAGCGTCTCCTCACCGCTCCACCCCTGCGGGTCCTGCCTGGTGTTCTGCGGCCGGGTGAACGTGCCGGGGGCGACGACCTGGCTGAAGTGCCCGGAGAGCGACGGCAGCCCGTGCTTGGCCGAGTACGTCTCGACGTCCTGCACGATCGTCGGCGAGGCGTACGCGTCGACGACGGCGACCGTCACGCCGCTGCCGTCGGTGCCCGAGCCGATCGCCCCCGACAGGCCGTAGGCACCCTGCAGCTGCGCACCGGCATACCCGCACGGCGCGAACGCGGACGGGGTGGACGGCAAGGTGGTGCCGTCCGGGGTCGCGGTGTTCTGCACGGTCTTCTGGCCCCACCAGTCCGAGCAGGGCCGGCCGTTGACGAACACGTCCGGCGGCGGTGCCGACGGGGAGGCCTGCGGCTGGGTCAGGGCAGCGGACTCGTCCAGGCCGACGACCGCCTGCACCGCCGGCAGGGACGAGGGCAGGCTCAGCGGGGTGGCGTTGGACCGCAACGTCGCGCCCGCGAAGGAGTAGTCCGAGAAGGACGTCGAGAACGCCGACGCGGCCTGGGCGACCGTGCCCACCGCCTCGACGTAACGGTGGTTGTCCGGCACGTGGCCGACCTTGAACCCCTGCGCCTTGAGCCAGCTGGTGACCGCGTTGACGTCGCCCTGGGTGGGGGAGTAGCGCGCCCGGAAGTCGGCGCCGCTGAGGAAGTGGCCGTATGCCGGGTTGCCCGGCGTCGAGACGGCGGTCGCGAACGACGCCGCGTCACCGTGCAGGCCCAGGTAGACCCGGAAGTCCACGGTGGTGGCGGTGGCCGAGGCGCCGAGCCGGTGGGCCGCGGTGGCCCAGGGCGCGACCGAGTCGCCCAGGACGGTGCGGCCGGAGCCCGACGGGGCGGCGAAGGCGGAGACGGTGGTGGCCGCGACGAGGGTGGTCGCGGCCGCCAGGGCAAGACAGGAACGGTGGATCCTCTGCACGTGTACTCCCTTGGGTGGAGTCGGGACGACGCGTGGTCGACCGGCTCGGGACAGGACGCCTGTCAGTGGAGCGCGTGCAGGCGGCCGTGACAACCGCCGGGAGCAGGAGATTTTCTCGAGCGTTGCCTAGTTGAGGCTGGTTGCGTGCAGAGTGTCGCATTGGCGTGGATCGCCCGACCGGTACCCCGTGAGGAACCACTTCTGCCGCTCCGCGCTCGAGCCGTGGGTCCACGACTCCGGCGTGACCCGGCCCTGCGCCTTCTGCTGGATCCGGTCGTCGCCGACGGCTGACGCGGCCGACAGCGCCGAGCGGATGTCGTTCTGCGTCAAGGGCTTCAGGTAGGTGTTGCCCTGGGCGTCCGTGGTCGTGCTGGCGTCGTGGGCCCACGCCCCGGCGAAGCAGTCGGCCATCAGCTCGATGCGCACCGACCCGCTCTCGGGGCCCTGCGGGTCCTGCTGGGCGGCGTCGAGCACCCCGAGCAGGTCCTGGACGTGGTGGCCGTACTCGTGGGCCACGACGTACTCCTGCGCCAGTGCCCCGCTGTCGGCGCCGAAGCGGGAGGTGAGCTCGGTGAAGAAGCTGGCGTCGATGTAGGCCTTGCCGTCGCGCGGGCAGTAGAAGGGGCCGACCTGGTTGGAGGCGGTGCCGCAGGCCGAGGGCACGGCGCCGGAGTAGAGCCGGGTGGTCGCCCGTGTGTAGTTGGTGCCGAAGAACCGGGGCAGGGCGGTGGCCCAGTAGGACTGCACGCTGTTGACCGTGCCGACCACGCGGCACTCGACGTTCGCGTTGGCGTCGGCGCCGGTCCGGCAGCGCTGGGTGATCTCGCCCTGGCTGGTCCCGCCGGAGCCTGCCGAGCCCGCACCGCCCGCCGTCGAGGGGTCCTGGCCGCCGAGCACGCCCGGGCCGAACACCAGCGCCAGGATGAGCAGCAGGATCCCGCCCGCGCCGCCGCCGACGACCAGGCCGCCGCCGGGGAACCCGCCACCCCCGCCACCGCTCTCGACCTGCGAGGTGTCCAGGCCGGCGTCGTCGTTGAAGCTCATGCGGTGCCTCCGGCAGGTCGCGTCGTCGGGGCGGGTGGTCGGTGCACCGTAGACTAGCCAGCCGGCCCGGACCGACCGCCGCCCGCCAGGGGCGGGCACACGGCATACCGGCGCCTCATCCTCCCACCCGCACGACCTCAAGGAGCCTGCCGTGATCGCCGCCACCGGGATCGAGCTGCGCGCGGGCTCACGGCTGCTGCTGGCCGACGCGACGTTCCGGATCGCGGCGGGGGACCGGGTGGGCCTCGTCGGGCGCAACGGCGCCGGCAAGACGACGCTGACCAAGGTGCTCGCCGGCGCGGGCAGCCCGGCCGCCGGCTCGGTGACCACGTCCGGCGAGGTCGGCTACCTGCCGCAGGACCCGCGCACCGGCGACCTGCACGTGCTGGCTCGCGACCGGATCCTGTCCGCCCGCGGCCTGGACCGGATCATCCGCGACCTGCGCGCCGCCGAGGGCTCGATGGCCAGCGCCGACGACGAGACCCGCGACAAGGCGATGGCCCGCTACGCGCGCCTCGACGAGGAGTTCGCCGCGCGCGGCGGGTATGCCGCGGAGTCCGAGGCCGCCGCCATCGCCTCCGCGCTCGGGCTGGACGAGCGCATCCTCGGCCAGGAGCTCGTCACCCTCTCCGGTGGCCAGCGGCGCCGGGTGGAGCTGTCGCGGATCCTCTTCTCCGGCGCGCAGACCCTGCTGCTGGACGAGCCGACCAACCACCTCGACGCCGACTCGATCATCTGGTTGCGCGACTACCTGCGGGCCTACAAGGGCGGGCTGATCATCATCAGCCACGACGTCGAGATGCTCGACACCGTGGTCAACCGGGTGTTCCACCTCGACGCCAACCGGGCCGAGCTCGACCTGTACAACGTCGGCTGGAAGGCCTACCTGCAGCAGCGCGAGACCGACGAGCGCCGGCGCAAGCGGGAGCGGCTCAACGCCGAGAAGAAGGCCAGCACCCTGCTCGCCCAGGCCGACAAGATGCGGGCCAAGGCCACCAAGGCCACGGCGGCCCAGAACATGGCCAAGCGGGCCGAGCGCCTGCTGTCCGGCATCGAGGGGGAGCGCGTCGCCGACAAGGTGGCCAAGCTGCGCTTCCCCGACCCGGCGCCGTGCGGCAAGACCCCGCTGCGCGCCTCCGGGCTGTCCCGGTCCTACGGCTCGCTGGAGATCTTCACCGACGTCGACCTGGCCATCGACCGGGGCTCGCGGGTCGTGGTGCTCGGCCTCAACGGCGCCGGCAAGACCACCCTGCTGCGGATCCTGTCCGGCGTCGACGCCCCGGACACCGGTGACGTCGAGCCGGGTCACGGGCTCAAGCTGGGCTACTACGCCCAGGAGCACGAGAACCTCGACACCGACCGCACCGTGCTGGAGAACATGAAGTCCTCCGCGCCGGACCTCAACGAGACCGAGACCCGCAAGGTGCTGGGCTCGTTCCTGTTCAGCGGCGACGACGTCAACAAGCCGGCCGGGGTGCTCTCCGGTGGCGAGAAGACGCGGCTGTCCCTGGCCATGCTCGTCGTCTCCTCGGCCAACGTGCTGCTGCTCGACGAGCCCACCAACAACCTCGACCCGGCCTCCCGCGAGGAGATCCTCGGCGCGCTCAAGACCTACAAGGGCGCCGTCGTCCTGGTCAGCCACGACGAGGGCGCGGTCGAGGCGCTGGAGCCTGAGCGGGTGCTGCTGCTGCCCGATGGTGTCGAGGACCACTGGAACGCCGACTACCGCGACCTCATCGCGCTGGCCTGAGTCCCCTAGGGTCGCGGGGGTGACGAGCACCGAGACCTCCCGGCCCCACCCGCACCTGCGCGCCGAGCGCGACGGGTCACTGCTGACGCTGACCCTGGACAACCCGGACCGCCGCAACTCCCAGACGCCGAGCCTGTGGAGGGCGCTCGCCGCGGTCGGGGAGTCGCTCGACCCTGCCGTGCGCGTCGTCATCGTGCGCGCCGAGGGCGCGTCGTTCTCCGCGGGCCTGGACCGGGCGATGCTCACCCCGCAGGGCGCCCCGGGCGAGGTCAACGTCCTCGGCCTCGCCGCGCGGGGGGAGGAGCCGCTCGCCGAGGCGATCGAGGGATTCCAGCGCGGGTTCGCGATCTGGTCGCAGGTGCCGGCGGTGACCATCGCCGCGGTGCAGGGCCACGCCATCGGCGCCGGCTTCCAGCTCGCCCTGGCCTGCGACCTGCGGGTGGTCGCCGACGACGTGCAGCTCGCCATGCGCGAGACCAGCCTGGGCCTGGTGCCGGACCTCGCCGGCACCTCGCCGCTCGTGCGCCTGGTCGGGTACGCGCGAGCGCTGGAGATCTGTGCCACCGGCCGGTTCGTGTATGCCGAGGAGGCCGTCCGCGCCGGCCTCGCCTCCATCGCCGTCCCCGGCGACGAGCTCGACGCCGCCGCCCGGGACCTGGCCGAGGCGCTGCTGGGTGCCCCGGAGGCGGCGCTGCGGGAGCTGAAGCCGCTGCTGCAGTCCGCGGTGCACGCCACGCCGGGGGAGCAGCAGCGCTCGGAGCGGGAGGCCCAGGCCCGCCTGCTCACCGCGATGGTGCGCGGAGGTGGGAAGCAAGCCTGACCCCGCGGTGTTGTCGGACCCGACGAGGATGATGAAGGCACGTGGTCCCGCGGGTTGCGGGAGGGCGCGTGCAGAGCGGAGAGCACATGTCGATGTCGGGCTGGATGATGATGCGGTCGCTGACCCGCGACTCCTCGGTGGCGCAGCGCAAGCTGGCCCCGGGCACGGGCAAGCGGGTGCTCGGCTACGCCCGGCCCTACAAGCGGGCGATCGCCGTGTTCCTGGTCCTCGTCGTCATCGACGCCGCCCTCGTCGTGGCCACGCCACTGCTGATGGGGCAGATCGTCGACAAGGGCGTCATCCCCAAGAACTCGGCCGTGGTCGTCGGCCTGGCACTCGTGGTGGCCGCGCTGGCGGTGGTCGACGGCCTGCTGGGCCTGGTCGAGCGGTGGTACTCCTCGCGGATCGGTGAGGGGCTCATCTACGACCTGCGCACCGAGGTCTTCAGCCACGTGCTGCGCCAGCCGATCGCGTTCTTCACCCGGGCGCAGACCGGCGCGCTGGTCAGCCGGCTCAACAACGACGTCATCGGCGCGCAGCAGGCGTTCACCTCCACCCTGTCCGGTGTCGTGAGCAACGCCGTCTCGCTGGTCTTCATCGTCATCGCCATGGCCACCCGCTCCTGGCTGCTGACGCTGCTCTCGCTCGCGCTGCTGCCGTTCTTCCTCGTCCCGGCCCGGATGATGGGCAAGAAGCTGGCCGGCCTGGCCCACGAGCAGATGGGCCTCAACGCCGAGCTCGGCACCCGCATGACCGAGCGGTTCAACGTGGCCGGGGCGCTGCTGGTCAAGCTGTTCGGCCGGCCGCACACCGAGGACGAGCAGTTCGCCGAGCGGGCCGGGCAGGTGCGCGACATCGGCGTGCGGATCTCGCTCAACCGCGCCGTGTTCTTCGTCGGGCTGACCCTGGTCGCCTCCCTCGCGACGGCGATGGTCTACGGCGTTGGCGGCGTGATGGCCGTCAACGGCGGGCTGACCGTCGGCACCCTGCTCGCGCTCGCCGCGCTGCTGGGCCGCCTCTACGGCCCGCTGACCGCCCTGTCCAACGTGCGCGTCGACGTGATGACCGCGCTGGTCTCCTTCGAGCGGGTCTTCGAGGTGCTCGACCTCGAGCCGCTGGTCAAGGAGAAGCCGGAGCCCGTTGCGCTGGAGCGCCGCCCGGTCGCGGTGGACTTCGACCACGTGGCGTTCGGCTACCCCTCGGCCGACCAGATCTCCCTGGCCTCGCTGGAGCAGGTGGCCTCCGGCGACCGCCGCGGCGGGGAGACGGTGCTCAAGGACGTGACCTTCCACGCCGCCCCGGGCGAGCTCGTGGCGCTGGTCGGCCCCAGCGGCGCCGGCAAGACGACGATCACCTCGCTGGTCGCCCGGCTCTACGACCCCACCGCCGGTGAGGTGCGCCTGGACGGGGTCGACCTGCGCGACGCCAGCCTGGAGTCGGTGCACGACGTCGTCGGCGTGGTGACGCAGGAGGCGCACCTGTTCCACGACACCATCCGCGCCAACCTCGCCTACGCCCGGCCCTCGGCCACCGAGGCCGAGATGGTCGAGGCGCTGCGCGCGGCCCAGGTGTGGGACCTGGTCTCGCAGCTGCCCGAGGGGCTGGAGACGGTCGTCGGCGACCGCGGGCACCGGCTCTCCGGTGGCGAGAAGCAGCGCCTGGCCATCGCCCGGCTGCTGCTCAAGAGCCCCGGCCTGGTCGTGCTCGACGAGGCGACCGCCCACCTCGACAGCGAGTCCGAGGTGGCGGTGCAGCGCGCGCTCGACACCGCGCTGCACGGCCGGACCGCGCTGGTCATCGCCCACCGCCTGTCCACGGTGCGTGGGGCCGACCAGATCCTCGTCGTCGAGGCCGGCCGGATCGTCGAGCGCGGCACGCACCTGGAGCTGCTGGCCAAGGGCGGCCTCTACGCCGACCTCTACACGACGCAGTTCGCCGACCAGGGGTCCGTCGCCTGACCCGTCCTCGCTGAGCCTGTCGCCGGTGTCGACCACGTCCTCGCCGTGCGTGTTCCGGCGACAGGCCGGTCAGCCCTGGGCCCCGCGGTGCCGGTAGGTTGCCCCCAGGGCTCCGGGGGAGGGCCCGGGCGAGGGGGAGCAGTGCCGGGGCGGCGACGACACGATCACGGGAACAGTCGGCGACGGCCGGGGCGGGCCGCGGCGGCGGTCCTGCTCCCGGCGGTGCTCGCCGGGGGGTGCGTCAACCCGCCGGCCGTCACGAGCAGGCCGACAGAGTTGCCGACACAGGTGCCGACGACGTCGGAGGCCGCGTGTCCCCCCGGTGGCCTCAAGGCCGCCGTCGGCCCGGGGGACGCGGCGATGGGGCTCAGGGTCCTCGCGCTGCTCGTGACCAACTGTGGTTCGACCCCGGCGGCCCTGAGCGGCTACCCCCGGCTCGAGCTCTACGACGCGGACGGGAACCTGCTCGCGGTGCGCGTGCGCCATGGTGTGTCGACGGTGGTGCCGGACCCCGGCCCGAAGCCCGTGCGCCTCGCTGCCGGCGAGAGCGCCCGGACCGACCTGGTCTGGCGCAACACGGTGCTGGCCGACGGCAGCACCGCCCAGACGGCGACCCACGTGGCGGTCACCGCACCGCCTGCCGGCCGCCAGGTGCTGGCTCTCACGGTGGACGTGGGCACGACCGGCGTGGTGGACGTCACCGCGTGGCACCGAGCCGACTCCGCCGGAAGCGCCTCGTGAGCCCCGCGCAGGCCCCGGGGCCTGCGGTGCTGTCCCGCCCCCGGGCGGCCCGCGCCGTAGCGGTGGCCGCGGTGCTCGCCGGGCTGCTGTGGGTGGCCTCGGGCGTGCTCAACCGCGTTCTCCTGTGGCAGGTGCCCGGCCTGCCCTACCAGCTGGTGAACCTCGTCGTCCCGCCCGCGCTGGACTTCAGCCTCCGCCCGGGCGAGCACCAGGTCAGCGCCATGGCTGTCGTCGGGGCGGTCGTGGTCGCGGTCGTCGTCGCGGGAATCAGTGCGCTGGCGCTGCGGGGCCTGCCCGCGTCCGGCGGCCGGGTCGCCCTGTTCCTGGCCGTCTGGTTCGGCGTGGTGGCAGCGTCGGCCGTCGCCTCGGTGGTGCAGGTCATGGCGAAGTTCGCCCCGCTGGGCGCCGACGCGGCAACGGTCAACGCCCTCGTCCCGTGGCTCACCCGGGGCGGCCACTGGGGCCTGATGCTGGGATGGGTCGCGGCCTCCGGTGCCGTGGCGACGCTCGACCGCACGCGGGCGCACCCGACCCCGCCCGCCGCGCCCCCCGCTCCCTGACAGCTGGCGCGAGGGCAACGACGAGCAGCTCGCCGCCACCGGTGGCCGCGCGTGGGTGCCCGGATGAGTGGGGTTCGCGGGGGACCGGCACCGGGCCGGCCTGCAGCCGGTCAGGAACCGTCAGCGCCGGGGACGTCACCTCTGCTGATCGCCTCGCAGAGCCGCTCGTGGTCACGCTCGGTCTGGTCGGCGTAGTCGACGGCGAACCTGGCGATGGCCCGGTCGAACCCCTGACCCGATCCGAGGTAGCCATGGATCGCGCCGGGGTCGCCACTGCGCGCGTGGGCGCGGGCCAGGGTCCACCCGCACAGCTCGGCGAACAGCACCAGGGACTCCCCGCTCATCAGCTCGGTGTCGACCTTGCCCTTCATGTCCCAGAGCTGGCGCACGTAGTAGTCCACGCCTTCCACCGCACCGCTGGTCCAGCCCAGGAAGATGTCGCCCGCTGCCTGGATGACGCGCTGGCCCTCCACGACGCGCCGGCCCTGGTGGTCCTGCTCCGCAGGCTTCGCATGCGGCTCGAGGACCGACCGGCCCGCCTGCTTGACCTGCAGCACCAGGGGAGTCCTGGCGTCGCCCCCGTCGAAGAGCACCGCCCAGCACCGGGTGCCGACGCTGCCGACGCCGACCACCTTGACGGAGTAGTCCACGAGCTCGAAGCGGTCGAACAGCACCTGGACGTGGTGCGGGAGCGTGCCGCGGTAGGAGGTCATCGCGCGATGCACGATGTCGTCGTCCTGCGGGTGGTGGTAGAGCCGGGGCGGGTCGTCGCGGAACCGCAGTGTGCCGTCGACGGTGGTGGTGAGGCGGCGGAACGCCCGGAGGTTGTCCTTGCGCCTCGCCTTGTTGATGCGCCGGTGGGCCAGACGCTTCTGCTGCGCGTCGATCTGCGCGTGCCTGACGACGTCCTGGAGGGTCAGGCTGTCGATGCTCGAGTACCAGACCTCCAGCGGACGTTCGCGGGCGTACTCGGCCATCCGGAGCCGGTAGCTGCGCGCCGCTGCCAGGGCCGCCCCGCTGCAGACCTCGGGTGAGAAGCCGTTCTGCCGTCCCACCACCACCGCGCTGGCGGCCAGCCGTTTCAGGTCCCACTCGAAGGGCGCAGGCAGCGTCTCGTCGAAGTCGTTGATGTCGAGGTTGATCTCCCGCTCGGGGGTGCCCAGCAGACGGAAGTTGCCGATGTGGGCGTCGCCGCAGGCCTGCACCCACAGGCCGGACTGCGCGGTGGTGGCGAGGTCTGCGGCCATCACCGAGGCCGAGCCGCGCAGGAACGTGAACGGGGAGGCCGACATGCGGCTGTACCGCAGCCCGAGGAGCTCGGAGAGGCGCACGGCGTCGGTGGCGCGCAGGGTCGCCACCGGGTCGGGTCGGGAGTCGGGCGGGTGCCAGCCGGCATGGCTTGAGCGCGGGACGGCGCTGCGCAGGGACCGGCCCGACGCGCGCCGCTGGGCTGGGGTCGGGAGGCTCACGGCAGCCCTCCTTGGTCCGCGGTGGCGGTGGGCACCATGGTCGCGTCCCGCGTCCGGGCGGCAGGTGCCCTTCGTCCCGCGGCTCAGAGGCTGCGGGTGGACCCGCCGTCGACGGTGACCATGGCGCCGGTCATGTACGACGCGGCGGGCGAGGCGACGAACGCGGCGACCCGGCCCACCTCCTCGGGCTGGCCGTAACGGCGCAGCGGGATGTGCTGCTCGCGCTCGCGGCGGGTGCTCTGCGGGCGGCCGGTCGCCTCGTCGAGCTCGCGGACCCGGTCGGTGTCGATCCGGCCCGGCAGGATCGCGTTGACCCGGGCGCCCCGGGGGCCGAACTCGTCGGCCAGGGTCTTGGCGGCCATGGCCAGCCCGGGCCGCAGGCCGTTCGACAGCGCCAGCCCGGGCAGCGGAGCGCGCACCGAGGTCGACAGGACGAACGTGATGCTGACGCCCTCCTGGGTGCTGGTGGCCAGCGTGGCGCGGGCCAGCCGCAACGGGCCGAGGAAGACCGACTCGAACGCCGAGCGCCACACCTCGTCGCTGATGTCCTCGACCGCACCGTGCGGGGGTCCGCCGACGCTGATGACGGCTCCGTCGATCCGGCCGTAGCGGGCCATCGCGGCGGCCACCAGCGCGTCGGCGGTCGCCGGTGCCGCAAGGTCTCCCGCGATCCCGATCGCGTGGTCCGGGCCGCCGAGCCGGGCCGCGGCCCCGGTGACCGCGTCCTCGTCGCGGGCGCACAGCACGACGCGAGCGCCCTCGGCCACAAGCACCTCGGCGGTGGCGAAGCCCAGCCCCCGTGAGGCCCCGCTGACGACGTACACCCGGTCCCGCAGCCCCAGCTCCATGGGCTCATCGTGCCCGAGGAGGCGCCGCACGGCGCGCAGGCGCCCCAGCCCGCGGCCGGCGCGCCGTCGCCGACCCATCGCCGGCGCGCCCACGGATTCCGGGCAGCGGCACCTGGTCCGCGGCGTGCGCTCAGCAGTCGAACACCGACCAGCAGATCTCGTTGCGCAGCCGCTGGTCGTCGAGGACGAGCTCGCGAACCTCCTCCGGGAGCTGGTCGCGCTGCCACCGGCACTCGAGTCGCCCCGCGGCCTCGGCCTCGCGCTCCGGTGTGGCAGCGCGCGCGGCCTTGATCGCATAGGCAGCCGCACCGAGCTCGTGGGCAGCGACGTGAGCGACGGCCCCAGCCTGGCCGGCAGCGTAGGCGGCATGCCGGGCTGCCCCCCGCAGGTCGCGGGCCGCGCCCATGGCATGGCCGCCTGCCGTGCGGGCCTCGGTCATCCTGACCTCGCCACGCGCCCAGGCTCGAGCCTGCTCGATCGCCCGCCGCGGTCGCGGGTCGTCAGGCCGGGCCGACTCGAAGAGGTGCAGGACGTGCTCGGCGCAGGCAGCCGCCCACAGGGCGAGGAGCTGGTGGTCGGAGTCGGTGAGGGTCCCACCGCGGCGGATGGTCACGAACCGCGGGTCCCGGACCTTCGGGAGGATCATGGCCGGCCTCCTCGGGCGGCGCCGCTCAGGCGTCTTCCTCGTCCCAGATCCGCACCTTCTTCGGCTTCGGCTGCGGGGGCAGGCCTGCGGCGACGGCCTCCTGCTCGGCCGCCTCGCGCCGGATGCCGACCCCGACGAGGACGAAGCCGGCCACGCCGAACAGCCACCACTGGAACGCGTAGGCCAGGTGCGGGCCCTCGTCGGTGTCCGGCGCGGCCAGGGGCGTGGCCCGGGCGATGGGCTCGGAGGAGGCCGACTGCTCGGACTTGACGATGAGGTAGCCGCCGTACAGGTGCGTGCCGGTCGCCTGTGCGGCCTCGGGCAGGTTGATCGAGGCGAGCTGCCCGGCAGGCATCTCCTTGTGCAGGCTCGGCTCGCCCCGGCGCAGCCAGCCGGTCACGGTCACCGTGCCGGTCGGGGTCGCCGGGATGTCCGGGCGTGACGCCGCAGTCTGGGCGTTGTCGATCCAGCCGCGGTCGACGAGGAGGGCACCGCCGGGCACCTGCAGGGGCACGACCACCTCGTAGCCGTAGTTGCCGTCGTTGGGCCGGTTGCGCACCAGCTGCAGCCCCTCGGCGTCGTAGGTGCCGGTCACGCGCACCGGGGTCCACTCCTTCGCCAGCGGCAGCGGCGTCCCCACGCCCGGCAGGGCCCGGCCCAGCGGCTCGGGCGCGGCGGTGTAGTGCGAGGTGATGCGGTGCGCCTTGGCGTGCGCGGTGACGTGCCGACCCCACTGCCACCGCCCGAGGTAGAAGCAGGCGAGGGCGAACACGGCAGCGGCCGCCAACGCGGCCAGCCACCGACGGGTGAGGAGCACCTTCAGCACGTCTTGACGTTACCCGGCATACCCTTGGTGACATGACGAGCCTCCCGATGCCTCAGGTACGCCCGACCGGGCTGCCCGACACCTTCGGGCGGGTGGCGACCGACCTGCGCGTGTCCGTGACCGACCGGTGCAACCTGCGCTGCACCTACTGCATGCCGGCCGAGGGGCTGCCGTGGCTGCCCAAGCCGGAGATGCTCTCCGACGCCGAGCTGCTGCGGGTCATCGGCATCTTCGTCGGGCTGGGGGTGCGCCAGGTGCGCCTCACCGGCGGTGAGCCGCTGCTGCGCCGCTCCCTGGTCGAGGTCGTCGCCGGTATCGCGCAGATGTCACCGCGGCCGCAGATCGCCATGACCACCAACGGCGTGGGCCTCGACCGGCTCGCCGCCCCCCTGGCCGACGCGGGCCTGGACCGGGTCAACGTCAGCCTCGACACGATCGACCCGGCCGAGTTCCAGGTGCTGACCCGGCGCGACCGGTTCGCCGACGTGGAGAAGGGCCTCAAGGCCGCAGCCAACGCCGGGCTGACGCCGGTCAAGGTCAACGCGGTCGCGATGCGCGGGGTCAACGACCACTCCGTCGCCGACGTCCTGCAGTGGTGCCTGGACCGCGGCTACAGCCTGCGTTTCATCGAGCAGATGCCGCTGGATGCCCAGCACTCCTGGGAGCGCACCGAGATGGTCACCGCCGACGAGCTGCGGCAGCGGCTCTCCGAGCGGTTCACGCTGACCCCGCTGCCCTCGGCCGAGCGCGGCAGCGCCCCCGCCGAGCTGTTCCTCGTCAACGGCGGCCCGCAGACGGTGGGGGTCATCGCCAGCGTCACGGCGCCGTTCTGCGCGGCCTGTGACCGGGTCCGGCTGACCGCCGACGGCCAGGTGCGCAACTGCCTGTTCGCCCAGGGAGAGGTGGACCTGCGCGGCCCGCTGCGTGACGGCGCCTCCGACGAGGAGCTGGCCGAGCTGGTGCGCGGGGAGATGTGGCGCAAGGCCCGCGGCCACGGCATCGGCAAGCCCGACTTCCACCAGCCCGACCGGCCGATGTCCGCGATCGGCGGCTGAGCGCCGACGACCCGGAAGGGGGGGCGGTCAGACGGTCTCGTCGGTGAGCTCGCCGACCGGCACGACGTCCTTGAGGAACCCGCGCACGCTGAGGAACTCGCCCAGGGTCGCCCGGTGCTCCTCGCAGGCCAGCCAGGTCTTGCGCCGGTCCGGGGTGTGCAGCGAGGGGTTGTTCCACAGCAGCCCGTAGGCCGCGTCCGCGCGGCAGCCCTTGGCGCTGCAGACCAGCCGCCCGGCATACCCGTCCGCAGCGCCCACGGCCCCCGGCAGGCTCACTGCTGGTCCTCGGGACGCTCCCGGATCTGGCGCTGGTCCGCCGGGGGGACCGGTGCGACGCTGCCGACCGCACGGGCCCGCGTGGCGTTGGCCATCACGACCGCGACGTAGGGCAGGACGACGGCTCCGGCCACGAGGGTCCAGCCGACGACCGTCCAGTGGAGCACGACGATGGCCAGCACGGAGAGCAGGAAGCAGACGGTGCGGATGCCCATCGAGATCAGGTAGCGGCGCATCCGCTCGCTCTGGTCGTCGCGCAGCGACTCCGGGGCACTGGTGACGGAGTAGACCGGGTCCTGGGGGTGACCGCTTCGCCGTCTCACCCCTTCACGATACGTCGGCGCCGATGCGGCGTACCCACCGGTAGTGGACTAGGTTCCGAACGAACCCCGGCCCGCCGAAGACCCTGGAGGACACCACCCATGGCCGACCCGCGCAACGTGCTCGTCACCGGAGGAAACCGGGGCATCGGCCTGGCCATCGCGCGGGCGTTCGCGGAGGCGGGCGACAACGTCGTCATCACCAACCGCTCCGGCGACGCCCCCGAGGGCCTGCGCGGCGTGAAGTGCGAGGTCACCGACACCGCCTCCGTCGACGCCGCCTTCGCCGAGGCCGAGGAGCTGCTCGGCGGGCCGGTGGAGGTGCTCGTCGCCAACGCCGGCATCACCCGCGACACGCTGCTGATGCGCATGAGCGATGAGGAGTTCGACTCCGTCATCGACACCAACCTCGCCGGGGCGTTCCGCTGCGCCCGGCGCGCGAGCAAGGGCATGATCCGCCTGCGCAAGGGCCGGATCGTGTTCATCTCCAGCGTGGTCGGGCTCTACGGCTCGCCCGGCCAGACCAACTACGCCGCCAGCAAGGCCGGCCTGGTCGGCCTCGCCCGCTCGATCTCGCGCGAGCTCGGCGGACGGGGCATCACGGCCAACGTCGTGGCGCCCGGCTTCATCGAGACCGACATGACCGCCGAGCTGCCCGAGGACCGCAAGAAGGCCTACCTGGCCACGATCCCGGCCGGGCGCTTCGCGACGCCGGCCGAGGTCGCGGCCGCGGTGCGCTTCGTCTCCTCGGACGACGCGGCCTACATCACCGGCGCGGTCATCCCGGTCGACGGCGGCCTGGGCATGGGCCACTGACGCCCGGGCGCCCACCGACCCCGCACACGAGAGAGAGCAACGACGCAATGGGAATCCTCGAGGGCAAGAAGCTGCTCGTCACCGGAGTCCTCATGGACTCCTCGATCGCCTTCCACGTGGCGAAGCTGGCCCAGGAGCAGGGCGCCGAGGTGGTGCTGACCTCCTTCGGCCGCACCATGAAGATCACGCAGACGATCGCCAAGCGGCTGCCGACCACGCCCCAGGTGATCGAGCTCGACGTCACCAACCAGGAGCACCTCGACACCCTCGCCGAGCGCGCGGGTGAGGTCCTCGGCAGCCTCGACGGCGTGCTGCACTCGATCGGCTTCGCCCCGCAGGGCGCGTTCAACTTCCTCGAGGGCACGTGGGACGACGTGGCCACGGCCATGCACGCCTCGGCCTACTCGCTCAAGGCGCTCGCCGTCGCCACCATGCCGCTGATGAGCGAGGGCGGCAGCGTCGTCGGGCTGACCTTCGACGCCAAGTTCGCCTGGCCGGTCTACGACTGGATGGGCGTGGCCAAGGCCGCGTTCGAGGCGACCAGCCGCTACTGCGCCCGCGACCTCGGACCCAAGGGCGTGCGGGTCAACCTCGTCTCGGCCGGCCCGATCCGCACCACCGCGGCCAAGTCGATCCCCGGCTTCGAGCAGTTCGAGCAGACCTGGTCCGAGCGCGCCCCGCTGGGCTGGGACATCAACGACCCGGCCCCAGCCGCGAAGGCCTGCGTCGCGCTGCTGTCCGACTGGTTCCCGGCCACGACCGGCGAGATCGTCCACGTCGACGGCGGTGTCCACGCGATGGGGCAGTGACCCCGCGCCGCTAATCCGCTTGCACGGCCGCAGCATGGTCCGCCATGCTGCGGCCGTGATCATTTCTCCCTCGCGCTGACCTGACGCGTCGCCGCGGAGCCTCAGAGCCCGCCTGCCGACCCGTCCGTCCGCGCTCACGCCGATCCACGACCCGTTCGATCCTGCGTGAGGGAGCCGCCCATGTTGCGCGCTGTTTCGCTGTCCAAGCACTACGACCTCGAGCCGCTGTTCGAGGACCTCGACCTGACGTTGGGCCCCGGTGACCGGGTGGGCCTCGTCGGCCCCAACGGCACCGGCAAGTCCACCCTGATGCGCCTGCTCGCGGGCGTGGAGGAGCCCACCTCCGGGGCCGTCGTGCGCTCACCCGGACTCACCGTGGGCTGGCAGGCCCAGGAGGCCCCCGACCCCGGTATGCCGGTCGCGCAGTTCGTCCTCTCGGGTGCGCCGCAGTGGGCGGCAGCGCGGGAGCGGATGCACGCACTGGAGGCCGGGCTGGCGTCCGGAGCGGCCTCCCGTCCCGCCGACGGAGACCGCACCGCCGACCGGGCGATGGCCGAGTACGCTTCTGCCGTCGAGGAGTTCGAGTCCCTGGGCGGTTGGGCGACCCTCGCCCGGTTGGACCAGGTGCGCTCCCGCCTCGGCGTCGCCACGGAGGCCGGGATCGCCGGCGACCGCCCGATGGGCTCGCTCTCCGGCGGCGAGCAGTCCCGGGTGATGCTCGCAAGGCTGCTGGTCACCGACCCCGACGTGCTGCTCCTCGACGAGCCGACCAACCACCTCGACGCCGAGGGTCGGGCCTGGCTGGGCGAGCACCTGGCCTCCTTCCGGGGTGCAGTGCTCGTGATCTCCCACGACCGGCGCTTCCTCGACCGGGTGGTCAACCGCGTGGTGGAGCTCGACGGGATCGCGCCGGGGCTGCAGGACTACCCGGGGTGCGGCTACACGGCATACCGGGTGGAGAAGCAGCGGCGCTGGGAGCGGCTGCTGCTGGACTTCGAGGCGCAGGAGAAGTACCGCCGCGCCCTGGCCGAGGACATCGAGCGGACCAAGGAGTACGCCCGCGGCGTGGAGGTCGCCAACCCGCGCAACCCCTCGGCGCGGCGGCTGGCCCGCAAGGTGGCGCGCAAGGCGCTGTCGCGGGAGCGGCGGCTGGCCCGGCAGATGCAGGCGGCGTCCTGGATCGCGCAGCCGCAGACCCGGCCCACGCTGGCGATGCGGTTCGAGGTGGGCGACGGCGAGGCCCCGGAGACGCTGGCCGACGTGCGCGGCCTGGACGTCGCGGCGGGGGAGCGGGTCGTCGTGCGCGACGCCTCGCTGCGCGTGCGCCGGGAGGACCGGATCCTGCTCTCCGGTGCCAACGGCGCGGGCAAGACCAGCCTGCTGCGGGCGCTCACCCCGCTGCTGCGCGACGCCGCGGTCCTGCCCCAGACGCACGAGCACCTGCCGACGGGGATCAGCGCGCTCGAGCTGTTCCGCCGGGAGGTGCCGATGTACCTCGAGGAGGCCGAGGCGGTGCTGGAGGGGTTCCTGTTCGACGCCCACGACCGGGAGCGGGCGGTCGGCGACCTGTCGGTCGGCCAGGTGCGGCGGCTGCTGATCGCCACGCTGGTCAACACCCCCAGCCGGGTGCTCGTCCTGGACGAGCCGACCAACCACCTCGACTTCGACTCCCTGGAGGTCGTCGAGGCGGCGCTGGCGCAGTACCGCGGGGCGCTGCTGGTGGTCAGCCACGACGAGGAGTTCGCGCAGCGTGTGGGGCTTCAGCGCCGCTGGCAGGTCGTGGACGGGCGGCTGGAGGCCGCCGCCTGAACGCCGGTGGCGGCCGGGCGAGGCGTGGCGCCCGGCCGCCTCCCGACCGCCGGTGGCGGCCGGGCGAGGGGCGGCTAGAGTCCGCCGCATGACTTCTGCCGCCGCGGTGTCAGCCACCGAAGTGCGTGTCCTCGAGGGCCCCAACCTCTACTTCGCCCAGCCGGCCATGAAGGTCATCCTGCAGGTGCCCGGCTACCTGGCCGCGCCCGAGCCGGCGCTGCGCGCACTGGCTGCCCGGGTGGGCCTGAGGGGTGCCCGTCCGGGCGCGGCGGACTCCGAGCAGCGGCAGCGGTTCGTCATGCGGTTCACCACGGCCGTGGTGCGCCGGGTCGCGGCCGAGTCCGGGACGGCGCGCCTGAGCGTGCGCGCCCGGACCGGCGGCAGCCGCCAGGAGATCGTCGTGGCCTTCCCGTGGCGGCGGCGCGGCCGTGGCCTGGCTCTCGGCGAGGCGCTCGCGCCGGTGCTCACCGCACTGCTCGACCCCGACGAGGCGGTCGGCGACGAGGCGGTGGCCGGGGTCATCGCCGCGGTGACCGCGGCCGACCCCGGCGACAAGCCGAACGTCGTCACCCCGAAGGTGCCGGTCGCCTCGATCACCGGCACCAACGGCAAGACCACGACCACGCGGCTGCTGGCGCACATCGGCATGACCGCCGGCCTGCGCACCGCCTGGAGCTCCACCGACGGCGTCGTCGCCCAGGGCGAGATGGTCGAGCCGGGCGACTACTCCGGGCCCGCCGGTGCCCGCACCGTGCTGTCCACGCCGGGGGTGCAGCTCGGCATCCTCGAGACCGCCCGCGGCGGGATGCTGCTCAAGGGCATGGGCGTCTCGGCCAACGACGTCAGCGTCGTCACCAACGTCTCGGCAGACCACCTCGGCCTGCAGGGCATCGACACCATCGACCAGCTCGCCGAGGTCAAGGCCATCGTCACCCAGGCCACCCGGCCCGAGGGCTGGGTGGTTCTCAACGGCGACGACCCGCGCGTGTGGGCCATGCGCACGCGGATCAAGGCCCGGCCGTGGGCGTTCAGCCTCGACCCCGACTCCCCGGCGCTGCGGGAGTCCCTCGCCGCCGGTGGCCGCGGGGTGACCGTGCTCGACGGCGACATCGTCGTGCTGCACCCCGGCGCCGACCCCGACCACCTCGCCGCGATCCTCGACGTGCCGGTGACCCTGTCCGGCCTGTCCGAGCACAACATCGCCAACGCCCTCGCCGCCACCGCGGCCGCGCTCGGGCTCGGCCTGCCGCGCCAGGCCGTCATCGAGGGGCTGCGCACGTTCGCACCCGACCCGGCCCACAACCCCGGCCGGATGAACGTCTACACCTACCCGCTGCCGGACGGCGGGGCTGTCACGGTCATCGTCGACCTGGCCCACAACGAGGCCGGGCTCGAGGCGCTGCTGCGGGTGTGCGACGGGCTGCGCGTGCCCGGTGGCCTGGTCCACCTTGGTCTGGGCACGGCCGGCGACCGCACCGACGACCTGCTGCAGTCCCTGGGCGAGCTCGCCGGGCGCCGGGCCGACACCATCGCCGCGGTGCACAAGGAGCACTACCTGCGCGGGCGCACCATGGAGGACCTCGAGACCCAGCTGCGCATCGGGCTGTCCCGCGTGGGCGTCGCGGAGATCGACTCGCACTCCACGGAGCTGGACGGCCTCAAGGCACTGGTCGCGCGTGCTGCGGACGGCGACGTCGTGGCCGTGATGTGCCACTCCGACCGCGTCCTGCTCGATGCGTGGCTGACCGAGGAGGGGGCCACTCCCGACGACGCCACCGCGATCCGCCGCAAGGTCGTCGCCGCCCGGGGTGAGCACGAGCAGGAGGCGGCGATCGCCACCCTGTGGGAGCGCGAGGACGACCAGGCCCGTATCGCGGACGCCCAGGCGCTGCTGTCGGCCCACCCCGGCGACGCGCGCCTGCTGTTCGAGCTGGGCGGGGCGTTCGACGCGGCAGGGCAGGAGGACGAGGCGGTCGGCTACTACGAGCAGGCCCTCGCCGCCGGGCTGCGCGAGCCGCACCGGCACCGGGCCGAGATCCAGCTGGCCTCCAGCCACCGGGCGCTGGGCCACCCCGGGGTCGCGCTGGAGATCCTCGACCGGCTCGCCGAGCAGCGGCCCGGCAGCACCGCCGTCATCGCCTTCCGGGCGCTGGCAGCGTTCGACGCAGGCCGGGCCGGAGCGGCGGTCGCCGACCTGGTGGACGCCCTGCTCGCGCACTCCGGCGACTCCGACGGCGAGGCCTACCGCGCTGCCCTGCACCGCTACGCCGCCGACCTGCGGTGAGCCGGGCGCCCTGCCCCGTGGCGCCCGCGGGCGGGGCCGCCGGGCCCCGGATATCCCGGTGCCGGTGAGGGTGCTCCGGCCCTAGGGTCGGCCCATGCCTCAGCCTGAACAGCAGCAGGTCCTCGTCCGTGACGCCACCTCCGCCGACGGGGAGGCGGTCGCGGACGTCTTCCTGGCGGCGCGGCATACCGCCATGCCGTGGCTGTGGTCGCCGCGCACCGAGGAGGAGGTGCGCTGGTGGTTCGGCGGGCTGCCCGAGCGCACGGACGGGCGGGTGCTCGTGGCCGAGCGGGACGGCGCCGTGGTCGGCTTCGCCGAGGTGCTGCCCGGTGAGCTGAACCACCTCTACGTCGACCCGCAGGCCCAGGGTGGCGGAGTCGGCACGGCGCTGTTCAGCCGCGCCACCGAGCTGGAGCCGGAAGGCTTCGAGCTGTGGACGTTCCAGCGCAACGCCAGGGCGCGGGCGTTCTACGAGGCCCGCGGGTGCCGCGAGGTGTACGAGACCGACGGCGCCGACAACGAGGAGCGGGAGCCCGACGTCAGGATCGCCTGGGCTCCCGCCTGAGCCCTCAGGCCTCGGCGCTGGCCGCCGCCTCGTCGCCGGCCGCCTGGGCCGCCTCGTGCAGCTCGGCCGGGTCGAGGTCGGGGTCGCCGGCCACCTCGGTGCTGTGCGCGCCGGCCTGGGCGTGCTTGGTCAGCGCCTCCAGCTCGGCCAGCACCACCGGGTGCTTGTCGACGCAGAGCACCACGAGGTCGCCGGGGTTGGCCCGGGCCATGCAGTGCCGCACCGCGTCGAGCTCCTCGGTGACGATCTCGACCTGCTTGCAGCGCACGCTGTCCCGGGCCATCCGCGCCCGGACCCCCTCGGCCACCAGCTCGGCGGCCACGCCCTTCTCGCGCCCGCGCAGGTGGGCGTCCTCGCGCACCACGATGACGTCGAAGTGGTCGGCCGCGATGGCGCCGAGCTCGCGCATGTCCTCGTCGCGGCGGTCGCCGGCAGCGCCGATCATGCCGATCCGCGAGGACTTGCCCAGGTCGGCCTGCCCGGTCTTCTGCCCGGCGTAGGACTCCACGAAGTCGCCCAGCATCCGCATGCCCGGGGCGTTGTGGCAGTAGTCGACCACGACGTCGATGCCGCGCACGTCGAGCAGGTTCATCCGTCCGGGGGAGAGGTAGTACGACGTGGTGAAGGTGCGAAGGCCCTGGCGGATGTCGTGCAGCGGGGCGCCGGCGGCGAACGCGGCACCGGCGGCGGCCAGGGCGTTGGCGACGTTCATCTTCGCGGCGCCGCCGAACGTGGCCGGCAGCAGGTGGGTCCAGGCCAGCTGCATCGCGCGGCGGCCGTGCCGGATGACGATCATGTCGCCCTTGTCGGTGGGCTCGAGCACCACGGCCCGGCCGCCGCGGCGGCACTGCTCGTCGATGAACTCGCGCACCTTGCTGCCGGGCGGCTCCATCGAGAACCACACCACCGACCCGGAGCAGCGCCGGCGCATGGCCCGCACCAGCTCGTCGTCGGCGTTGAGCACGGCGAAGCCGTCCCGCGGCACGGCCTCGACCACGACGGCCTTGACGTCGGCGAGCTGCTCGAGGGTGTCGATGCCGCGCATGCCGAGGTGGTCGGGGGCGACGTTGGTGACGACGGCGACGTCGTTGCGGTCGTAGCCCAGGCCCTCGCGCAGGATGCCGCCGCGGGCGACCTCCATCACCGCGAAGTCGACGCGCGGGTTCTGCAGCACCATCCGCGCCGACTTGGGGCCGGACGCATCGGCCTTGATGACCAGGCGCTCGTCGATGACCACGCCGTCGGTGGAGGTCATGCCGACCTTGCGGCCCAGGCCCTTGAAGATGTGGGAGATCATCCGGGCGGTCGTCGTCTTGCCGTTGGTGCCGGTGACCGCGACGATCGGCACCCGCGAGGGCGCGCCGGGCGGGAAGAGCAGGTCCACCACCGGCTTGGCGATGAACTGCGGCTCGCCGACGGTGGGGTGGGTGTGCATCCGGAAGCCGGGCGCCGCGTTGACCTCGCAGATCGCGCCGCCGGTCTCGCGCACCGGGGAGGCGATGTCGGGGCAGATGAAGTCGATGCCGGCGACGTCGAGCCCGATCATCCGGGCCGCCTCCTCGGCGATCTCGACGTTGTCCGGGTGGGCCTCGAAGGTGCGGTCCACGGAGATGCCGCCGGTGGACATGTTGCCGGTCAGCGCCAGCTTGACCATGTCGCCGGCAGGGGGCACGTCGTCCATGCCGAAGCCCTGATGGCGCACCAGCTCGACCGCGGCGTCGTCGACCTTGAGCTTGGTGAGCACCTTCTCGTGGCCCACGCCGCGGCGCGGGTCGCTGTTGGTGATCTCGACGAGCTCGGCCACGGTGTGCTCGCCGTCGCCGACGACGTGGGCGGGCACCCGCTCGGCGATGGCCTGCATCCGGCCACCGATGATGAGGCAGCGGTAGTCGCGCCCGGTCACGAACGTCTCGACGATGACCGACCCGCGCCGGGACTCGCCCTGGGCCACCGGGAACGCCTCGCGCACCGCGTCGGCGTCCCGCAGGTCCAGGCACACGCCGCGGCCGTGGTTGCCGTCCAGCGGCTTGACCACGACGGGGTAGCCGATCCGCTCGGCGACCGCGACCGCCCGCTCGACCGAGCGGACCGCCTCAGAGCGGGGGACCGGCAGGCCGGCGGAGGCCAACAGCCGGGTGGTCAGCTCCTTGTCGCCGGCGATGTCGACGGCCAGCGCCCCGGTCATCGAGGTCATCGTGGCGCGGATCCGCTGGGCGTGGACGCCCTGGCCGAGCTGGACGAGGGAGTACTCGTTGAGCCGGATCCACGGGATGTCGCGGCTGACCGCCTCCTCCAGGATCGCGGCGGTCGAGGGCCCGAAGGCCAGGCGCTGGACCCGTCGCAGGAACGCGTCCATCTCCTCGGCGAAGTCGAAGCCGTCCTCGGGCTCGACGAGGTGGTTGACCAGGCGCACCGCCAGCCGGCCGGCGTCAAGGCCGACCCGCTCGTCGGTGTAGGCGTAGATGACGTTGTAGAAGCCGCGGCGGCCCTTGACCTGGCGGGTCTTGCCGCGGCGCAGGTCGTGCCCGGCCTCCTGCTGCAGCTGCAGCGCGATGTGCTCGGTGACGTGGCCCAGCCACGTGCCCTCCCGCAGCCGCTCGACGAAGCCGCCGCGGACCCCGCGCGAGCAGGTGTGCCGCTCCAGCCCCGGCAGCAGCTCGAGCAGCTGGTCGGTGAAGCCCTCGAGGGTGTCGGTGGGGTAGTCCTCCAGGATCCCCAGGTCGACGGTGAGGTGGATGGCTGGCTCGTAGGACCACACGTTCGGTCCGCGGTAGACCCGCGACTCGACGATGCTCAGGTCGGGCTTGGCGGGGCCGGCGGGGGTCGGACGGTCGGTGGCCACAGGGCCCTCCTCGAGTGGTGCGGCGGTCAGTCGCGCACGGTAGCCGTCACCTGCCTCCTGCGTCCGCCGGCCGCCTCCGCCGCCTGCTTCGGCGCCGTTGTCGTCGGGGCTGCCGGGCTGTCCGGGTGCTGCTCGGCAAAGTCCGTGAGGGTCGCCGTGTGCAGGTCGAACGTAGCGCCGGCCGGCAGGGCGTGCACCACCGCCCCGGACACCAGCAGCGGGGCGTCGCGCCGGGCCTCGTGCGCGTCGGTGATCGCGTGCCGGGCGTCGACCACCAGCACCGCTCCGGAGCCGAGCACGGTCAGGTGCCGGCCGTCGCTGACCTCGACCGCGGTGTCCTCGTCGATGCCCATGCCGAGCAGGTTCGGCGAGCTCGCCACCAGCGACAACAGGCGCCCGTAGCGGGAGCGCTGGTCGAAGTGCTGGTCGACGATGACGTCGGGCAGCAGCCCCAGCCCGGCGGTCAGCTGGCTGGTGCGCTGGCGCGGGGTCACGCCCTCGTCACCGAGCGAGATCATGAACTGGCTCATGATCGAGGCGCCCGCGGACGTGCCGGCGACGACCGCGCCGCGCTCGTGGGCCCGGGCGATCGCCTCACCGAGCGGGGTGCCCACGAGGTACTGGCTGAGCTTGAGCTGGTTGCCGCCGGTCATGAACACCCCGGTGGCGCGGTCGAGGGCGCCGACGAGCTCGGGGTCGTCCGCCTCGAGCCGCGAGCCCGGGTTGACCGTGGCGACGTCGGCGACCCCGAGCCGGTGGAACAGGCCGGAGTAGACCTCGACGGCCTCCTCCTGGATCGAGGAGGCCGTCGGGATGATCACGAGGCTGGCCTTGCGGCCGCCGGCGAGGCGGACGAAGCGGCGCAGGATGGTGACGCGGCCGTGCTTGTCCTCGGCCCCACCGATGATCAGCAGGGCGGTGCGTGCAGCGGGTTCCATTGCCGGAGTCTAGAAGCCGCGGCGCGCAAGTCGCGGCACCGGCCCCGGCGCGTCACCCGGACCGGCCGCACCCCGCGCCCGGTTCGTCCCGGTATGCCGTGCCTCCCGCCGCGACGCCGGCCCCCGGGTGCGGTTGGGTGAGGCCATGCATCCTGTCGTCGCGGATCTGACCACCGGCCACCTGCGCGCCCTCGACGCCGCGCTGCCCGGCACCTGCCTGGGCCTCTACCTCACAGGGTCGGTCGCAGCCGGTGACTTCCACCCGCACACCAGCGACGTCGACGCGGTGGTCGTCCTCAGCGAGCAGCCGTCAGACCCGTTGACGCTCAAGGCGATCCACGACCGCATCCCCGGCCCACCGGCGTACGACGTGGTCTATGTGACGCCTGCGGACCTGGCGGGCGACCCCGGGGCGGTCACCACGGCCCCCGGCACCCTGGACGGGCAGTGGCGCGAGGGCCCGCTGCGCGCCCACGTCTCGCCGGTCACCTGGGCGGAGATGGCGCGGTATGCCGTGCCGGTGCGGGAGTGCCCCGGCCTCCTCGTCGACGACGACCACGACCGGCTCGTGGCGTCCACCCGGCGCAACCTCGAGGACTACTGGGCCCCGCTGGTGGACCGCATCGACGCGGCGGTGGCGGTGGGCGAGGTGCCGGCGGCCGAGTCCTCGGCGGGTGAGTCGGCGGGCGCGGCGGCCACGCCGCAGGAGGTGACCGACACCATCGTGTGGACGGTGCTCGGCCTGCCGCGGCTGCACGCCCTGCTCGTGACCGGGCACGTCGTGTCCAAGACCGCGGCGGGGCAGTACGCGCTGGAGCAGTTCCCGGAGCACGCCGAGCTGGTCCGCCGGTGCCTGCGCTCGCGCGCGGGGGAGGACGTGGCGTTCACCGCCGCCGACGCCGCCGGTGTGGTGGAGCTCGGCCGGGCCGTGCTGGAGTCGGCGCGCGTGCTGCCCGACCCGGCCCCGGCGGTGCCCGACCCCGAGCTGGTGGCCCGGACGCCCGAGCCCGCCTAGCGCGGGACGGCCGGCGCGGGGGTGGTCAGGCCGTCGGCCTCGTCGGCGTCCTCGATCTCCTCGCGGGTGATGCCGAGCAGGTAGAGCACCGCGTCGAGGTAGGGCACGTTGACCGCGGTGTCGGCCTGCTCGCGCACGATCGGCTTGGCGTTGAAGGCGATCCCGAGCCCCGCGGCGGCCAGCATGTCGAGGTCGTTGGCGCCGTCGCCGATGGCCACGGTGCGCGACAGCGGCAGCCGCTCCTGGGCGGCGAAGCGCCGCAGGGCGTCGGCCTTGCCCTCGCGGTCGACGATCTCGCCGACCACGTTGCCCGTGAGGACGCCGTCGACCACCTCGAGCCGGTTGGCGTGCGCGTGGTCGATGCCGAGCTCCTCGGCGAGCGGGCCGACGACCTCGATGAACCCGCCGGAGACCACGGCGACGGTGAACCCGAGGCGCTTGAGGGTGCGCACGAGGGTGCGGGCGCCGGCGGTGAGCCGGACCGCCGCGCGCACGTCGGCGAGGACGCTCTCGGGCAGGCCGGCCAGGGCCTTGGTGCGGGCGCGCAGGCTCTCGGCGAAGTCGAGCTCGCCGCGCATGGCGGCGGCCGTGACCTCGGCGACCTCCTGCTCGCGGCCGGCGTGGGCGGCGAGCAGCTCGATGACCTCGTCCTGGATGAGGGTGGAGTCGACGTCCATGACGACCAGGCGCCGGCCCCGGCGGGCCAGGCCGCTGGGCGAGACGGCGATGTCCACGCCGCGGACCGCGGCCTCGATGGCCAGCTCCCGGCGCAGCGCCGCGACGTCGGCGCCGGAGATGTCGAACTCGACCGTCGTCACCGGGTAGCGGGACAGCCGCCGGATGCGGTCGATGTTGGCGCCGTGGGCGGCGATCCGGGCGGTGACCGCCGCCACCGCGCTGGCGAGCAGCGGCGCACCGAGCACGACGACCGCCGCGCGGCCACCGCGGCGCGGCGCGTTGTCACCGACGCCCCCGGCGACGGCCACCTGCATCCCGAGCTCGCCGGCGACGTCGGTGACCACCGAGCGCAGGCGCTCGTCGTGGGGTCCGGCCGCGAGCAGCAGCGCCAGCGTCAGGTGCCCCCGGACGACGACCTGCTCGAGGTCGAGCACCTCGGCGCCCACGTCGGCGATGGCGTCGAACAGGGCACTGGTGACACCCGGGCGGTCGTCACCGGAGACGGTGACGAGCAGGGTGCTGGGCGCGGTCTCGGACACCCGGCAAGGCTAGCGACGCGTCTCAGCCTGCGTTCTTCTGGTCTCGCCATGCGACCAGGTCACGCAGCGGCGCCAGGTCGTAGCGCGGGCCGCCGATGCCGACGGTGAACAGGCGCGTGCCCACGGCATACAGGCTCTCGGCGCTGCTGTCCGGGTGCTGGGCACTGACCCCGGCGGACCGCTCGATGGCGAGCGGGTCACGTCCGGCCTTGTCGCACCACTGGTCGAGGACCTCGTGCTTGTGCGCGACGGTCGCCGCGTCGCCGAAGCCGTGCCAGATGTCGGCCTGCTCGGCCACGATGCGCAGCGTCTTGCGCTCGCCGCCGCCGCCGACGAGGACCGGGATGTCGCGGGTCGGCGCCGGGTTGAGCCTGGCCCAGCGCTCCTTGATCAGCGGCAGGTCGCGGTCGAGGGCGTCGAGGCGGCCGCCGGCGGTGCCGAACTCGTAGCCGTACTCGTCGTAGTCCTTCTCGAACCAGCCCGAGCCGATGCCCAGGATGAGGCGGCCGTCGCTGACGTGGTCGACGGTGCGGGCCATGTCGGCCAGCAGCTGCGGGTTGCGGTAGGAGTTGCAGGTCACCAGCGCGCCGATCTCGACCCGCTCGGTGGCCTCCGCCCACGCGCCGAGCATCGTCCAGCACTCGAAGTGCTTGCCCTCGGGCTCGCCGTAGAGCGGGTAGAAGTGGTCCCAGTTGAAGACGACGTCCGCGCCGATCTCCTCGGCCTCGGCGACGGCCCGGCGGATCTCGGCGTAGTCGGCGTGCTGCGGCTGGAGCTGCACCCCGACCCGGGCGGGGCGGGGGTCGGTGGCGGCGACGGACGTGGTGGTGACGGGGTTGGTCACTGGGGGATCTCCTGGTACTTGCCGACGACGACGATGCCGGACTCGGTCACGACGAAGCCGCGGCGGCGGTCCTCGTCGTGGTCGACCCCGATGCTGACGCCCTCGGGCACGACGACGAACTTGTCGATGATCGCGCGGCGGATGGTGGCGTTGCGGTGCACCTCGACCCCGTCCAGCAGGACGCTGTCGGTGATCGTGGCGTAGCTGTGGACGTGGACCTGGGGGGACAGGACGGAGTTGACGACCTTGGCGCCGGAGACGACGACGCCGGGGGAGACCGCGGACTGCACCGCCTCGCCGACGCGGCCCTTGGAGCCGTGGACGAACTTCGCCGGCGGGAACGGGCCGTAGTCGGTGAAGATCGGCCACTCGTAGTTGTAGAGGTTGAAGACCGGGTGGATCGAGACGAGGTCCATGTGCGCCTCATAGTAGGAGTCGATCGTCCCGACGTCGCGCCAGTAGCCGTGGTCGCGCGGGGTGGAGCCCGGCATCGGGTTGTCCTTGAAGTCGTAGACCCACGCCGAGCCCCGGCCGACGAAGTCCGGCACGATGTCGCCGCCCATGTCGCGCTTGCTGCCCTCGCGCCCGGCGTCGCGGGTGACCGCGTCGACGAGGACGTCGGCGTCGAAGACGTAGTTGCCCATCGAGGCCAGCACCTCCTCGGGGGAGTCGGGCAGGCCCTCGGCGTCGGACGGCTTCTCGCGGAACGCCTTGATCCGGCGCGGGTCCGTGCCGTCGACCTCGATCACGCCGAACTGGTCGGCCAGGGCGATCGGCTGGCGGATCGCCGCGACCGTGACGCCGGCGCCGGTCTCGAGGTGCTGCTCGACCATGTGGCTGAAGTCCATGCGGTAGACGTGGTCGGCGCCCACGACGACGACGATGTCGGGCTGCTCGTCGTGGATGAGGTTGAGGCTCTGGTAGATCGCGTCGGCGCTGCCGAGGAACCACTGCTTGCCGAGCCGCTGCTGCGCCGGCACCGGGGTGACGTAGTTGCCCAGCAGGTTGGACATGCGCCACGTCTTGGTGATGTGCCGGTCGAGGCTGTGCGACTTGTACTGCGTCAGCACGACGATCTTGAGGTAGCCGCTGTTGACGACGTTCGACAGGGCGAAGTCGATGAGGCGGTAGATGCCGCCGAACGGCACGGCAGGCTTGGCCCGGTCGGCCGTGAGCGGCATCAGCCGCTTGCCCTCCCCGCCGGCCAGGACGATCGCAAGGACCTTGGGGTGACCCGACCGCTTCGCCATGGGCCTGACCATACGGCGGCACGGCCCTCGCGGCGACCCCGTCCCGGGACTACGTTGGCAGCGTGCGAGTCGACATCCTCAGCAAGGAGTACCCGCCGCAGATCTACGGGGGCGCCGGGGTCCACGTGTCCGAGCTCGTGCGCGCGCTGCGCTCGCGGGGGGACATCGACGTCCAGGTCCGCTGCTTCGGCCCGCCCCGGGACGAGCAGGGCACCTTCGGCTACGCCGACCTGTCCGAGCTCGGCGGCGCCAACCCGGCGATCCGCACGCTCGGCGTCGACCTGGCCATGGCCAGCGACTGCGTCGGCGCCGACCTGGTCCACTCGCACACGTGGTACGCCAACATGGGCGGCCACCTCGCCTCACTGCTGACCGGGGTGCCGCACGTCGTCACCGCGCACAGCCTGGAGCCGCTGCGGCCGTGGAAGGCCGAGCAGCTCGGCGGCGGGTATGCCGTGTCCTCCTTCGCCGAGCGGGTCGCCTACGAGTCGGCCGCGGCGGTGGTTGCGGTCAGCGCGGGCATGCGGGCGGACGTGCTCAAGAGCTACCCGTCGGTCGACCCGGCCCGGGTGCACGTGGTGCACAACGGCATCGACTCCGAGCTGTGGAAGCCGGACACCACCGACCTGGCCCGCGACGTGGTGCGCAAGCACGGGGTGGACCCCGACAAGCCGTCGGTGCTCTTCGTCGGGCGGATCACCCGGCAGAAGGGGCTGCCCTACCTCATGCGGGCGTGTGCTTCGCTGCCGCCGGACGTGCAGGTGGTGCTCTGCGCCGGCGCCCCGGACACCCCGGAGATCCAGCACGAGGTGGAGGACCTGCTCGAGGCCCTGCGGCGCACCCGCACCGGCGTGGTGATGATCGCCGAGATGCTGCCGCGCTCCGAGGTCGTGGCCCTGCTCACCGCGGCGACGGTGTTCGCCTGCCCGTCGGTCTACGAGCCGCTGGGGATCGTCAACCTCGAGGCGATGGCCTGCGAGACCGCCGTGGTCGCCACCGCCACCGGCGGCATCCCCGAGGTGGTCGTGGACGGGGAGACCGGCTGGCTGGTGCCGATCGAGCAGGTCGACGACGGCAGCGGCGTCCCCGTCGACCCGGACCGCTTCGTCGCCGACCTGGCCGCGGCGCTCACCGAGGCGGTGTCGGATGCCGACCGGGCCGCTTCGTTCGGCCGGGCCGGCCGGGCGCGCGCCGTCGAGCACTTCTCCTGGTCCTCGATCGGCGACCAGACGCTGGCCGTCTACCAGTCCGTCCTCGCCTGACCGCAGCTCAGAGGTCGACGGTGCCGCCGCTGCGCCAGTAGATGCCGTGGTCGCGGGTCAGGAACCCCTCGTCGACGAGGTACCGCCGCAGCGCCGCGTGGTCGTGGTGGATCCGCTTGAGCACCGCCGTGACCTCCTTCTCGGTGTACTTGCGTCCCACCTCGAACGAGCCGGCCACGTGGTCGAGCAGCGCGAGTCGCTTGACCCGCTTGGCCGGCATCTGCGAGATCCGTCCGTCGGCGTCGACGAACGTGCGCAGCACCGTCTCCTGCTGGGCCAGGGCGTCCTGGAGCAGAGGGTTGTCCATGCCGGGACGCTAGCAGCGCCAACGCTTTCGCGGCCTGAGGTCTCGCAGCCCGTATCGCGGCTGCTCGCCGCCGGGTTCACGCCCTGATCAGGTCCGCCCACCCGGGCAACGCCGCCTCCAGCGCCAGCCCGCCGTCGAGCCGCTCACGCACCTCGTCCAGGGTCGACTGGCCCAGCCGCCAGCGCCCGGCTCGCCAGACGACCGAGCCCAGGGCCCGCAGCCGCAGCAGGTCGGGCACGGCGTAGAGCTCGGCCCGTGTCAGGGGCAGCACGTGCAGGTAGGCCCGCAGGAAGGGGCCGAAGCGCTCCGCCGAACCGGGCTCTTCCGGCCACCCGGTGCACTGCAACAGTCCTGCCGCGAGGTCCATCGCGCGCAGGTCGGCCCCGGCGATCTCGAAGTCCAGCACCGCGGTGACCCGGCCGTCCTTGACCAGCAGGTTGGCGGGGGCCATGTCGCCGTGGGTCAGCTGGGCCGGCAGCGTCCGGGCGAGGTCCGCAGCGACGGCGTCAGCCCGCTCGTGCGTCGACCGCAACCAGTCCGGCCCGTCGTGGCCCGGCATCGCGGCAGCCAGCTCGTCGGCCAGGGCGGCCACGTCGTCGACGGCGGCGTGGACCTGGCCGAGCGCCGCCGCGCGCCAGTCCACCGGGGCCAGCGTCAGCGGGACGTCCGCCAGCGCCGCGTCCAGCTGTGCCAGCGCCCCACCTGCCAGCGCGGCAGCGCCGGGCTCGTCCCGCCGCAGCGGCCGGCCCGGCAGGTGTCGGAACAGCGCCAGCGCGCCGCCGCGGTCGTCCACGACCGTCGCGCCGGTCCGAGTCGGGACGGGGGAGGGGACGGCGAAGGGCAGGCCGAGGCCGGACACGTGCGCCAGCAGCCGGTGCTCGGCGCGCACCCGGTCGACGGGCAGGTTGCCGTAGCGCCGCAGCACCCACGACCGCCCGCCTGCGTGGACCGCGAGCAGGGTGTTGTTGGTGCCGCCGGTCATCGGGTCGGCCGACTCGACCGGCGGCAGGTCCCACCGGTCGAGCAGGGCGGCCAGGCGGTCAACCCGCAGGGCACTCGTCATGGCCGTGATCGTGGCAGCCCGGCGCGACGATCGTCGCGGCGATTTCGGGCGGTTTTGGTGCGCAAACTCCCGCGATGATCGTCGCGTCGAGCGCCCGCAGCTGGCTCGCCCGGGATAACGGGCCCGAGCAGGGCGCCCGCAGGGCGCGCACCCCGGCCCGGCAGGGGAGGAGGAGGCGCCCCTCACGGCCCTACAGTGCCGCCATGGGCTTCAAGGCGGTCACGGCGCCGGGCGCCGACGAGCCGGTCACCATGCTCGAGCTCTACTTCGACCTCGTCTTCGTCTTCTCGGTCACCCAGCTCACGTCCCTCGTCCTGGGCAGCAACGGCAGCAACGGCGGCAATGCCGGCACCGCCAGCAGCACCGGCGCCGGCAACGGCGCGACGGGCTACCTGCACGCCGCCGGGGTGCTGCTGGTGACGTGGTGGATGTACGACGGCTCCGCCTGGCTGAGCAACAACGTCGCCCCGAAGACCACGTCGACCCGGCTGCCGATGCTGCTGGCGATGACGGGGTTCCTCGTCATGGCGATCGAGGTGCCCCAGGCGTTCGGCGACGGCGCGCTGACGTTCGCCCTGGCCTACCTGCTGGTCGTACTGGTCCACGCCGGGTCGTTCGCCCGCTCCAGCCTGGGCGGGTCGTCGCGCGCCATCGTCGCGATCCTGCCGGTGAACCTTGGCGTCGCCGTCCTGCTGATCGTGGCGGCCCTGCTCGGCCCGGGCCGGGGCTGGGTGTGCTGGTGGCTGGCTGCCGCTGTGCTGGTGTGGTCGCTGGTCGCCCGGCGCGAGACCGGGTTCACCATCCGGGCCGCGCACTTCGCCGAACGGCACCGGCTGCTGGTGATCATCGCGCTGGGCGAGACCATCATCGCCACCGGCGTCTCGGCGCAGGGGCGCCTGGACCGGCCGGCCGTCCTGGCCGGCGTCCTGCTGTCCATGGCCCTGGTCTCGGCGCTGTGGTGGGTGTTCTTCGCCGTCGGTGACGACGAGGAGGGGGTGCGGGCGCTGGAGCAGCTGCCCCCGGAGCAGATGACGCGTCGCGCGCTGTGGGCGTACTCGATCGCCGTCCTCGTCATCATCGCCGGCCTGGTGCTCGTCGCCGCCGGGCTGCACGAGGCGCTGCACGACCCCACCCACCACCTCACCGCCGTCGTCGCGGCCACGTTCGCGGCCGGGGTGGCCACCACCGTCCTGGGCGTCCTGCTCTACGTCCGGCTGCTCGGCCTCGACCGTGGCGCCACCCTGCTCGCCGGCGCCCTCGTCGCCCTGCTGACCGTGCCGCTGGGCCTGGCCCTCAGCGCCGTCGCCCAGCTCGCCGGCCTCGTCGTGGTGGTGGTCGGCCTCGCCGTGGCCCGGTCCCGGCGCCCGGCCCCGGCCCTGACACGATGACCGCGTGCGCGTCCTCATCGCCCCCGACTGCTTCACCGGCACCCTCTCCGCCAGCCAGGCCGCCGAGGCGATGGCCGAGGGCTGGCGCGCCCACGCGCCCGATGACGAGCTGACCCTGCTGCCGCTCTCGGACGGTGGCCCGGGTTTCCTCGACGTGCTCCAGCGGGCGCTCGGCGGCACCACCGTGGCCGTGACCGTGCAGGACCCGCTCGGCCGGGAGGTGCCCGCCGCGATCCTGCTCGTCGAGGAGGAGGCCGGCCGCACGGCATACCTGGAGTCGGCGCAGGCCTGTGGCCTGCACCTGCTGGCCGCGGACGAGCGCGACCCGGCCGTCACCAGCACGTATGGCGTGGGGCAGCTCCTCGACGCCGCCCTCGCCGAGGGTGCCACCCGGGTGGTGGTCGGCCTCGGCGGCAGCGGCACCAACGACGCCGGCGCCGGCCTGCTCGCCGCGCTCGGCGTGGGCGACCCGGACCTCCTGGCCGCCGGCGGTCTCGCCCTCGCCGGGGCCGGCGACGACAGCCTGGGTGGGCTGGACGCGGCCCGGCAGAGGCTCGCCGGGGTCGACCTGGTCATCGCCACCGACGTGGACTTGCCGCTGCTCGGCTTCCACGGTGCGAGCGCCTCCTTCGCCCCGCAGAAGGGCGCCACGCCCGAGGTGGCGCAGCAGCTCGAGGCGGCGCTCGGCCGGTTCACCGAGGTGGTCGGGCGCAGCCTGCCGCCGCGCAAGGACCTGCTCACCGGCGCGATGCTGCGCCTGGACCGCGAGCCCGGCGCCGGCGCGGCGGGGGGGCTGGGCTACGGGCTGATGCTGCTCGGCGGCCGCCGGGTCAGCGGGGTCGAGGCCGTGCTGGACGCGGTGGGCTTCGCCGAGCGGGTCCGCGCCGCCGACCTGCTCGTCACCGGCGAGGGCACCTTCGACTGGCAGAGCCTGCGCGGCAAGGTCGTCGCCGGGGTCGCCGAGGCGGCCATGGCGGTCGCGGTGCCGACCGTGGTCGTCGCCGGGCAGGCCCTCGTCGGGCGGCGCGAGTCGATGGCCCTGGGGATCAGCGGCACCTACGCCGTGGCGGACCGTCCCGAGCAGGTCCCCGCTTCGCTGGCCGACCCCGCCGGCACCCTCGCCTCGCGCACCACCCGCGTGGCGGCCACCTGGTCGCCCCGCCGCGGGTAGACGCCGCAGCCCGAGGACGTACCCTTGGAACGCCGGGAACACATCCCGACCTTCGCGGGTTGGCACTGCTGGACCGACCCACGACCGACGACATGAAGGACGCGTCTCATGAGTGTTCAGGACGACACGCAGGCTCAGACCACCGCCACCGAGGCCGAGGCCGCGCACGGCGTGCTGCTGACCGACGTCGCCGCTGCCAAGGTCAAGAGCCTGCTCGAGCAGGAGGGTCGCGACGACCTGCGCCTGCGCGTGGGCGTGCAGCCCGGTGGCTGCTCCGGCCTGATCTACCAGCTCTACTTCGACGAGCGCACCCTCGACGGTGACCTGGTCCGCGACTTCGGCGGGGTCGAGGTCGTCGTCGACCGGATGAGCGCTCCCTACCTCGACGGCGCGACGATCGACTTCGCCGACACCATCGAGAAGCAGGGCTTCACGATCGACAACCCCAACGCGGGCAGCTCCTGCGCCTGCGGCGACTCCTTCAGCTGAGTCGCGCGGGGGACCACCCCCGCAACGCACCCGTGGCCGGCATACCTCCTCGGTATGCCGGCCACGGCGCGTTGCGGGCCCGCCTCACCGACGGGGAGGCGGGGGAGGCGGGCTCTCAGGAGCCGTAGCCCTCGTAGCCGTCGATGAGGGTGGAGGCGTCGTCGGGGACGCTGACGTCGCGGTGGGAGGGCAGGCCCCAGGGGCGGCGCTCGACGATGTCGAGGTGGACCTCGCTGGACTCCTGGGCCATCTCGGCGACGCTGCCCTCGTCGAAGCCCTCGCGGGGGCCGGGGTGCTGCACGGGAATCGTCATGGCAACCACGCTAGGACCGGGGGGCGACGGGACACACCGGTACCAACCGGTAACACTTGCCGGTAACCGGATTTCCTGCGCCCGCCGGCGCCTGCGGAGGGCCGTGGGGTGGGCGCCGGACGACGGGCCGGCCGACAGCAGGTAGGTTGCCGGGGTGCGTATCGCTGTCACCGGGTCCATCGCCACCGACCACCTCATGACCTTCACGGGGCGGTTCTCCGACTCCCTCGTGGTCGACCAGCTCGACAAGATCTCGCTGTCCTTCCTCGCAGAGGACCTGCAGGTCCGGCGCGGGGGTGTGGCCGCCAACATCGCCTTCGGCATGGCCAACCTCGGCCAGCGCCCGGTGCTCGTCGGGGCGGTGGGCGAGGACTTCGTCGACTACCGCTCCTGGCTGGAGCGCCACGGCGTCGACTGCGACTCGGTGCACGTCTCCGAGGTGCACCACACGGCGCGTTTCGTGTGCACCACCGACTCCGACATGGCCCAGATCGCCACCTTCTACGCCGGCGCCATGAGCGAGGCCCGCGAGATCGAGCTCGGCCCGATCCACCGCCGCATGGGCGGCCTCGACCTGGTCCTCGTCGGCCCGAACGACCCCGAGGCGATGCTGCGGCACACCGCCGAGTGCCGCACCCGCGGCCTGGCCTTCGCCGCCGACCCCTCCCAGCAGCTGGCCTGGATGGAGGGCGACTCCATCCGCGCCCTCATCGACGGGGCCGCCTACCTGTTCACCAACGAGTACGAAGCCGCGCTCACCGAGAAGAAGACCGGCTGGAGCGCGGGCGAGATCGCCGAGCGGGTCCGCACCCGGGTGACCACCAAGGGCAAGGACGGCGTCATCGTCGAGACCGTCGGCGAGGAGCCGATCGAGGTCCACGTGGCGCGCGAGGTCCGCAAGGCCGACCCGACCGGTGTCGGTGACGCGTTCCGCGCCGGGTTCCTCACCGGCCTGGCGTGGGGGCTGGGGCACCGCCGCTGCGCCGAGCTCGGCTCGATGCTGGCGACCTACGTCATCGAGACCGTCGGCACCCAGGAGTACGAGCTGGGCCGGGCGCGCTTCCTGCAGCGGTTCACCGAGGCCTACGGGTCCGAGGCGGCCGCCGAGGTCGAGCCGCACCTGGTCTGCCCCCGGCCCTGACGCGCTGCCGCGACCTCCGGCCCGTCGTCCCGCGCCACCGCACCCGCGACCCTAGGCTGACTCCATGCCGGTCGAGCCCGAGCCCTCCCGCTGGCAGCTCGACCTGAGCCAGGCCCAGCCCGAGGAGGACCTCGTCGGGGTCGGCGCGGACCTCGAGCCGGGCACCCTGCTGCGGGCCTACCGGGCCGGGCTGTTCCCGATGGGGCTGGGCCGGCACGGCCGGGGCCCGATCGGCTGGTGGTCCCCGGACCCGCGCGGAGTGCTGCTGCCGAGTGACCTCAAGGTGAGCAGGTCCCTGCGCAAGTCCTGCCGCCGCTTCGAGGTGCGGGTCGACACCGCCTTCACCGACGTCATGCGCGCGTGCGCCGACCCGGGCCGGGACGGCCGCTGGATCACCCCCGCGGTGGTCCGTGCCTACACCGCCCTGCACGAGCTGGGCTGGGCGCACTCGATCGAGACCTGGCAGGACGGGGAGCTGGTCGGCGGGCTCTACGGCCTGGCCGTCGGTGGCCTGTTCGCGGGGGAGTCGATGTTCCACCACGCCACGGACGCGTCCAAGGTGGCGCTGGTGGCCCTGGCCGAGCGCGTCTTCGCCGACGGCGACCCCGACAGGGTCATCGACGTGCAGTGGTCCACGCCGCACCTGCAGTCCCTGGGCGTCACCGAGATCCCGCGCGAGGAGTACGTCGCCCGGCTCGACAGGGCGCTGGCCCTGCCGCTACCGGCCGCCTTCGCCTGACCCTGCCGGCGGCGCCGGCGTCGCCGGGGCCCCCACCACCACCCGGTATGCCGTGTGCCCGCCGTCCGCGGCCTCGCTCACCTCGGCCAGGGTGTGCCCCCGCATCCGGCACCACGCGGGCACGTCGTGCCGCGCGGCGGGGTCGGTCGCCAGGACGACGACCTGGGTGCCGGGTGCGGCCTCCCGGGCGGCCGCCGCCAGCCGGATCACCGGCAGCGGGCAGCGCAGGCCCCGGGCGTCGACCTCGACCACGCCGTCTGGCTGCCGCTCGCTCACAGGCCCTGCACCCCGAGCTGGGCGCGCACGGTGGCCACGGCGTCGCAGAGGTCACCACAGAACCGGTCCACGACGGCCGCCCGGTCCGGGGTGACCGCCTCGAGCGGCAGGGTGACGCGCACGTTGCCGTGGGTGAGCACCCCCATGGCGGCCAGGACGTGGCTCGGCTCCAGGGTGCTCGCGGTGCACGCCGAGCCGGAGGCGACGGCGAACCCGCGCCGGTCCAGCTCGGTGACCAGTGCCTCACCGTCGACGTACAGGCAGGAGAACGTCACCACGTGGGGGAGCCGGTCCACCCGGTCACCCACCACCTCGACGTCGGGCACCGCCGCCGCGGCGGCGCGGACCCGGTCGACGAGCTCGCGCGAAGCGGCGGCGTCGGCCTCCCGCACGGCGGCCGTCTGCCGCCAGGCCTCCGCGGCGGCCAGGGCCAGCGGCACGACGGGCTGGACGTCGGTGCGCCCGCCCTCCAGCTCGGACACCGGGCCGGGTCGGCGCCAGCGCACGCGCTCGGGCACGACCAGCACGCCGACCCCGGGCGGCCCACCCCAGGACAGGGCCTCGCCGGCGAGGACGTCGAAGTCCGCCGGGACCGGGTCGCGCCCCAGCCCGGCCATCGCGTCGACCACGAGCGGTATGCCGCGCGCCCGGCAGGCCGCGTGCGCCGCCGCCAGGGGCTGGCGGGTGCCGACCTCGCCGTTGGCGGCCTGGACCACGGCGGCCACCGTGCCCGGCCCGTCCAGGGCCGACTCCAGGGCGGACGGGTCGACGCGCCCGAGGTGGTCGACCGGCACCTCGGCGAACCGGTCGGGCTCGCCCGACTGGGCCACGGCATACCGGCCCTCCAGCAGCACCGCGGAGTGCTCCACCGCGGTGGCGACCACCCGCTGCCCGCGGCGGCGACCGGCATGCGCCAGGCCCCCCACGGCGGCGCGCAGGGCGGCCGGGCCGTCCGGCAGGAACGAGACCTCCGGGGGGCGCACCCCCAGGCCCGCAGCCAGCTCCTCGCGGGCCTGGTCCAGGACCGCCCGCGCCCGGCGTCCCTCGGCGTGCAGCCGGCGCGGGTCGGCCCACCCCACGTCGAGCGCGGCGAGCAGGGCCTCGCGGGCCGCCGGGACCATGGGCGCCCGTGCCGCGTCGAGGAATCCGCGCGTCGGGGCGGCGGAGGAGGCTCCGGAACGGGGCCGCGAATCGTGTTGTGCCACGGTCCAGACGTTAGTCCGACCCTGACGCTGCCGTCGGACAGCGGGGGAGTAGGGTTTGGCCGTTGACTCGGACATCGAATCCCGGAAGGTGCACCCGTTGCGTCCGCACGATGACACTTCCGCACGCGCGAAGCGGCGGGGCCTGACTCTCACCGGTATTGCGGTGCTGGCTGCTGTGGCCCTTTCCGGCTGCGGCGAGCAGGTTAAGCGCGGCTTCCTGCCGCACGGCGTGACCGCCAACAGCAGTCGCGTGATCAATCTCTGGAACGGCTCCTGGATCGCCGCCCTCGTGGTCGGCGTGATCGTCTGGGGCCTGATCATCTGGTGCGCCGTGGCCTACCGCCGCCGGAAGGACGACACGGGCCTGCCGGAGCAGCTGCGCTACAACGTGCCGATCGAGATCCTCTACACGGTCGTCCCGCTGTTCATGATCGCGGTGCTCTTCTACTACACCGCCCGTGACGAGTCGGCCCTGCTGGACACCAGCAAGAAGCCGGACGTGACGGTCAACGTGGTCGGCAAGCAGTGGAGCTGGGACTTCAACTACGTCGATGCCCAGACCTACGAGGCTGGCACGCAGGCCGAGCTCACCGGCCAGCCGGGTGTCGAGGCCACGCTGCCGACGCTCTACCTGCCGGTGAACAAGCGGGTTCAGTTCGACCTGACCGCTCGCGACGTCATCCACTCCTTCTGGGTGCCGCAGTTCCTACAGAAGCTGGACATGATCCCCGGCCGGGTCAACAAGTTCCAGATCATCCCGACCGAGAAGGGCACGTTCCAGGGCAAGTGCGCCGAGCTGTGCGGCGCCTACCACTCGCAGATGCTGTTCCAGGTCAAGGTCGTCTCCCAGCAGGAGTACGACGCGCACATCGCCGAGCTCAAGGCTCGCGGCAACAACGGCCAGCTCGACAACACGCTCAACCGTGAGCACCTCGAGCAGGGCCAGAACGTTTCGAACGGCGGGAGCAACTGATGGCCACCGTGACGTCCCCCCGCACCATCCTGGTGGAGAGCACGGAGCGGCGACGCTCCCCGGGGCAGACCGTCGTGAAGTGGGTGACGACGACCGACCACAAGGTCATCGGCAACCTGTACTTCATCACCTCGTTCCTCTTCTTCATGATCGGTGGCCTGCTGGCGCTGCTGATCCGTGCCGAGCTGGTCGAGCCCGGCCTGCAGGTCGTGGACAACCCCGAGCAGTTCAACCAGCTGTTCACCATGCACGGCACGATCATGCTGCTGCTGTTCGCGACGCCGCTGTTCGCCGGCTTCGCCAACGCGCTCATGCCGATCCAGATCGGCGCGCCGGACGTGGCGTTCCCGCGGCTGAACATGTTCGCCTACTGGCTCTACCTGTTCGGTGGCCTGATCGCCTCCGCCGGCTTCCTCACCCCGCAGGGTGCGGCCTCCTTCGGCTGGTTCGCCTACTCGCCGCTGTCCGACACCACCTACAGCCCCGGCATCGGCGGTGACCTGTGGGTCTTCGGCCTCGCGCTCGGTGGTTTCGGCACGATCCTGGGTGCGGTCAACTTCATCACCACGATCATCTGCATGCGCGCACCGGGCATGACGATGTTCCGGATGCCGGTCTTCACCTGGACCATCCTGATCACCTCGATCCTGGTCCTGATGGCCTTCCCGGTCCTCGCCTCGGCGCTGCTCGCCCTGGGTGCCGACCGCCAGCTCGGGGCGCACGTCTTCGACCCGCAGAACAGCGGCGCGATGTTGTGGCAGCACCTGTTCTGGTTCTTCGGCCACCCCGAGGTCTACATCATCGCCCTGCCGTTCTTCGGCATCATCAGCGAGATCCTGCCGGTCTTCTCCCGCAAGCCGATCTTCGGCTACAAGACGCTGGTCTTCGCGACCATCGCCATCGCGGCGCTGTCGGTCTCGGTCTGGGCGCACCACATGTACGCCACCGGCCAGGTCCTGCTGCCGTTCTTCGCGGTCATGACCATGCTCATCGCGGTGCCCACCGGCGTGAAGTTCTTCAACTGGATCGGCACCATGTGGGGTGGCTCGCTCACCTTCGAGACGCCGATGCTCTGGGCGATCGGCTTCCTCATCACGTTCCTCTTCGGTGGCCTGACCGGCATCATCCTGTCCAGCCCGGCCCTCGACTTCCACCTGTCCGACTCCTACTTCGTCGTGGCGCACTTCCACTACGTCGTGTTCGGCACGGTCGTGTTCGCGATGTTTGCCGGCTTCTACTTCTGGTGGCCCAAGTTCACCGGCCGGATGCTCGACGAGCGCTGGGGCAAGATCCACTTCTGGATGCTGTTCATCGGCTTCCACACCACGTTCCTCATCCAGCACTGGCTGGGCGTCAAGGGCATGCCGCGTCGTTACGCCGACTACCTGCCCGAGGACGGCTTCCAGTGGATGAACGACGTGTCCAGCGCGGGCGCCCTGCTGCTCGGCGCCTCCACGCTGCCGTTCCTCTACAACGTCTGGAAGACGTGGCGCACCGCGCCGCTGGTGGAGACCGACGACCCGTGGGGCTACGGCGCATCGCTCGAGTGGGCGACCTCCTGCCCGCCGCCGCGGCACAACTTCGAGACGATCCCTCGGATCCGCTCGGAGCGTCCGGCCTTCGACCTGCACCATCCCGAGGTCGCGGCCTACGACGCGGCGCAGCCCGACAAGAACATCCTGGACTCCCTGCTGGGTGAGCCCGACCTGCACCACACGGAGGACAAGCACTGATGAAGGTCGAGACGTGGCTCTTCGGCGCGGGGACGTTCATCTTCGCCCCCCTCGGGCTGATCTACGGCTTCTTCACCCACTGGCAGGAGCCGGTCGGTCCGGTGGCCCTGATGCTGACGGCCGGCCTGTCCGCCCTGGTCGGCTTCTACCTGTGGTGGACCGGCCGCAAGCTGGACGACCGCCCCGAGGACGACCCGATGGCGCCGATCGAGGCAGCCGAGGGTGACTACGGGTTCTTCAGCCCCCACAGCTGGTGGCCGCTGCCGCTGGCCGCCTCGTCCGCGCTGGTCTTCCTGGGCCTGGCCGTGGGCTGGTGGCTCGTGGTGATCGGCGTCGTCTTCGGTGCGCTGGCCACCGTGGGCTGGGTCTTCGAGTACTTCCGCGGGGAGCACGCGGTCTGACCCCATTGGCCCGATCTGCCCGGTCCGCGCCGACGGACCGGGTAGGCTGGGGTCAACTTCCGTCCGAGAGCCGTGGTCTCCCATCCGGGGGGCCACGGCTCTCGCACGGTTCCGGGACGTTCGCGGGGGGACCGCGCCGGCATCGTTGCCCGACCGTGACCACGATCGGCGGCTCCGTCGTCAACCACCCGCGCGTCCCATGCGTCCTCATGGATGGGTGCCTGCGCGGGCCCTGAGTGAAGCTCGTCTTCGGGTGGGAGTCTGTCAACGTGGTGATCTCGACAATGCAGCGTCGTGCTGCCCTCGCGGCGGCGCTGCTGGCCGGTGCGGCCCTGGTGTCGGCCTGCGGCCCCGCAGGTGGTGCCTCGGGCCCGGCAGCCGGGGGAGCGGGCACGCACGCCGCGGCGACGCCCGGTGGCGGCGCGTCCAGCACCACCCAGCAGGCCGCCCCGGCGCAGCTGTCGGTCAGCCCCGCAGACGCTGCCACCGGCGTCCTGCCGACCGCCCCGGTGACCGTCCGGGCCGAGTCCGGCACCCTGGGCAGCGTCACGCTCAAGGCCACCGACGGCGAGACGGTGGACGGCGCCGTTGGCGCCGACGGCACCTGGAAGGCGAGCGGCCGGCTCACTCCCGGCACGGCATACACGCTGACCGCGAAGGCGACCGGTCCGGATGGCACGCCCTCCACGGTGACCTCCTCGTTCACCACCCTCAGGCCGGCGGTGACCGCGACCTACGGGCTGATCCCCGGCGGCGGCACCGTGGGCGTGGGCATGCCGGTGAGCGTGCAGTTCGACTCCCCGGTCGCGACCAAGACCGAGCGGGCGCAGGTCGAGAAGCTGATGAGGATCTCGGTCAGCCCCAAGCAGGAGGGCGCCTGGGGCTGGCTGGACAACCGCCAGCTGATGTGGCGGCCGAAGAGCTACTGGCTCCCCGGCACCCACGTGACGGTCACCGCGCCGTTGCACGGCGTCCAGACCGGTGAGGGCAAGTGGGTGGCCGCCGACCACACCACCAGCTTCACCGTCGGGTCCTCGATGGTCTCCACGGTCGACATGAACGCCCACACCATGACGGTCCGCCAGAACGGCGCGGTGCTGCGCACGTTCAAGGTGAGCACCGGGCGTCCCGGACCGAAGACCGAGACCCGCTACGGCACCAAGGTCATCATCTCCCGCGACGGCGACGTCACCATGGACTCGACCACGATCGGCATCCCCAAGGGCAAGCCGGGCTACTACAAGATCGACACCAAGTGGGCGATGCGCCTTACCTGGACCGGCGAGTTCGTCCACTCGGCCCCGTGGTCGGTCGGCGCGCAGGGCAACGCCAACGTCTCCCACGGCTGCACCAACATGGCACCGGCCGACGCGCAGTGGATGTTCGAGCACTCCAAGGTCGGCGACGTCGTGAAGTTCACCGGGTCCAACCGCCCGTTCCAGCCCACCGAGGGCTACGGCATCTGGATGTACTCCTTCAGCCAGTGGAAGGCCCAGAGCGCCCTGGCCTGACCGGCCTGCTCCTCCAGCGGGGCCGCACCCGCCGGGGTGCGGCCCCGCTGTCGTGTCCGGCACCGGTATGCCGTGTGCCTGCCTATCCTCGATCGCACGGGGGAGAAGGTCACGAGGAGGGCGACGTGGACCCACGCCTGGTGGAGGCGCTGGAACCGGTGCTGCGCGACGCGCGGTCGACGGTGGGCGTGGTGCCCGAGATCTGCGACCGGTCCTGGGCTGACGACCCGAGGCCGACGTGGGCAGGGAGCGACCCGGTTGCCCCGGAACAGCTGTGGGCAGAGATGCACGCGCCGGACGGCTCGATCTGGGGTGTGTGGGTGCTGGCGGACGACCCGCCTGCCGAGCGGGTGGTGCGGGCGGCCGACCAGGTCCAGGAGTGGGTTGTCGAGCAGCTGTGGGGGCTCAGGCGTTCGACCTCGTGGCCAGGGTGCCCCGAGCACCCCGACACGCACCCCCTGGCTCCCACGCTTTGGGACGGCGTCCCGGTGTGGGCGTGCCCCCGAAGCGGTCGAGTGGCGTGCGAGATCGGTGCGCTGGGTCGCTGACCGACGACGGTGTCGTGGCTGGTCAGTCCCAGCCGAGCGCGTGGAGCCGGTCGTCGTCGATCCCGAAGTGGTGCGCGATCTCGTGCACGACGGTCACGGCGATCTCCTCGAGCAGCTCCTCGCGGTCCTCGCACATGCGCTGCAAGGGGCCCTGGAACAGCGTGATCCGGTCCGGGAGCGACCCCATGGCCCAGGCGTCGCCGCGCTCGGTCAGGGGAGTGCCGTCGTAGACGCCGAGCAGGTCCGGGTCCTGGTCCGGCGGCTCGTCCTCGACCAGGAAGACGACGTTGTCCATCAGGTCGAGCAGCTCGGCGGGGACCTCATCGAGCGCGTCGCCGACGGCGTCCTCGAACTCCTGGCGCGTCATCCGGAATCCCATGCCCCGCAGCCTCTCATCCACTGCCCTGTATGCCGTGTGGTCGGGAGCGTCGGGCTCGCTCGCGCCCGCGGGGGCCAGGGGTGTGAACGGTGTGTGCAGCCTGCCAGTGGTCGAATGTATGTTCGAATTATGCATCAGGGGGATCGTCGTCAGGGGGCCGTGGCCAGCGGGTCTGGTGGCGTGCCCGCGGCGGGGTCGGAATCGTCTGGTGGTGCAGGGTCGGCAGGTGCTGCTCCGGGTGACGGGGCCGTGGTGTTGTTCGCGGACCGGTTGGCGGTGGTGGATGCGGCGGCGGAGGCGTTGACCGGGCTGGCCGAGGTGGTGCACCAGTGCCGGGGCGCGGATCTGGGTCCGGCGATGGGTCGGCTGGATGTGCTGCGGCGGTTGGTGGACGCGGCCCAGGTCTCGGTGCTCGGCGAGGGCCTGGAGCGGGGCGAGGTGGCCTCCTCGACCTGCTCAACGGCGGCGGGGTGGGTGCTGGAGTGGGCGCCGTCCTACCGGGCCGGTGGGGCCGGTGACCTGGTCAAGGTCGCCCAGGCCTGCGTGGGCCGCCCGGTCGGGGCGGGCGCGGCGCACGTGTTGGACCACGGGTCGGTGCGGCGGCTGCGGGGGTGCGTGCTGGCCGGCCGGGTGGGGGTGCGCTGCGCGGCGGTCGTGCTGGCGGAGATGCACAAGCTCGGTCCCCGGTTGACGCCGCAGGCTCTGCCCACGGTGTGGGAGGGGTTCCTTCAGGTCGCCGAGGAGGCGGGGCCGCGGGAGGTGCGGGGGTTGCGGGAGCGGATCATCGCCGCCTACGGGCGGGATCAGGAGTTCCAGGTCCGCCAGGACCGGCTCAAGCACGGGGTGTCGTTGTCGGCGGGCCGGGCCGATGACGGGATGGTGGAGTACCAGCTGCGTCTGGACCCCGAGGGGGCGAGCGTGTTGGAGGCGGCGATCGGGCCGTTGTCCGCGCCGTACCCGGTCGACGGCATCAGCGACCTGCGGAGCAGCGATCAGCGGCGCGGGGACGCCCTGGTCGAGGCCTGCCGCCGGTCCACGGCCGCCGGGGGTGAGGTGCCGGTGCAGACCAAGGCGCAGGTCTTCGTGGCCATGGACTTCCAGGACCTCAAGGACGCCTGCGGGTCCGGATCGGTGCTGGGCAGCGGGAGCCTGTTGGGTCCGGAGACGGTGCGCCGGATCGCCTGCGACGCCGCGGTCATCCCGGTGGTGCTGGGCACCCAGGGGGAGGTCCTCGACCTCGGCCGCACAAGAAGGCTTTTCACCCCGGCCCAGCTGAAGTACCTCTGGCAGAGGGACCAGGGCTGCACCATCCCGGGCTGTCACGCCCCGCCGTGGTGGTGCGACGGGCACCACGTCATCCACTGGGCCAACGGCGGGGCCACCGACGTCGGCAACGCGGCCCTGTTGTGCGGGCGGCACCACACGATCGTGCACCAGCGCGGCTGGACCGCGACGGTCACCGCGACCGGGGTCACCTGGCACACCTGAGGCCCCCGCCCCGCACCCGGCCCGAGCAGGGCCGGGCCAGCGGCATGTCCGTGGTCGCGTGCTGCTGCGCCCGCGCAGGGGAGAGATCTGCGCCGGACCGGAGAGCACACGAAGCGCGGGACAGGGAGTCAGCCGTCCGCAGCGTGCGGACTCGGGGAGCCAGGGGCACGGCATGCCCAAGGGTGGTGCGGGGGCCGGGGACGAGGAAGGCCCCCGGCCAGCTGGTCGGGGGCCTTCCTCATGGGCTGTGGTGATCAGCGGGTGCTGGTCTCCGAGCCCTCCTCTTCGTGCGGGGCGTAGGCGTCGACGTCGTCGCGCTCGTCCGCGCCACCGTGCAGCTGACCGACCCACTGCGGGCGACCCTCGATGGAGTGCAGTGCCTCCTCCTCGTGGCCGTCGTGGTGGGCGGCAGCCAGCTCGGCGGGGGTGACGGGGTCAACCCGGTCCTCGAAGTAGAACTTCGAGAGCTTGGCCCGCATCCGCTCCATGGCCGCGCCCGGGCGGCGGACACCGTTGGCGTCTACCGAGGAGCCGAGCTCGAGCGGACGGTGAGCCTCGTGCTGCACCAGCGTCCAGCGCTCGAGCTCGCCCAGCGGCTCGTGGACCTCGAAGAAGCGGCCCTCGGCGGTGCGGACGATCCGGCCGGTCTCGCGACCGTGCAGGACCAGGTCGCGGTCACGGCGCTGCAGGCTCAGGCAGATCCGCTTGGTGACCCAGAAGGCCAGCGGGGGAGCGACGAGCAGCAGCACCCGGAAGGTGTTGGTGATGTCGTTGATCGACAGGCCCAGCTTGATGGCGATCAGGTCGTTGCCCGCGGCGAAGAACAGGATGCCGTAGAAGACCAGGGCCATGACGCCGATGCCGGTGCGCGTCGGGGCGTTGCGCGGGCGGTCCAGCAGGTGGTGCTCGCGCTTGTCACCGGTGACCCACGCCTCGAGGAAGGGGTAGGCGCCGGCGAGGCCGTACAGCACCGGGATCAGCAGGATCGCCGGGATGAAGACGTTCAGCCCGAGCGTGAAGCCCCAGAAGTGCAGCTCGGTCCAGCCCGGCATCAGGCGCAGGGCGCCGTCGGCGAAGCCCATGTACCAGTCAGGCTGCGAACCCGCGGTGACCGGTGAGGGGTCGTAGGGGCCGTACATCCAGATCGGGTTGATCGTGACCAGGGCCGAGATCAGGGCGGTGACACCGAAGACGATGAAGAAGAAGCCACCGGCCTTGGCGATGTAGACCGGCATGAGCGGGTAGCCCACGACGTTCTCGTTCGTGCGGCCCGGCCCGGGGTACTGGGTGTGCTTGTGCACCATGACCAGCACGATGTGGGCGGTGAACAGGCCCACGATGATCGCCGGGATCAGCAGCACGTGGACGGTGTAGAGGCGGGGGATGATCGCCTCGCCCGGGAACGCACCGCCGAAGACGAAGTAGGCGATGTAGGAGCCCAGGACCGGGATCGACTGCATGAAGCCCTCAGCAGCCCGCAGACCGGTGCCCGAGAGCAGGTCGTCCGGCAGCGAGTAGCCGGCGAAGCCCTCGACGATGGCCAGCATCGACAGGATGGTGCCGATGACCCAGTTGATCTCACGCGGCTTGCGGAACGCGCCGGTGAAGAACACCCGGAACATGTGGACCATGATCGACACGATGAACAGCAGGGCTGCCCAGTGGTGGATCTGACGGATGATCAGGCCACCGCGGACGTCGAACGAGATGTCCAGCGTGGACTTGTAGGCCTCGCTCATGGAGATGCCCTTGAGCGGGACGTGTGACCCGTTGTAGATCACGTGGCCCGCGCTCGGGACGAACCAGAAGGTCAGGAAGGTGCCCGACAGCAGCAGGATCACGAGGGAGTACATCGCGATCTCGCCGAGCATGAACGACCAGTGGTCCGGGAAGACCTTCTTCAGCAGGTGGCGGACCGGCTTGGCGATGCCCGTACGGTCATCGAACCAGCCGCCCACGCCTCCGGCGACCTTCAGGGGACCAGCGACGGCCTCGGCCGGCTTGGCGTCGTTGGCGCGCAGGCTCGCTGCGCCCTTGGGGGTAGTGGTGGTGCTCATGAACCGCGCTCCCAGAAGCTCGGGCCAACCGCCTCGCGGAAGGGTGAGTCCGCAACGAGGTAGCCCTCGTTGTCAACCGTGATCTTCAGCTGCGGCAGGGGCCGGCCGGCCGGGCCGAAGATGACCTTGCAGTCCTGCGTCACGTCGAACGTCGACTGGTGGCAGGGGCACAGCAGGTGGTGCGTCTGCTGCTCGTAGAGGCCCACGGGGCAACCCACGTGGGTGCAGATCTTCGAGTAGGCCACGATCCCATCGTGACCCCAGTCGCGCTCCTTGGCCACCTTGATGTCGTCCGGGTCGAGGCGCATGAGCAGGACCGCGGCCTTGCCCTTCTCCTCGAGGACGTGCTCGCTCTTGTCGATGCCCTCGGGCATGACGTGGAAGACCGATCCGATCGTGACGTCGGTGGCCTTGATCGGGGTGCCCTCGGGGTCGCGCATGAGCTTCATGCCCTTGCGCCAGAACGTCGTGGACAGCGCGTCGCCGGGCAACGGGCCGAGGCCACCAGCCACCTGGAGCACCAGCGGCACCGCGAACAGGCCGAGGGCGCCACCGAGGGTGTACTTGATCAGCGGGCGACGGCCGAGCTGGGCCTGGTCGCCACCGCCGAGGATGGTGTCGACGGCCGCGGTGCGGTCCTCGTCCTGGGAGCGCAGCGTGTGGCGCTCCTCCACGACCTCCTCGTCGGGCATGAGCGTCTTGGCCCAGTGGACCGCGCCGGCGCCGATCATGAAGAGGCTGACAGCCAGGCTGACGCCGAGGACGACGTTCTGCAGGTTGGCCAGGCCGATGCCCGGCATGAAGACCTGGGTCCTGTGGTCGATGGCGAAGTAGGCCACGATGAAGACCAGCGTGCCGATGATCGACAGCGTGAAGAGCGTCGCCACCTGCTTCTCGGCCTTGCGGGCGGCCTTCTCGTCGACATCCGCCGAGCGGTGGATGTGCGCCGGGAGACCGGGGTTGGTGAAGCGCTCCGGGATGCCCCCGGTGCCTTCGATGTGCCCCTGGTCGAGGCGGACGGCCTCGGTGGACGTGCCGTCCGGGGCCTCGGTGCCGTGTTCGTTCATCGTGTGGTCGATCCTGTCGATTCGCGGTCGGTCAGTCGCGTGTCATGCAGTGGTGCAGCCATCGTCACGCTGCCTTGGAGCCCAGCCACACGGCGCACGCGATGAGGATGCCGATGCCGAAGATCCAGACGAACAGGCCCTCGGAGACGGGACCGAGGTTGCCCAGGCTCAGACCGCCCGGGTTCTCAGCCTTGTCGACCGAGTGCAGGTAGCTGATGATGTTGTTCTTGTCCGTGGGGGACAGGTTGGTGTCGTTGAAGACGGGCATCGACTGCGGGCCGGTGAGCATGGCCTCGTAGATGTGCTTGCCCTCGACGTTGCGCAGGCTCGGGGCGAACTTGCCGCGGGTCAGCGCGCCACCGGAGCCGGCGAAGTTGTGGCACATGGCGCAGTTGACGCGGAACAGCTCCGCGCCCTTGGCGACGTCACCGTTGCCGCTGGTGTCGGCCGCGTCCGGCACGGCCGGCCCCGGGGCGAGCGAGGCGACGTAGGCCGCCATCTGCGCGATCTGCTGGTCGGTGAACTTCACGTCGCTGTTGCGCTTGGCCTGGACCGCGGGCCCGGCGAGCGGCATACGGCCGGTGCCGACCTGGAAGTCGACGGCGGCGGCACCCACACCGACCAGGGTCGGGCCGGCCTTGCTGCCCTCGGCGTTGAGGCCGTGGCAGGTGGCGCAGTTGGCCAGGAAGAGCTTCTTGCCCTCGGCAACGTCATCGGCGGTGGCGGTCGCCGCCTGCGCGGGCTTGGGCGCGAGGGCGGCGTAGAGCCCACCCATGGCGACCAGCCCCAGCAGCAGGAGGATGACGATCGCCGCCGGGTGGCGGCGGCGGGCGGCCAGTGCGTTCACAGTGCGGTCCTGTCGGCGTCGGTGCGGAGGTCGGGGGTCACGGTCAGGGTCACTTGAGCAGGTAGATGGTCGCGAACAGCGCGATCCACACCACGTCGACGAAGTGCCAGTAGTACGAGGTGACGATGGCGCCCGTGGCCTGTGCGTGGGTGTAGCGGCGGGTCGTGAAGGTGCGGCCGATGATCAGCAGGAACGCCAGCAGGCCACCGGTGACGTGCAGGGCGTGGAAGCCCGTCGTCAGGTAGAAGACCGAGCCGTAGGCGTTGGCCGAGATCGACAGCCCCTCGTGGACGAGCGTGGCGTACTCCAGCACCTGGCCGGAGACGAAGATCGCGCCGAACACGTAGGTCAGGACGTACCACTCGCGCATGCCCCACTTGCTCAGCTGCAGCAGCGAGCCCGTGCGCGCCGGCTGGCCGTGCTCGGCCTTGAACACGCCGAGCTGGCACCACACCGACGAGATGACCAGCACGAGGGTGTTGACCGTCGCGTAGGGCACGTTGAGGTGCTCGGTCTGCGTCTTCCACAGCTCGGGGGAGACGGAGCGGATGGTGAAGTACATCGCGAACAGGCCTGCGAAGAACATGAGCTCGCTCGCCAGCCACACGATGGTGCCCACCGAGGTCATGTTCGGTCGGGTCACCGGGCCGTGGCCGGGGATCGTGCCTGCCGGGGTACTGGAGTGAACTGCTGATGCGGTCGCCACGGCGGCCATTATTGCCCCATTCCCTCGGAGGTGGGTCGGCGACCCCCCGGTCAATGCACCCGGGGCCCCGTCATCACGCGCGACGCCGCTGCTGGCGGCCGTCATCGTTGCGCCCGAACGCCTTCGGTAGCATCTGGCCCATGACCGTTTCGCACGCTCCGTCGGCTCCTTCCGCTGCGATCGAGGGCGCACCCACCGCGGCCGGCTCGACGGTGCCGCACCGCATCCAGGTGCTGCTCTACAGCGACGACGTGGCCACCCGTGACGCCGTGCGCGTGGCGGTGGGCCGACGTCCCGCCCGGGACGTCGAGGTCGCCTCCTGGCGCGAGTGCGCGACGGCCCCGGCCGTCATCGAGGCGGTGGAGCAGGGCGGTTTCGACCTGCTCATCCTCGACGGTGAGGCTGCCCCGACCGGTGGTCTGGGCCTGTGCCGCCAGCTCAAGAACGAGATCTACAACTGCCCGCCCGTCCTCGTGCTGACCGGCCGCCCGCAGGACGGCTGGCTCGCGGCGTGGTCGCAGGCCGACCTGGCCGTTCCCCACCCGCTCGACCCGATCGCGGTGGCCCAGGCCGTCGCGGAGCTGGCTCGTGCGGCGGGGACCTCCACCTCCGGCAGCTGACGTGGCTGCGGACACGCCGGCGTCCGGGACGACGACCTGGCCGGCGGTGTTCACGTCGCTGCTCGCCGGGCAGGACCTGAGCTCGGCTGACGCGGCGTGGGCGATGGACCGCATCATGAGCGGTGAGGCCACGCCCGCCCAGGTGGCCGGCTTCCTCGTGGCGCTACGCGCCAAGGGCGAGACGGTCGAGGAGATGCGCGGCCTGGCGGACATGATGCTGCAGCACGCCAACCGCATCGAGGTCGCCGGGCCCAGCCTGGACATCGTCGGCACCGGCGGCGACCGGGCGCACACGGTCAACATCTCGACCATGGCCTCGATCGTGTGTGCGGCCGCCGGCATCAAGGTGGTCAAGCACGGCAACCGGGCGGCGTCCTCCAGCTCCGGTTCGGCCGACGTGCTCGAAGCGCTCGGGGTCAACCTCACGATCCCGCCGGAGCGCGTGGTCGAGGTCGCCGAGCGGGCCGGCATCACGTTCTGCTTCGCGCAGACGTTCCACCCCTCGTTCCGCCACACGGCGGCGCCCCGGCGCGACCTGGGCATCGGGACCGCCTTCAACGCCCTCGGCCCGCTGACCAACCCGGCCCAGCCCACCTACGCGGCCGTGGGTGTCGCCGACGCGCGGCTGGCGCCGCTCATGGCGGGGGTGTTCGCCGGCCGGGGCAAGGACGCGGTGGTCTTCCGGGGCGATGACAGCCTCGACGAGCTGACCGTCTCCACCACGTCCTCGGTGTGGTGGGTCCGCGGTGGCGTGGTGCGCGAGTACACGCTCGACCCGCGCGAGCTCGGCCTCGAGCTGCACCCGCTGGAGTCCCTGCGCGGCGGGGACGCGGTCCACAACGCCGGCGTCGTGCGTGACGTGTTCGGAGGCCAGCGCGGGCCGGTGCGCGACGCGGTCGTCCTCAACGCCGGTATCGCGCTCGCCCTCACCGAGCAGGACCCCCAGGGGGGTCCCGGCGCGGGCGCCGACGCGGGCACGGGCGCAGGCTCGGCCGCGCGTACCGGCATGGACCACGCCGCGTTCACCGCGCAGGTGCGGGCGGGGATGGACCGGGCCGAGCGGGCGATCGACGAGGGCGCGGCGACCGAGGTCGTCGCGCGCTGGGTTGCGGCGACCCGCGACTGACCGTCGTACCCGACCTTCGCGCCCCGCGGCGCCTGCTGTCAGGGGCGCCGCGTGCCCGGGTCAGGCGTCGTCGAGGCCGAGGCTGAACGCTGCCTCGAGGTCGTGCCGGGAGTAGGTGCGGAACGCGATGTGCGTCTGGGTGCCGAGGACGCCCTGGACCTTGTTGAGCCGGTCGGCGATCACGTCGGCGAACTGCTCGTGCTGCTGCACACGGACCATGGCGATGAGGTCGACGTCCCCGGTGACCGAGTAGACCTCGCTCACGCCGTCGATCTCGGCGATGGCGGCGGCGACCTCGGGGATCCGGTCGACCTCGGCGTTGATCAGCACGATGGCGGAAATCACGGTGACACCCTAGCCCGCGGCGGACATGACCGCGGCCGGCGGCTGGTGCCGCAGCCCCGGACCGCCGGGCTCGTCGAACGGCACCACGTCGCGCGCCGCAGCGGCCAGCGGCTCGAGCCGGGCCCGGGCGGCGCCGGCGCCGTGGGTCGGGCAGGTCCACTCGCCCTCGATGCTGACGATGCGCACCCCGGGCGACTCCAGCCAGCGCAGCACCTTCTCGGTCTCCTCCGGGTAGGCGGCGGGCGCCGGACCGGGCCCGGGGGAGACGACCTCGGCGCTGGCCCTGAGTGCCTCGATGTAGGGCATGGGGTCGGCGCCGCGGGGGCTCACGCTCGTGCCGGCGAGCCGCCCGTGACGGACGCAGATGACCTCCCAGCCGCCGGCCTCGGCGCGGCGGGCGGCGACGACCTCGGCGCTGCGGGCCAGCGGCGCGATGCGCTGGGCCCGGGCGGCGGCCCGGACCAGGTGCAGCATCCGGTCGCGCACCTCCCCGGCGTCCTCGAACCGCTCCTGGCTGGCCAGCAGGTCCATGCGACGGTGCAGGGCGGCCACGACCTCGCGTGCATCGCCGCCGATGACGCTGGCCACCCGCTCGACGACCTGGGCGTAGGACTCGACGTCCTGGGCGCCGGTGCACGGGGCGCCGCAGCGGCCCATCTCGGAGAGCGCGCAGCCCGAGGAGGTGCCCCGCAGGCTGAGCCGCTTGGTGCACTGCCGCAGCGGCACCACCTCGTGGACCGCGGCGATCGCCGCCTCGGCGGCGTGGCGCGAGGAGAAGGGCCCGACGTAGCGGGCCCCGTCGTCGCGCACCTCGCGCACGATGCTCAACCGGGGGAACGGCTCCACGGTCAGCTTGACCCACGGCGCGCGCTCGGGGTGGCGGGAGCGGCGGTTGTAGCGCGGCTTGTGCTCGGCGATGAGCCGCAGCTCGCGCACCTCGGCCTCCAGTGGCGTCTGGCACACCACCGGGGTGACGCTCTCGGCGATGCCGACCATCTCGGCCATGCGCGTGCGCTGCTCCGAGGCGGTGAAGTAGGTGCGCACCCGGGTGCGGATGTCGCGGGAGGTGCCGACGTAGAGCACCCGCCCCTTGCCGTCCTTGAACAGGTAGACCCCCGGGGAGTGCGGCAGGCCCTCGGCGAGGTGGCGCTTGCGCCGCTGCGCCGCGGACACCCTCGAGGAGAAGCTGCTCAGCTCCTCGAGGGTCAGCACCCCGAGGTTGCCGACCCGGGAGAGCAGGCCGTGCAGCACGTCGACCGTGGCCCGGGCGTCGTGCAGCGCCCGGTGGTCGGGTGTGGTGGCCGCGCCGAACAGCCGCGCCAGGGTGCCGAGCTTGCGGTCGCGTGCCTCGTCCTTGGTGACCAGCTGCCGCGCCAGGTGCGCGGTGTCGACGACCCGGAAGCCGGGCCACTCGTGTCCGGTCAGCGCTGCCGCGGCCTTGAGGAAGGACACGTCGAACGGGGCGTTGTGGGCCACGAGCACGCTGCCGCGGGCGAACTCGAGGAACGCCGGGACGGCCGTGTTGATGCGCGGGGAGTCGGCGACCATGCGGTCGGTGATGCCGGTGAGCAGGGAGATGAACGCCGGGATCGGCTCGCCGGGGTTGACCAGCGTCTGGAACTCGCCGAGCACCTCGCCGGCGCGGACCTTGACCGCGCCGATCTCGGTGATGTGCGCGCCGGCGGGGCTGCCACCGGTGGTCTCGAGGTCGACCACGACGAACGTCACCCCCGCCAAGGGGGTGCCGAGCTCGTCGAGTGTGCCTTGGACGCCCTGCATGGCAAGGACCGTATGCCGTGCCGCCGACAGGCCGTCGCGCGGCACGCGGTGACGGGGACCCGGCGGCCCCCGGCGCCCTGGCGCCCGGCCTCGCTGCGCCGGTCGCGGGCGAGTCGCGGGCGGGGTGGCGGTCAGTCGTGCGCCGGGGCAGGTCAGGGCCGCGCAGGGCAAGGCCTGTCAGACCGGGCTCCTAGCGTGCTGGGCACGGGCAGGTCCGACCCTCGGGCCCGCCGACCAGTGCAGGGAGGAGGCCAGCGATGATCGTCGACTGTGACACCTGCCCCGTCCGGGGCAGCCAGTGCGCCGACTGCGTCGTGACGGCCCTCACGGCCCCGTTGTCCGCCGACATGCCGCTGGACCGGCAGGAGCAGCGAGCGGTCTCCGCGCTCGTCGCCGCGGGTCTGGTCCGTGCCGACCGGGTGGCCGGGCTGCGGGCACGGCGCGAGCCGTGGACGGGGGCACGGGCGGCGGTCTGACCGCACACATCCACGCCGCCTAGAGTGACGCCCGTGACCCGGGCACCGCGCTGGAGGACAGCGACATACCTGACGCTGGCGGTCCTCCTCGTGGCGGCCGTCAGCGCCGTCGGTGCGTTCGCGACCGGGCTGGTGCAGCTGCCCGGCACCGCCGCGCGCCCTGCGGTGACCCGGTCCTCGACCGCCAACGCCGCGGCGCCGGCGTCGGTGGACGCCGACGCGGCCCGGGTGCAGGCGCTGCGTGACCTGCTGGACCAGCGGGCTGCCGCGGTCTCCGCCCGCAGCAAGGCGCGCTGGATGGCCACGGTCGACGACCCGCGCTCGGCCTTCGGCAAGCGGCAGGCCCAGGTCTTCGACGACCTCATGCGCCTGCCGCTGTCGCGCTTCCGGTTCGCCGACCCCGGCAGCCAGCCGGCGCTCTCGCCCACCGGTGGGGCCGGGCTCGGTCCGGGGGCGTGGGTGGCCAAGGTCCAGGGGGAGTGGGCGCTCACCGGCTACGACCGCGGGCCGCGCTCCTACGACGTCTTCCTGACCGTCGTGCACCGCGCCGCAGGGTGGCGGCTGGCCGACGACCGTGACGGGGGCACCCAGCTGCAGGTGTGGGACCTGCCCGGGATGCGGGTGCTTCGCGGCGCCACCTCGATCGTCATCGGCAACGCCCCGACAGCCCGCATGGACGCCTACCGCGCGCAGGCCGACGGGGGAGTGGCCCGGGTCAACGCCTTCTGGGGCACCGGGTGGGCCCGCCGGGTCGTCCTGGTCACGCCGTCGACACCGGCCGAGTTCGCGGCGCTGCTCAACCGAGACCGCACCGGGCTGGACCAGGTGGCGGCGGTGACCGAGGGGCCGATCACCCGCGGGGAGCCGGCACACGCGGACCGCGTGGTGGTCAACCCCGCGGCGTGGAACCGGCTGGCCGCCCTGGGGCGCCGGGTCGTGATCACCCACGAGCTGACCCACGTGGCGATCCGGTCGACCACCACCGGCCAGGTCCCGATCTGGCTGTCCGAGGGGACGGCCGACTACGTCGGCTACTCGGGCCTGGGCCTGCCGCGTCAGCGGGTCGCCTCCGAGCTGCTGACCCGGGTCCGGCAGGGCAAGGGCCCGACCCGCCTGCCGACGGCGGCAGACTTCGACCCGACGCGCAGCACGATCGCCCCCAGCTACTCGGCGGCATGGCTGGCGTGCACGCGCATCGCCGACACGTGGGGACAGGCCCGCCTGGCGGCGTTCTACCGCGCGGTGGCCCGCGCCACCGCCGGCGGCCAGGACCCTGACGCTGCGGCCGCCTCCGCCTTCCGGACCGTGCTCGGCACGACCCAGCAGCGGTTCACCCGGGACTGGCAGTCCTACCTGCGCGAGCTGGCCGCCGCATGAGCCGCCGCGCCCTCGCCGTCGGGACTCTGACGGGTCTGGCGCTGCTGGGGGTGGGCGTCGCCGTGCTCACCCCGTGGCATCCCCTCGGTGTGGACGTGTCCGTGCGACCCGACGTCGCGAGCGCCTTCACCCCCACTGAGGTGCAGCGCGCCGCGGCCTTCCGCACCGGCCTCGGCGTCTGGCCCTATGTGGCGCTGATGCTGTCGGTGGCCGTCCCGTGGGTGGTGTTCGCGGTGCTGCTGCGCCGGCGTGACCGGAGCGCTCCCACGGCGCCGCCGCGACGGGCCTGGCCGGTGGTCGTGGCCACCGCTGTCGTGGTGCTGGCGCTGCAGTGGCTGGTGGGCCTGCCCTCGGGCATCCACTCCGAGCAGGTGCTGCGCGACTACCACCTCTCGACGCAGACCTGGGCCGGGTGGCTGCGTGACGAAGCGGTCGGCTGGACGATGAACGCCGCGCTGACCGCCCTCGGCCTGCTCGTGGTCTGGTGGGTCGTGCGCCGCGCGCCGCGGCGTTGGCCGTGGCTGCTCGCCGCGGGCGCCGCCGTGGTGACCGTGCTGGGGTCGGTGCTGTACCCGCTCGTGGTCGAGCCGGCATACAACCACTTCACCCCGCTGCCCGACAGCGCGCTGACCCGATCGATCTCGGCGCTCGCCGCGCGCGACGGCATCGCCCACGTGCGCGTCGTCGTCTCCGATGCCAGCGCCCGGACCACCGGTGAGAACGCCCACGTCTCCGGCCTCGGCTCGACCCGCTGGGTCGTCCTGGACGACACCACGCTGGCCCGGGCCAGGCAGGACCCCGCCGCGGTGCTGGCGGTCGTCGCCCACGAGTTCGGCCACGTCAAGGCCCAGGACGTGCTCGTCGGCACGCTGCTCGGCGCCGTGGGCGCGGCCACCGGGGTGCTGGCGCTGGGGTGGCTGCTGACCGGTCCCCGCGGCAGGCGCTGGCTCGAGCCACGTGCCACCGGGCGGCGTTCCGTGGCACGCGGCACCGCGCTCCTGCTCGCGGTCGTGGCGACCGCGCCGTGGCTCGGGGCGCCGGTGACCAACCTGGTCAGCCGTCACCTCGAGGCCCGCGCCGACGCGCACTCCCTCGACCTGACCCGCGACATCCCGGCGTTCGAGCGGATGCAGCACGACCTGGCCGTGACCAACCTCAGCCGGCTCGAGCCGACCTGGTGGCAGACGGCACTGTTCGCCACCCACCCCGACCCCGCGTGGCGCATCGCCCAGGCCCGGGCATGGGAGCGGCTGCACCACTAGGGTGCAGGGCCGTGCCCACTCCCGCCGACGACGCCGACACCGCGGACACCGACGTGGGTGTCGAGGTCGTCCATCGCCGCGCCGTGCGCGTCGTGCTGCTCGACGAGCGCGACCACGTCCTCATGATCCACGGGTGCGACCCGCGCAACCCGGAACGCACCTACTGGTACTCCCTGGGCGGCGGCGTCGAGGAGGGCGAGGACACGCGCGAGGCAGCCGTCCGCGAGGTGTGGGAGGAGACCGGGCTGCGGCTGGCACCGGAGGAGCTCGTCGGGCCGCTGCGCGAGGACGTCGTCGTCTTCCCCTTCGACGGCAGGCAGATCCACCAGGAGCAGGTGTTCTTCGGTGCGCGGACCACGCGCTTCGAGGCCGCCCCGGCAGCGTTCGAGGAGCTCGAGGAGCTCTCGACCATCACCATCGACTGGCTGCCGGGGCGTGCGCTGGGTCAGGTCGCCGAGACGGTCTTCCCCGAGTTCCTGGCCGAGCTGGTCGAGGACCTCGTGGCCAGGGAGGCCGCCACCAGCGCCCCCACCAGCCAGAACTGGTTGTAGAACGCCTGCTTGTTGACCAGGTTGGCGACCAGCAGCATCAGCGCCAGCCAGCGCAGCAGCTCGGGCAGGTCGGGCTGGCGCCGCCACACGGTCCACATCACCGCGGCGAGCGTGCCGAACACCACCAGGCCGGTCAGGGCGAACGGCAGGGTGACCCCGAACTCGTTGAGCGCCAGCAGGTAGAGGGTGTTGGCGAACTTGATCGGGTGGAAGGTCACCAGCAGCGAGACCGTGTCGTGGACGAAGTCGGACGGGCCGGCGAGGAACCACGGGGCGATGAGGACCCCGGTGAGCGCGCCGGTGGCCACGCTGCGCTTCCAGCCGAAGGGCCGCCACACGAGCAGGATCGGCAGCAGCAGCGCCAGGTGCTGCTTGCTCGCACAGGCGAGCGCCAGCGGCACGACGGCCCACCACGGGTGGCCCCGGCGCACCAGCACCGCCCACCACAGGATCCCGGCCAGCAGCAGCGGCTCGGTCCACGCCTGGTCGACCTGGGTGAGCGTGCCGGGGGCGAGCAGCAGCAGCGCCACCAGCGGCCCGGCCGCCCACAGCGCCCGGCGGCCGGCGAGGGTGCCCCGCCCCAGCGCCAGCATCCCCGCCGCCGCCACGAGGGTCCAGAACACCAGCGCCCAGCGCACGTCGCCGGCCAGCCACCGGCCGGGAGCCAGCAGCACCGCGGTCCACGGCAGGTAGGTGAACGCGTCCTTGATACCCGGTGACCCGGTCCAGGTCATGGCGTACATGTTCTGCCCGCGCGCCAGGCCGTCGCTGGCCTGCTGCAGGGTCACCCACACGTCGATCCGCGGCGCCGGGTCGTTCACGATGGCGATCACCGACCCCACCAGGTATGCCGTGACGGCGGCTCCCAGCGTCAGCGGCCCGGTGGCCGCGCCCGGCCGCTGCACGAGCACCGCGCACACGACTGCGCCGACGATGAACGCCCCCAGGGCCCAGCGCCGGCCGCCGGGGGACAGGTAGCTGAACAGCGGCACGTAGGCGGTCACGAGGGCAGAACCCAGCAGCGCCAACGAGATCGAGCGCTGTGTCGCGGCCGGGACCGCCGGCCGGCGCCACAGCCAGGCGGCCAGCGCGAGCGTGGCCAGCGTCAGGGTCACCACGATCGCGACCTTGAACCGGACCACGCTCCACTGCAGGACGGCGAAGTACGCCACCCAGGCCAGCGCCACGGCATACGGCAGGGACCGGGCGGCCCCGGTGCGGGAGAGCATGCCTAGACCGTAGAGGTCACTCCCGCGCGCCTGAGTAGAGGGCCTCGACCTGGTCGCCGAAGTCCTTCATCACGATGTTGCGCTTGAGCTTCAGCGACGGGGTGAGGTAGCCGTTCTCCTCGGTGAAGTCGCCCGGCAGCACGGTGAACTTGCGGATGGACTCCGCCTTGGAGACCGCCTTGTTGGCGCTGTCGACGGCCCGCTGGATCTCGGCGCGGATCGTCTCGTTGGCCGGGGCGTCCTCCATGGACAGGCCCTCGAGGCCGTTGTTCTTCGCCCACTGCGGCAGCATCTCGGCGTCGAGGGTGATCAGCGCCGCGATGAACGGCTTCTGGTCGCCGACGACGATGCACTGCGAGATCAGCGGGTGGGCGCGCAGCCGGTCCTCGAGCACCGCCGGGGCGACGTTCTTGCCGCCGGCGGTGACGAGCAGCTCCTTCTTGCGGCCGGTGATCTTGAGGAAGCCGTCGTCGTCGAGCTCGCCGATGTCGCCGGTGTGGAACCAGCCGTCCTGCAGCGCCTCGGCCGAGGCCTGCCCGTTGTTGTGGTAGCCGGCGAAGACGTTGATGCCCTTGACGAGCACCTCGCCGTCGTCGGCGATGCGGATCGAGATGCCGGGCAGCGGGGCGCCGACGGTGCCGATCTTGATCAGCTCGGGGGTGTTGACGGTGGCCGGGGCCGTGGTCTCGGTCAGCCCGTAGCCCTCGAGGACGGTCAGCCCGATGCCGCGGTAGAAGTGGCCGAGGCGGGTGCCGAGCGGCGCGCCGCCGGACACGGCATACAGGACCTTGCCGCCCATGGCGGCCCGCAGCTTGCCGTAGACGAGCCGGTCGAAGACGAAGTGCTGCAGCCGCAGGCCGATGCCGGGGCCGCCCTCGTCCTGGGCCTTGCTCCACGCGATCGCGGCCTCGGCGGCGGCGTGGAAGATCCTGCCCTTGCCCTCGGCGGTGGCCTTCTGCTCGGAGGAGTTGTAGATCTTCTCGAAGACGCGGGGCACGGAGAGGATGAACGTCGGCTGGAACGTGCCGAAGTCCGCCAGCAGGTTCTTGATGTCGGCCGAGTGCCCCATGCGGGCGCCGGACGCGACGCACAGCACCTCGATGAACCGGGCGAACACGTGGGCCAGCGGCAGGAACAGCAGCGTCGAGGCGCCCTCGACGGCCACGACCGAGCCGAGCCGCTCGACGGTGTTCTCCGCCAGCGCCATGAAGTTGTCGTGGGTGAGCTGGCAGCCCTTGGGGCGGCCGGTGGTGCCCGAGGTGTAGATGATCGTGGCGGTGTCGGCCCGGTTGACCTTCGCGCGGCGCGCGTCGAGGGCGGCGCTGGTGACCGACTCTCCCTGGCGGGCGAGGGTGTCGAGGTCGCCGGCGTCGATCTGCCAGACGTGGGCCAGCGAGGGCAGCTGGTCGCGCACCTCGGTGAGCGTGGCCGCATGGGCCGGGGTCTCCAGGATGATGCCCGTGGCCCCGGAGTCGGACAGGATCCAGTTCACCTGCTCGGGGGAGGAGGTCTCGTAGATCGGGACGGCCACGGCGCCGGCGGTCCACACGGCGAAGTCGGACAGGGTCCACTCGTAGCGGGTCTTGCTCATGATCGCGACGCGGTCGCCGACGCCGATGCCGGCGGCCATCAGGCCCTTGGCCAGCGCCCGCACCTCGCGCAGGAAGCGCTCGTTGCTGACATCCACCCAGGCATCGCCCTCGCGGCGTGAGAACGCGATCGCCCCCGGTCGCTCCGCGCCGTTGCGCGCCGGGAGGTCCGAGAGGTTGCCCTCCGTCCGAGCCGGGACGAGCGGGGGTACGGCGATGTCCTTCACGCGGCCTCCTCAGCCAAAGTCTCAAGCACGCACCGGCACCTTACCCACCGGTCACTTCGGTCGCCCCATCGTGAATGTCACACTTGTGCGGCGATGCTCCTCACCGATATCCCCCTGCTGCGTTCTGCGGTGCGTGCCTGCCCCGTCGACATCGTCGACGAGACCTACATCCACGTCCCGCCGGAGGCGCTCTCGGCGCTCGTTGCCGACTCCGCGAACCACCGGCAGTGGTGGCCGCACCTGTCCCTGCACACCACCCGAGACCGGGGGGTCAAGGGACAGCGGTGGGCCGTCGTCGGGCGGATCACCGGGACGATGGAGATCTGGCTCGAGCCGTTCCGTGACGGGGTGATCCTCCACCACTACGTGCGCGGCCACGCGACCGGGTGGCGTCGCCGCTCGGAGGCCGCCCGGCACACGCTGCGCTGGAAGCGCGTGGTGACGAGGCTCAAGGACTCCCTGGAGGGGCGGGCGCTGTAGCCTTCGGGCCATGGCCGAGCGCACTGAGTCCAGCATCGACATCGACGCCACGCCGGGCGCGGTCCTCGACGTCATCGCCGACTTCGACAGCTACCCCTCCTGGGCCGGCGAGGTGAAGAAGGTCGCCGTGCTGTCCGAGGACGGCGACGGCTGGGCCGACCAGGTCGAGTTCACCCTCGATGCCGGGGCCATCAAGGACACCTACGTCCTCGACTACGACTGGGACGTCACCGAGGACGGCACCGGCGTGGTGTCGTGGTCGCTGGTGACCGCCCAGGTGCTCAAGGCCATGAACGGCTCCTACACCCTGCACGGTGACGGGACCAGCACGACCGTGACCTACCGACTGGCCGTGGACGTCAAGATCCCCATGCTGGGCATGCTCAAGCGCAAGGCCGAGAAGGTCATCATCGACACCGCGCTCAAGGAGCTCAAGAATCGCGTCGAGTCGTAGCCGGCCATGCGCGTCCTCCTCTTCACCGGCAAGGGCGGTGTCGGCAAGACGACCACGGCGGCCGCGACCGCGGTGCACGCCGCCCGACAGGGCATCAAGACCCTCGTCATGTCCACCGACGCGGCGCACTCCCTCGGCGACGCCCTCGACGTGGACCTGACCCCGCGGGAGTCCTCCGGCGAGTGCCTCGTCGAGGTCGAGCCCGGCCTGGCCGCCCTGCAGGTCAGCGCCCCGCACGCCATGCGACGCTCGTGGCGCTCGGTGCAGGACTACCTGCTCGGGGTGCTCGCCACGGTCGGGGTCGACGCCGTCGTGGCCGAGGAGCTGACCTCGCTGCCGGGTGCCGAGGAGGTCGTGGCGCTGCTCGAGCTGCGCGCCCAGGTCGAGTCCGGGCTCTTCGACCTGGTCGTGGTCGACTGCGCCCCGACCGCGGAGGCGCTGCGGCTGCTCGCCCTGCCGGAGGCGCTGTCCTGGCACCTCGAGCGGCTGCTGCCGGCCCAGCGCGGGCTGCTGCGCTCGCTGCGTCCGGTCGCCGCGGCCGCGGCCGGGCTCCCCGTGCCCGGCGCGGACGTCGTCGGTGCCGTCGGCCGGTGGCTGCAGCACCTGCGCGAGGTCCAGGACATCCTGCGCGCCGGGACCACGAGCGTCCGGCTGGTGACCACCCCGGAGCGCGTCGTCGTCGCCGAGTCCCGCCGCACCCTGACGTCGTTGTCCCTCTACGGCTTCACCGTCGACCAGGTCGTGGTCAACCGGGTCTTCCCCCAGACCGCCGGGGACGCCGACCCCTGGCGTGCCTCGTGGAACCGCGCCCAGCAGCGGGGTCTGGCGGAGGTGCGCGAGTCGTTCGAGCCGCTGCCGGTGGTGGTCACCCCCTACCTTGCCGAGGAGCCCATCGGCGTCGACGCGCTGGCCGCCCTGGCGCTGGCGCGTCAGGGCGACCCCGGTGCCGCGTCCGCCGAGTTGCTCCTGGCGCCGGCCGCCCACCGGGGGATGAGCCTGGACCGCGACGGCACGGCATACGTCCTGCGTCTTCCCCTGCCCCTGGTGACCGCGGCCGAGGTGGACCTCAAGCGGCGCGGTGACGAGCTGCTCGTCGCCGTCGGCGACCACCGCCGGGTGCTGTCCCTGCCCAGCGTGCTGCGCCGCTGCGTCGTGACCGGCGCCGGCGTGCGCGACGGGGCGCTGCACGTGCGGTTCGTGCCCGACGAGAAGGTGTGGCCCCAGCAATGACCGACCAGAGCACCGGCCGCGAGCAGGCGGCACCGCCAGTGGGCAGCGTCGCCGAGGAGGCTGCGCGCCTCGTGGAGGCGTTCGCCGCGTGGTCGGGCAGGCACGCCGCGGCCCCCCGGGCGGCCGGCGAGGACGACGACGAGCCGGGCGACGACGAGCCGTATGCCGGCCGGGGCGACGCGAGCGGGAGCGCGGAGGGCGAGGATGCGCCCGAGGGTTCCGGCGAGGGGCGGCAGTGCCCGACCTGTGGCGCGCAGGCCGGGGTCGGCAAGGCGGCCTCGTGCGGGGTGTGCCCGGTCTGTCAGGGCATCGCCTGGCTGCGCACGGTCCGGCCGGAGACGCTGGACCGCCTGGCCGACCTGGCCGGTGCGCTCACGGACACCCTGCGTGAGGTGGCCCGCGAAGCCGCCCATGGCCGCCCGCAGGGTGGGACGACGGGCGGTGCCCAGCACCCTGGCGCTAGCGTCCAGGACATTCCCGTTGCGGACGACGACATCATCGAGAAGAGGGCTGGGCAGTGAGCGCCACCATCGGGCTGGACATCGGCGGCACCAAGATCGCGGGCGGGCTGGTGTCCCCGACCGGCACGATCCTCGCGCGCGGGCGGCGCGTCACCCCGGCCCACGACCCCGACCGGATCGCGGTGGAGGTGGCCGACCTGGTCCGCGAGCTCTCGGACGGCGCCGACGTCAGCGGTGTGGGCGTGGCGTGCGCCGGCTTCATCGACGCCACCGGCTCGACCGTCCTGTTCGCCCCGAACCTGGCCTGGCGGGACGAGCCGCTCAAGCGCCGCCTCCAGGCCACCATCGACCTGCCGGTCATCATCGACAACGACGCCAACGCCGCCGCGTGGGGGGAGTTCCGGTTCGGCGCCGCCCGCGACGTCGACGACATGGTGCTGATCACCGTCGGCACGGGCATCGGCGGTGGCGTCGTCACCGGCGGCCACCTGCTGCGGGGGGCCTACGGCATCGCCGCCGAGCTCGGCCACATGCGTGTCGTGCCCGACGGCCTCCGCTGCGGCTGCGGCAACCGCGGCTGCTGGGAGATGTACGCCAGTGGCAACGCCCTCGTCCGCGAGGCACGCGAGCTGGTCCGCTCCGGCACCCCGCATGCCGCCCGGCTGGCCGAGCTGTGCGCCGGCGACCCGGACAAGCTCGCCGGCCACGACATCACCTCGGCTGCCGCGCAGGGCGACCCGGCCGCCGTGGAGCTGCTCGCCGACCTCGGCCGCTGGATCGGTGAGGGCGCCGCGTCCGTCACCGCCATCCTGGACCCCGAGCTGATCGTGCTCGGCGGGGGCGTCGCCGACGCCGGGGCACTGCTGCTGGACCCGGCGCAGGCGGCGTTCCGGCGCCAGCTCACCGGCCGCGGCCACCGCCCCGAGGCACGGTTCGCGGTGGCCAGCCTCGGCAACGACGCCGGGATCATCGGCGCCGCCGCGCTCGTCGCGGAGGCCGTGGGGTGAGCGCCCCGCTGGCGATCGGGGTCGACATCGGCGGCACCAAGGTCGCCGGTGGGGTCGTCGACGCCAACGGCGTGGTTCTGAAACGAGCCCGCCGGGTCACGCCGCACCGCTCCACCGCGCCGGCCGTCGTCGAGGACACCATCGTCGAGGTGGTCGAGGAGCTGACCGCCGCGGCGGGCGGCCACGACGCCGTGTGCGCCGTCGGCATCGGCGCCGCCGGGTTCGTCTCGGCCGACCGCGCCACGGTGGTGTTCGCCCCGCACCTGTCCTGGCGGCAGGAGCCGCTGCGACAGGCGCTGCAGGCCCGGGTGCCGCACCCGATCTTCGTCGACAACGACGCCAACACCGCCGCCTGGGCGGAGTGGCGCTTCGGCGCCGGCCAGGGCGAGACCCACCTGATGATGGTCACCCTCGGCACCGGCATCGGCGGGGCGATCCTGGTCGACGGTCACGTCCAGCGTGGACGCTTCGGCATCGCCGGGGAGTTCGGTCACATGCAGGTCGTGCCCGGCGGCCACCGGTGCGAGTGCGGCAACCGCGGCTGCTGGGAGCAGTACGCCAGCGGCAACGCGCTCGTCCGGGAGGCCCGCTCGCTGGCGACCGCCCAGTCCCCCCTGGCGGCGGACCTGCTGGCGCGGGTGGGCGGCGTGCCCGCGGATCTCACCGGCCCGGTCATCACCGAGGCCGCCCGTGAGGGCGACCCCACCTCCCGCGAGCTGCTCGCCGAGATCGGGACCTGGCTGGGGGTCGGCATCGCCAACCTCGCCGCCGCGTTCGACCCCGGCACCTTCGTCATCGGCGGCGGCGTCAGCGCCGCCGGCGACCTGCTGCTGGGCCCCGCGCGGGAAGCCTTCCGACGTACCCTGACCGGCCGCGGATACCGGCCGGAGGCGCGCATCGTCGCGGCCCGGCTGGGCAACGAGGCCGGGCTGATCGGTGCCGCCGACCTGGCCCGGGCCGAGGTCGAGGGGCTGGCGTGACCCGCGCGGCCCTGCGGGTCGCGACCTGGAACGTGCACGACCTCAAGGACGACGTCGAGGCTGCCGTGCGCGTGGTGCGGGCGGTCGACCCGGACGTGCTCTGCCTGCAGGAGGTGCCCCGGCGCCCGTTCTCCGGGCGCCGCGTCGGCGGCTTCGCGCAACGGTGCGGGCTGTCCTTCGCCGGCCGGCACCGGGGCAGTGGTGGCACGACCGTCCTGACCCGGCCGTCGCTGGACCTGCACGACAGCAGGCACGAGGGCCTGCCCGTGGCACCGCTGCAGCGCGAGCGCGGGTATGCCGTGGCCCGGGTCGCCCTGCCCGGTCACCGCCCGCTCACCGTGGCCAGCATCCACCTCGGCCTCGACCCGGTGGAGCGGGAGCACCACCTGCTGCAGGTGCTCTCGGACGTCGGGCCCTCCGAGGCGCTGGTCGTGGCCGGCGACCTCAACGAGGTCTCCTCCGGCCGGGCGTGGAGGACCCTGGCCTCCCGGCTGCCGCAGGTGTCGCCGGCCCGGCCGACCTTCTCGGCCCGGCACCCGCGGATGGCGATCGACGCGGTGTTCGCCTCGCTGCCGGCGCTCCCGGACGACCCCGTGCCGGGCCTGGACCCCGCCGACCTCGTCCGCGCGAGCGACCACCTGCCGGTCTGGGTCGACCTCGACGTGAGCCGGCTCGCCAGGGTGCGTCGCGCCTGACCGGGGCCAGAGGCGGGGCGGGTCAGAGGCGTGCGCCGTCGTCGCCGTCGTCCTCGTCGCCGTGCCGAGGCAGGCGCGAGACCAGGAGGGCGAAGCCGCCGACGGTCATGCTGATCGCCAGCAGCAGCCACAGGCTGTCGGCGCTGCGGTCGAACAGGATCAGGTAGAGCAGGAGCAGCGGTCCACCGGTGAGGCCGATGAGGATGCCCCAGAACTGCAGGTCGCCGGCAGGCAGCGGCGCCGTAGGCCCCGGGACGAAGTGGTCCTCGGGGTCGGGCTGCGGGCGCTCGTCGGGCCGGCGCGGACCCTGTCCTGCCGGCTCCGGCCCCCAGGAGGGCACGGCCGGCGGTGGTGCCGGCTGGGCGGGCGGGGTCGCGTGGCCGGCGGCGGTGGGGTTGGGGGGTGTTGGGCCAGCGGTCGTGGGACCAGCAGGGGTGGGGCCAGGGGGACCGGGAGGGCTCGGGTCCGTGCCGCGGCCGCCCTCGGTGTCGGGTTCCCGCGGCGGGGCGTCCGTGCCCTGTCCGGATTCGGTCCCGGTGTCCGTGGCGGGGCCGTGGTCGGCCGGTGGACCGTAGCCCTCCTGCTCGGGCCAGGGGCCCGCGCCGGCGCTGGCCAGGGCGTCGTCCTCGGCCCAGTGGGCGATGATCTCGGCGAACTGGGCGTCGACGTCGGAGCGGTCCTGGTCGCTCATGGCTCAGCTGGTGAGGCGCTCGATGAACTTGACCGACTCGGCGAAGATCAGCGGCGCGTCGTTGTCGAGCGTGGCGACGTGGTAGCTGTTCTCCAGCAGGATCTCCTGGACGTCCTCGCTGGAGATCTTGCTCAGCACGAGGGCCGAGCTCGACGCCGGGACGACGTGGTCCTGCGGGGAGTGCAGCAGCAGCACCGGCTGGGTGACCTCGGGCAGGTCACGGATGACCGTGCGCCAGGCGACGATCTGGGAGTGCCCGGCCTTGAGCGGCGTCTTCGTGTAGGCCAGCTCGGTCGCGTCGGCCTTCTTGATGTCGTTGGCGATCCCGGGCAGCGCGCCGACGAGGTGCTTGAGCACCGGCAGCACCACCAGGCGCGGGTCCTCGAACTTCACTGCCGGGTTGACCAGCACCAGCCCGGCGACCCGGGGGCCGTGGTTCTGCGCGAGCTGCAGGGCCAGTGCCCCGCCCATGGACAGGCCTGCGACGAAGACCGTGCGGCACCGGGCGAGCAGCTCACGGAAGGTGGCATCGACGGTGGCGTACCAGTCGGACCACTCGGTGCGGTTCATCTCCTGCCACGTGGTGCCGTGGCCGGGCAGTCGCGGCAGCCGGACGGTGTAGCCGGCCTCGGCGAGGTGCTCGGCCCACGGGCGCAGGCTCTGCGGGGTGCCGGTGAAGCCGTGGACCAGCAGGACCCCGACGTCGGACCCGTCGTGGGAGAAGGGCTCTGCTCCGGGCAGGATCGCCACCTGTGCTCCTCGCATCTGGTCCGGTCGTGTGTGCTGGCCTTGGGCGAATCCTCGCACGGTGCGAGGTGCCCGCCTAGTGTGCCGGGTAGAGTTCGGCGCGTCACAGGAGGTGGGGTCATTGTTCTACTGGGTGCTCAAGACGATCGTGCTCGGACCCATCCTCAAGCTGCTGTTCCGCCCGTGGGTCGAGGGGGAGGAAAACATCCCCCCGGAGGGTGCGGCGATCTTCGCCAGCAACCACCTGTCCTTCTCGGACTCGATCTTCCTGCCACTGGTGGTGCCGCGCCGGATGACGTTCCTGGCCAAGTCCGACTACTTCACGGGTCGGGGCATCAAGGGCCGCCTCACGGCGGCCTTCTTCAAGGGTGTCGGGCAGCTGCCCGTCGACCGGTCCGGCGGCCGCGCCGGCGAGGCCGCCCTGCGCAGCGGGCTGAAGGTCCTGCGCCGCGGCGAGCTGCTCGGCATCTACCCCGAGGGCACGCGCTCGCCCGACGGCCGGCTCTACCGCGGGCGCACCGGCGTGGCCCGGATGGCCCTCGAGGCCGGAGTCCCCGTGCTCCCGGTCGCGATGGTCGGCACCGACAAGGCCCAGCCGTCCGGCAAGAAGCTGCCCAAGATCATGCGGATCGGGGTGCGCATCGGCACGCCGCTGGACTTCTCGCGCTACGAGGGCATGGAGGACGACCGCTTCGTCCTGCGCTCGATCACCGACGAGATCATGTACGAGCTGATGCTCCTGTCCGGGCAGGAGTACGTCGACATGTACGCCACGTCGATGAAGGAGCGCCTGCTCGCTGCGGCCCGGGCCAAGGCCAAGCCGCTCTACGGCGGTGGCACCGAGGACAAGTCCGCGGACAAGGCCGGCGCGGACACGGCGAGCGCCGAGGACGTCGCCGTCGAGGACCCGGGCGCCGAGCGCGCCGGCGTCGAGGGAGCTGCCGTCGATGAGACCGCGGTCGGCGGCCCCGAACCGGGCCCGCAGGAGGCCGTCGGCGCCGCACCGGAGGACGACGTCACGCCCGACGGCCAGCGCGCCGCCAGCTGACGCGGTGGCCTCAGGGGGGAGCCGGGCCACCGACCCGAGCGTCGTCGCGGCCCTGTGGCGCGGGCTCAACGTCCTGCGCCCCGTGGCCCTGCTGTATGCCGTGTACTCCCTGCACGAACGCCACCCCGGGATGGAGCATCCCTGGGTGGCGTTCGTCATGCTGGCCGTCCTGGCGGCCTGGACCGTGGCCATGTGGGTCCACCGGGACCGCACGACCACCGTGGTGGCCATCGAGCTCGCCCTGGCTGTCGCGGCCATACTCTCCACCCGGGTCGTCGACTCCAGCGCGGTGATCCTCGGGGGCGCCCCGACCGTGCCCGGCATCTGGCCCTCGGCGGCCGTCGTCTCCTGGGCTGTGCTCAAGGGCTGGCGTGGGGGGCTCTTCGCGGCGGCCGTGGTCTCCGCCGCCGACGTGGTCGAGGTCGTCGTGCCCACCGACAACACGGTCAACAACATCGTCCTGCTCTTCCTCGTCGGCGGCTGCATCGGCTACTGCGCCGACCTGGCCCGGGAGGGGCACCTGGCCCTGCGCGAGGCGTTGCGGGTGCAGGCGCAGGTGCAGGAGCGCGACCGGCTGGCCCGCACCGTCCACGACGGCGTCCTGCAGACCCTCGCCTTCATCCACCGCCGCAGCGCGGACCTCGGCGGGCCCAGCCGTGAGCTCGGTGCCATGGCGGCCGACCAGGAGCGGCTGCTGCGGGCACTGGTCAGCGGGGTGCCGGTGCCGGGGCTGGACGAGGTGGTCGCCGGCGACGTCGACCTGCGCCAGGTCCTGGGTCGCTACGCGGGCGGCGCGGTCCAGGTGGTGCCACCCGCCGACCCGGTGCCGTTGCCGCGCAAGGTCGCCGAAGAGCTGTCGGCCGCGGTGAGCGCGGCCCTGGACAACGTGCGCCGGCACGCCGGCGATGGCGCCCGGGCCTGGGTGCTGGTCGAGGACGAGGGCCAGGACGTGGTCGTCACGGTGCGCGACGACGGTGTCGGGCTGCCCGCGGGGCGGCTCGTCGAGGCCGCTGCCCACGGCAGGTTGGGCGTGCGCAGCAGCATCACCGGCCGGCTCGCCGACCTCGGCGGCAGTGCCCGCTACGAGAGCCACGAGGGGGAGGGCACCGCGGTCGAGCTGCGGGTGCCCCGGAGGGGGAGGACCACATGAGCGGTGTCGATCAGGCGGGCCGCGCCGACGGGCAGGCGACCGGGGGTGCGGCAGGGGACGCCGGCACGCAGCCGGCGGCGGGCGAGGCGACGGGCGGCCCCGGGCTGCGGGTGGTCGTGGCCGACGACCACCCGATGTGGCGGGACGCCGTGGCCCGCGACCTCGCCGACGCCGGGTTCACCGTCGTGGCCACGGCCGATGACGGCCCCTCGGCCGTCAACCGGACCCTGGCCACCCGCCCGGACGTGCTGGTCCTCGACCTCAACCTGCCGGGCATGCGCGGCGACGAGGTCTGCGCCGCGATCCGGCGCGCCGGCGCGCCGACCCGGGTCCTGGTCCTGTCCGCCAGCGCCGAGCAGCGGGACGTGCTCGAGGCGGTCAAGGTCGGCGCGACCGGCTACCTGCTCAAGTCCGCCTCCCGCGAGGAGTTCCTCGACGCCGTCCGGGAGACCGCCGCGGGCACGGCGGTGTTCACCGCCGGGCTCGCCGGGCTGGTGCTGGGGGAGTTCCGCCGGATGGCGGCGCAGGACGGCACGGGCCGGCAGCCGTCGGTGCCCGGCCTGACCGAGCGGGAGACCGAGGTGCTCAAGCTCGTGGCGACCGGGCTGAGCTACAAGCAGATCGCCGCCCGGCTGTTCATCTCCCACCGCACCGTGCAGAACCACGTGCAGAACACGCTGACCAAGCTGCAGCTGCACAACCGGATCGAGCTGGTGCGCTTCGCCATCGCCCAGGGACTGGACGACCCCGAGCCCGCGGGCTGAGCCTCAGGCCGCGGTGGCCTCGCGCAGGGCCTGCAGCACCCGCGAGTCGATGCCCTCGGAGGTCAGCCGCGTCTCGTAGTTCTCGGCCCCGGCCCAGTCGGCCAGGGCGTCGTGCACGTCGGGCTGGGTGCGCCCGAGCCGGGCCAGCCGCTCGGTGACCTCCTCCAGCAGCCCGCCCTCGAGCGGCAGCACGTTGGTCGGTCCGCCGAAGTAGAGCTCGTTGAGGTCGAGCAGGCGGGCCAGCTCCTGGGGCGCCTCGGGGTGGTCGTCGACGCGCAGGTCCGCCAGCACGCCGGAGGCGTCGTAGCCGGTGCCGGCCTGCACGGCATACAGGGCGGCGGACTGGCGGCCGCGGCGGTCGCCGCCTGCCCGGTCGCCGGCCAGCATGGCGTGGACCAGACGGGACGGGAACGGCAGGTGCGCCGCCTCGAGCCAGGCCCGCTCCATCTCCTGCACCACCTGCGGCCCGGCGAGGATGTTGCCCTGGATGGCGTAGCCGCCGGTGGCGTCGCGTCCGGTGAGCCCGCCGGCCCAGTCCATGCACGCGGGCCCGGTGTAGCTGGCCTGGCCGGTGGGCGTGACGAGCCCGAGCTGGCGCTGCTCGTGGCCGTCGTCGTCCCCCGTGAGCCGGGCGACGACCTCCTCGGGTGCGACGCCGTCGGCGAGCAGCGCGAGGGCGTCGTCCTTGTAGGAGACCTTGGCCAGGGCCTGCGTCGCCACGGCGCCCACGCCCACGCGGGCGGCCGGCACGACCGACCCGACGGCGAGGAACTTGCTGGCGACGGCGACGCCGAGGGCGTCGCCCATCGAGGCGACGATGGAGAAGGTCATACCTTCGACCCTAGCCGCGGACCCCTGTCCGGGCGATAGGTTGCCGGGCATGCGCATCGGTGTGTTGACAGGTGGCGGCGACTGTCCCGGCCTCAACGCCGTGATCCGGGCCGTGGTCCGCAAGGGGGTCGAGACCTACGGCCACGAGTTCGTGGGCTACCGCGACGGGTGGAAGGGCCCGCTCGAGGGGCTGACCAGACCCCTGGGGCTGGAGGACGTCGAGGACATCCTCGCCCGCGGCGGCACGATCCTGGGGTCCTCGCGGACCAACCCGTACACGGTCGACGGGGGCGTGGACCGCATCCGGGAGAACGTCCGCGCCGCCGGTATCGACGCGCTGGTCGCCATCGGGGGAGAGGACACCCTCGGGGTGGCCAAGCGGCTCACCGACGACGGACTCGGCGTGGTGGGCGTGCCCAAGACGATCGACAACGACCTGTCCGGCACCGACTACACCTTCGGCTTCGACACCGCGGTGTCCATCGCCACCGAGGCGATCGACCGGCTGCGCACCACGGCCGAGTCGCACCACCGCGCCCTCGTCGTGGAGGTCATGGGCCGGCACGCCGGCTGGATCGCGCTGCACTCCGGCCTGGCCGGCGGGGCCAACGTCATCCTCGTCCCCGAGCGGCGCTTCGACATCGACCAGGTCGCGGCCTGGGTCAAGCACCGCTTCGACCAGGAGTACGCCCCGATCATCGTGGTCGCCGAGGGCGCGCAGCCCAGCGACGGCGGGGAGGCGCTGCAGAGCGACGAGCTCGACGCGTTCGGCCATGTCCGCCTCGGAGGGATCGGCATCTGGCTGGCCGCCGAGCTCGAGCAGCGCACCGGGCACGAGAGCCGGTGCGTGGTCCTGGGCCACATCCAGCGCGGTGGCACCCCCACGGCCTACGACCGGGTGCTGGCCACCCGCTTCGGGCTGCACGCGATCGACGCCGTCCACGAGGGCGAGTTCGGGGTCATGGTGGCGTTGCGCGGCACCGACATCGTGCGCGTCCCGCTCGCCGAGGCGACCGCCGAGCTCAAGACGGTCCCGCCGGAGCGCTACGCCGAGGCCGAGGTCTTCTTCGGCTGAGCGGCGCTGCGGCGCACCGCTTTCCGGCCCTGGGTCGGCACCCCGGTGAGGGTGGCCACGCAAGCCCGCGTTCGTCATACGGACCCACGCGTGTCCGCTGGCTGGACGCACCTACCCTTGACCCCGTGAGCATCGACGCGACCCCCGAAGTCCTGGCCGGGCTGGACGCCTGGCGTGACCTGCCCGCCGCGCAGCAGCCTCAGTGGCCTGACGCCGACGCGCTGGGCCAGGCCGTGCGGACGCTGTCGACCTATCCGCCGCTGGTCTTCGCCGGCGAGTGCGACATCCTGCGGACGCGTCTCGCCGCCGCCGCGCGCGGTCAGGCGTTCGTGCTCCAGGGCGGGGACTGCGCCGAGACGTTCGCCCACGCGACCGCCGACAACATCCGCGACCGGATCAAGACGATCCTGCAGATGTCCGCGGTGCTGACCTACGGCGCCAGCCTTCCGGTGGTCAAGGTCGGCCGCATGGCCGGGCAGTACGCCAAGCCCCGCAGCAGCGGCGACGAGACCCGCGAGGGCGTCACCCTGCCCGCCTACCGCGGCGACATGGTCAACGACTTCGCGTTCACCCCCGAGGCCCGCACCCCCGACCCCGACCGGCTGGTGCGCGCCTACCACGCGAGCTCGGCCACGCTGAACCTCGTGCGGGCGTTCACCCAGGGTGGTTTCGCCGACCTGCGCCGGGTGCACGACTGGAACCGTGGCTTCGTGGCCAACTCCGCCAACGCCCGCTACGAGAAGCTGGCCAAGGACATCGACAAGGCCATGAAGTTCATGGAGGCCTGCGGTGCCGACTTCGAGGCGATGCACCGGGTGGAGTTCTTCGCCGCGCACGAGGCGCTGCTGCTGGACTACGAGCGGCCGCTGACGCGCATCGACTCCCGCACCGGGCTGCCCTACGACGTCTCCGGCCACTTCCTGTGGGTCGGCGAGCGGACGCGGGACATCGACGGCGCGCACATCGACTTCATCTCCCGCGTGCGCAACCCGATCGGCATCAAGCTCAGCCCCAAGGCCGACCCGGACTACGTGCTGCGCCTCATCGACAGGGTCGACCCCGAGCGCGAGCCGGGCCGGCTGACCTTCATCACCCGCATGGGCGCCGGCACGGTCCGTGACGCGCTGCCTGCGATCGTGGAGAAGGTCACCGCCTCCGGCGCGGTGCCCACGTGGATCTGCGACCCCATGCACGGCAACACCTTCGAGTCCTCCACCGGCTACAAGACGCGGCGCTTCGACGACGTCGTCGAGGAGGTGCGCGGCTTCTTCGAGGTGCACCAGGGCCTGGGCACCGTGCCCGGCGGCATCCACATCGAGCTGACCGGCAACGACGTGACCGAGTGCCTCGGCGGCGCCGAGGAGATCCTCGACGCCGACCTCGAGAAGCGCTACGAGACCGTGTGCGACCCGCGGCTGAACCACCAGCAGAGCCTGGAGCTGGCGTTCCTGGTCGCCGAGATGCTGAGCCAGCGGTGAGCGGGGCGACGCGCCTGGTCGACCTGCGCTCGGACACCCTGACGCGCCCCACCGCGGCGATGCGTCAGGCGATGGCCGGAGCCGAGGTGGGCGACGACGTCTACGGCGAGGACCCCACCGTCGCCTCCCTGGAGGAGCGGGTCGCGGGGATGCTCGGCCACGAGGCGGGGCTGTTCACGCCGTCCGGGTCGCTGGCCAACCAGCTCGGCCTGCGCCTGCACGTCAAGGCGGGTGAGGAGGTCATCGCCGACTCCCTGGCCCACGTGCTGCGCGCCGAGATGGGCGCCGCGGCGGTGTTCTCGGGCATCTCCTCGCGCTCCTGGGTCGCCGAGCGGGGACTGCTCGACCCGGCCCAGCCGCTGGCGATGATGCAGCCGGCGGCCGGGGCCTACCAGGTCTCGACACGCCTGGTCGTCGTCGAGAACACCCACAACTTCGGCGGCGGCACCGTCCAGCCGCTCGAGCGCATCGCCGCCCTGCGCGAGGCGACCCGGTCGCAGGGCGTGGCCCTGCACATCGACGGCGCCCGGCTCTGGAACGCGCACGTCGCCACGGGCACCGGCCTCGCGGCGTACGGGCAGCTGGCCGACACCGTCTCGGTGTGCCTGAGCAAGGGCCTGGGTGCGCCGGTGGGCTCGGTGCTCGTCGGGTCCCAGGCCCACATGGACGAGGCGCGGGTGTGGCGCAAGCGCTTCGGCGGCGGCATGCGCCAGGCCGGCATCCTCGCCGCGGCCGGGCACTGGGCCCTGGACCACCACGTCGAGCGGCTCGCGCAGGACCACGCCCGGGCGCAGCAGGTGGCCAAGGCCGTCGCCGACGTGGCTCCCGGCGTCGTCGACCCGGCCACGGTCGAGACCAACATCCTGATCCTCGACGTCGGTGCGGTCGGCTGGTCGGCCGCCGGCTTCGTCACGGCCGCCGCGGACCGCGGCCTGCGGATCTACGCCACCAACGCCCACGCGGTGCGCCTGGTGTGGCACCTGGACGTCGACGAGGCCGACACGGCCTACGCTGCCGATGTGGTGACGGACCTGCTTGCCGAGGCGGCGCATCGATCGTGAGCTCATGGGGGCTGGCCGAGCCGCGGCCGCTCCCGCCCGGTCAGCGCCGGACGGAGAGCCTGCGGCCGGTCCACTACGGCCGCGTGCCCAGGATGGACCTGGCCAGCTGGTCGTTGCGGATCGGGGGCGACGCCAAGGGGGGCAGCACGGCGCTGACGTGGGCGGAGTTCGACGACCTGCCCAAGGTCGACGTCCGGGCCGACCACCACTGCGTCTCGCACTACACCACCCAGGACCTGCTGTGGTCCGGCGTCGCCGTACGCACGATCCTGGACCTGGCCCCGCCGGAGGACGACGTCGAGCACGCGCTCGTCTCGGCCGCCTACGGCTACAGCTCCAACGTGCGGATGGAGGACCTCGCCTCCCCGCGCGCGATCCTCGCGACGCACCTCGACGGCGAGCCGCTGACGCCGGAGCACGGCTGGCCGTGCCGGCTCGTCCTGCCGCACCTGTACGGCTGGAAGGGGCCCAAGTGGGTGCTTGCCATCGACTACCAGCACCACCCCGAGCGGGGCTTCTGGGAGCAGCGCGGCTACCACTTCACCGGTGACGTGTGGCGCGAGGAGCGCTACGCCTACCAGGAGTAGCGCGTCCCTGCCGACCTGGTCCCGGTATGCCGCGAGCCTCACCGCGCGTGCAGGTCCCGGCAGTGGGGGCACGACGTCCCGCGCGGGTGCTCAGCTGACCTCGTGGTGCAGGGCCTCCGCCGGGGGCTCCTGCGCCGCCGTGGCGCCGGTGTCCTTGCGGCCCACCAGCTCCACGACGTACATCGCGGCGACGACCAGCGCGCCACCGAGCAGCATCGGCGCCGTGAGGCTCTCGCTGCCGAGGGTGACCGCGAAGGCGGCGGCGAACACCGGCTCGAGGGTCATGACGATCGCGGCCCGGGTGGCCGGCAGGTGGCTCTGGGCCCACGTCTGCGCCCACATGGCCACGGCGCCGGCGACCAGGGCCATGTAGAGCACCGACAGCCAGGGGCCCCTCCCCGAGGGCAGCTCGACCCCGCCCGGGGCGGCGCACACCAGGCAGACGAGGGCGATGACGACCATCTGCACCGCGGCCAGTCCGCTGGCGCTGCGGCTGGAGGACCAGCGCCCCAGGCCGATGATGTGCAGGGCGTAGACCGCCGCCGAGGCCAGCGTGAGCAGCTCGCCGTAGCCGAACCCGACGCCGCGCAGGGACAGCGCGGCCAGGCCGGCGGTGGCCATGCCCACGGCCAGCCAGGTGGAGCGGGGCACCCGGTCGCGCAGGAGGACCGCGCCGAAGACGGGGGTCAGCACGACGTAGGTGCCGGTGATGAACCCCGAGCGGGAGGCGTCGGTGTGGGCCAGTCCGACCGTCTGCAGGACCTGCGCGACGCCGTAGAGCACGCCGAGCCCGGCGCCCACCGTCAGCTCGCGCCGGTCGAGGCGGCGCATCTGCCGCCAGAACACCGCGGTGATGACGACGGCGGCGATGGTGAACCGCACCGCGAGGAAGTCCGCGGGGGACAGCTGGCGGACCACGTCCCGGATGAGGAAGAACGTCGAGCCCCAGACGGCGGTGACGCTGACGAGCAGCAGGGTCGCGAGCTGGCGGGAGCGGACGTTCGGCACGCCCAAGGGTCTCAGACCACGACGAGGGTGATGGTGCTGCCCTTGGGGGCCTTGGAGCCGCCGGCAGGTGACTGCTGCCGCACGATGCCGAAGAACCCGCCCATGACCTGTTGCACGCTCACGTTGAACCCGGCCGCCTTGAGGATCTGCGCCGCCTGGTCCTGCTGCTTGCCGACGACGTCGGGGACCGGGACCAGCTGCGGGCCCTTGGACACGACGAGCGTGACCTTGTCGCCCTTGTAGAGCGTGCCCCCGGGCGGGTTCTGCGAGATGACCGACCCCTGGGCCACGGTGTCGCTGAACTGCTGCTGGGTCGCGTCGACCCGCAGGCCCGCGCCGGTCAGCGCCGAGACCGCCTGGTCGGCGGGCTTGCCGGTGAAGTCCTGCACCGTGATCGGCTGGCGGCCCTGGCTCACGACGAGGTCGACCGGGGCGTTGCGCTTGAGCCGGGTGCCGGCGGGCGGGGAGGTGCTGACCACCTGGCCGGCCGGGATCTTCTCGTCGTAGGCCTGGCGGACCGATCCCACGGCGAGGTGATCGCCCCGCAGCGTGGTGGTGGCCTCGGCCTGGCTGTGGCCGACCAGCGACGGCACGCTGTAGCGCTCCGGCCCCTGCGAGACGGTCAGGGTCACCACGCTGCCGCGGCGCACGTCCGCCCCCGGGCGGGGGTTGCTGGCCATGACGTAGCCGGGCTTGACGGCCTCGTCGAACGCGCGGGTGATGCGGGTCTGCAGGTGGGCCCGGGTCAGCTGCGCCATCGCCGACTGCTGCGGGGTGCCCACGACCCGGGGCACCGTGGTGCTGGCGAGCGGGCCGGCGAGGAAGAGCCAGCCGAGCAGGGCCGCCACGAGCACGGCGAGGCCGCCGAGGACCCAGGGCAGGGGGAGCGCGCGGCGCCGTTCGGGGCGCTGGCCAGTGGTCGCGACCGTCCCGGCAGGCGCCCCCAGGGGGACGACCTGGGTCCGCGACAGCGCGGCGGTCGAGTCGCTGGTGTCGTCGACGACCCCGCCGGCGGCGGGGCGCCGGTCGAGCTCGTCCTGACCGAGCCCGGCGCGCACCCGGCGCAGCTCGGCGAGGAACTCCCCGGCGTCGCGGGGACGCTCGTCGGGGTCCCGGGACGTGGCCCGCGCGACGAGCGCGTCGAGCTCCGGCGGGACCGACGGCATCCGGCTCGACGGAGCAGGGACCTGGCTGTGCACGTGCTGGTAGGCGACGTGGATCGGCGTCTCGCCGGTGTAGGCCTTGGTGCCGGTCAGCATCTCGAACAGCAGCAGCCCGGCGGCGTAGACGTCGCTGCGCGCGTCGGCGATGCCCCGCTCGACCTGCTCGGGGGACAGGTAGGCGACGGTGCCGAGCAGCGCGCCGGTCTGGGAGGTCGAGGTGTGGGCGCTCACCGCGCGGGCGAGGCCGAAGTCGGCGACCTTGACCATGCCGTCCTCGCGCAGGATGACGTTCTCGGGCTTGACGTCACGGTGGATCAGCCCGGCGGCGTGGGCCGCGGCGAGGGCCTGCAGGACGGGGTCGAGGATGTCGAGCGCGGCGCGCGGTGTCAGCGGGCCCTCGCTCTTCATCACCTGGCGCAGGGTGTGGCCGTTGACCAGCTCCATCGCGAGGAAGACCTCGGAGCCGTCCTCGCCCTGGTCGTAGACGGCGACGACGTGGGGGTGGGAGAGCCGGGCGGCCGAGCGCGCCTCGCGGCGGAAGCGGCTCACGAAGGTCTCGTCGGAGGCCAGCCCCGGGCGCATGACCTTCAGCGCCACCTCGCGGTCGAGGCGCTGGTCCAGGGCGACGTAGACCGAGGCCATCCCGCCGTCGGCGATGTGCGAGAGCACGCGGTAACGCCCGTCGAGGACGCGACCGACGATGGACTCGGGCACAGACGTTGTCACGCGGAGAGTCTAGGTGGAGGCGGCGGGGATGCCGCGCAGGCTCGGCCGTCGAGGGCTCGGCCAGGGCCCGATCGACCCGAACGACCCGAACGGCCCGCACCACCTGCCTACATGCGCGCCTTGTGCGCGAGGACGGCCGCGACGTAGCCCTTGGTGTCGGCATACATCCCGGACTTCTGGACCGAGGCCAGGCCCTGGTAGTAGCCGGCGATCGCCTGCTTCTCCGAGCTGGCGCCGCGCATCAGCGAGCGCAGGATGACCACCCCGGCGGTGATGTTGTCCTGGGTGTTGAGCAGGTTCAGCCGGCGGCCGACGAGCAGCGAGGCCCACTCGCCCGAGCTGGGGATGACCTGCATGGTGCCGATGGCGTTGGCCACCGAGACCTGGCGCTGGTTCCAGCCCGACTCCTGCCAGGCGACCGCGAGGGCCAGGCGCGGGTCGACCCCGTGCCGGCGGGCGGTGCTGACGATCATCGCCCGGGCGGCGCTGCGGCCGGGCACGGCGTGGGCCGCCAGGTAGCTGCGGTTGCGCGCGGCCGCGCCGACGACCCCGGGGGAGTAGGTCCGGCCGGCGAAGGTGGTGGAGCTGAAGGCCGGCGAGCTGGCCTTCACCGGGACGGCCAGGACCTGCCCGATGCGGACCATGCCGGGGTGACGCAGCCGGTTGGCCTTGACGATCGCGGCCTGGCTGACGTGGTAGCGCAGGGCGAGCGTGCCGACGGTGTCCCCGGGCCGGACCCGCACGCGGACGGTGCGGGTCGTGGGCGCCTTGGCCGACGCCCGCGCGGCGCTGACGGGGGCGCCGGGCACCGTGAGGGTCCTGCCGGCATAGATCAGGCTGTGGCGGTCCAGGCCGTTGAGGCGCATCAGGGTGGCCTCGCTGACCCGGAAGCGCAGGGCGAGGGCGCCGATGGTGTCCCCGCTGCGCACCGTGTAGGCGCGCACGCGCGGGGCGACCGGGCGGGCCGGGGCGTGGTTGACCGGCCGGGCCCGGGGCACCCACAGCCGCTGGCCGATCCGCAGGAAGTGCCCGCCGCCGCTGAGGTGGTTGCGCGCGATGAGCGTCCCGGTGGTCGTCCGCGCGCGCAGGGCGATCTCGCCGAGCGTGTCGGCCGGGCGCACCACGTAGGCCTGCCAGCCGTACGGCGCGGGGTTGGCCCGGGCGACGACCGCGGCGCCCAGGGCCGGGGCGCCGGGCGCGGAGGGCAGGGACGGGGCGAGGCCAGCAGGGCTCATGGCTGGGGTCCTTTCGGCACGGCGCCGGTGTTGCGGGCGGGGGCTTCGTGACGCCTGTGACTGACGGTACAACTGTGAATCCTGCGACGGTAACCCATTCACCGTGATCCATATCGACTCACATCAATGTAATTTGTGCTGGGCGCCGGCAGTGGCACCCTTGGACCCGTGACTGACGACACCACTTCCGAGCCCGACCTCGAACAGCTCGTGGGCGACTGGCTGACCGTCCCGGAGATCGCCGAACGCCTCCACGTCCCGCTGTCCCGGGTCCGCGGCATGCTCGCCGACCGCGAGCTGATCGGCGCGCGTGTCGGCCCGAACAGGGCGATGAAGGTCCCGGCCCGCTTCGTGGGGGCCGAGGGGCCGCTGCCGGAGCTGCGCGGGACGTTCACCGTGCTCGCCGACGGGGGGATGAGCGACGAGGAGTCGCTGCGCTGGCTGCACACCCCCGACCCGACCCTGCCGGTCGGGGGCAGCCCGGTCGACGCGCTGCTGGCCGGCCACAAGACCGAGGTGCGCCGGCGCGCCATGGAGCTCGCCTTCTAGGTGGGCGCGCGCAACGGCGCGTATGCCGTGATGCTCGCCTTCTGCCTGGCCGGCACCCTGCCGCTCGACTGGTACTACCGGCTCGGCGTGCTGCGCCAGGTGCGCCGCCTGGCGCTCGCGGTGCTGCCGGTGGCGGTGCTGTTCCTGGCCTGGGACGTCGCCGCCACCGCCGCCGGGCACTGGCGCTTCGACCCGGCCCAGACCCTGCCCCTGCGGGTGCTCGGCCTGCCGCTGGAGGAGCTGGCCTTCTTCGTCGTCATCCCGCTGGCCGGGATCCTCACCTACGAGGCCGTGGTCGAGGTGCGCCGTCGCGGGAGCATCCGGTGAGGCGGCCGTGACCTACACGGCGGCAGCGCTCGTGGCGGTCGCCGTGGCCGCGCTGACCGACCTGCTCGTGCTGCGGACCCGGCTGCTGCGCACCCGGACCTGGTGGGCGGCGTACGCGATCGTGCTGTTCTTCCAGCTGCTCACCAACGGCTGGCTGACCGGACGCGGGATCGTGCGCTACGCCGACGCGGCGATCCTCGGTTCCGGGCGCGTGGTGGCCTTCGGTGACGGGCGGGTCGTGTTCGCCCCGGTGGAGGACCTCGCCTTCGGCTTCGCGCTGGTGCTCATGAGCACGAGCGCCTGGGTGGCCGCCGGCCGCCGCGCACGGCGAGGCGGTTGACCCCGGCCGCGGCGACCACCCGTCCGGCCGTCAGGGCCCGCGCCCTCCGCGGCACGCTCAGGCGTCCGGCGAAGACGTCGAAGTCGTGGTCGACGACCTGCCACAGGATGGCCCGGTAGAGCGTGAAGGCGGCCTCCAGGCAGGGCCGGGCGCTCGCGTCGACCATGGCCAGGCCCGGCCGGGCCTGCTCGTAGAGGTCCAGCGCCCGGCGCACCTGCACCGCCACCAGGGTGCGCACCGCCGGGTCGGGCTGCCCGCAGCGCACGGCCTGGGCCAGCGCGTCCTCGCTGACCCCGCAGCGGCGCAGGTCCTCCCCGGGCAGGTAGATCCGGCCCCGGTCCAGGTCCTCGGCGACGTCGCGGACGAAGTTGGTCAGCTGGAACGCCTCGCCCAGCGTCCCGGCGCAGTGCAGCGCCTCCGGCCCGGACGCGCCGAGCACCGGCGCCATCAGCTCACCGATGACCGCGGCGCTGCCGCGCATGTAGCCGCGCAGGTCCGCCCAGGTCGCGTAGCGGGTCACCGTGAGGTCCATCGCCATCGAGGCGAGGAACTCCTCCAGCAGCCCGGGGTCGAGGTCGTAGGCGCGCATCGTGTGCCAGGTCGCGGCCAGCACCGGCTCCAGCCGCGGGTGGGGCGGCTCCGCGGCGCGCAGCGCGGCCAGTGCGTGCTCGGACCACCCGGTGAGCCGGCGCGGGTCGCCGCCGGCGGCGTTGTCGACGATCTCGTCGGCCACCCGGGCGAACGCGTACAGCGCCCACACGTGCGGGCGGCGCTCCGGGGGGAGCAGCCGGGTGGCGAGGTAGTAGGTCCGCCCGTAGTGGGCGTGGATGCGGCGGCACTGCACGTAGGCGGCCACGAGCTCCGGTCGCGGCGGGTGGGTGAAGGGCCTCATCGCCACGCCCGAGAGCGACGCCGGGGGTCCGCGCCCACGAGGCGCTCGGCGGCCAGCCGGCCGCTGACGAGCACCATCGGCACGCCCACGCCGGGGACCGTGCCCGAGCCGGCCAGCACCACGTTGTCGCCGATGTGGTTGGGGGAGCGGAACGGCCCGGTCTGGGCGAAGGTGTGCGCGGCCGCGAACGGCGTGCCGGCCACCATCCCCTGGGCCGCCCAGTCGGCCGGGGTGAGCAGCACCTCGGCATCGATGCCGTCGGCGAACCCCGTCCACCCGGCCGCCTCGACCCGCTCGAGCACCTGCTCGCGGTAGGGCCCGCGCAGCCGGTCCCAGTCCAGCGGGGCGGTGAGGTTGGGGGTCGGGAAGAGCACGTAGGCCGCGCTGCGGCCGGGCGGTGCCAGTGCCGGGTCGGTCGCCGAGGGCAGGGAGACCAGGAACGAGGGGTCGCGCATCAGCCGGCCGTGGTCGAGGTCGTCGAACACCTCGGACCAGGCGTGGCCGAAGTGCATGGTGTGGTGCGGGCGGTCCTGCCAGGTCCGGGTGACGCCGGCGGCGAGCACCACGCAGGAGGGCGACCAGCGCGGCCGGACCAGGCGTCGCTCCGGCCGGCGCAGCAGCTCGCGGGCGCCGGGCAGGTCCACGGTCACGACCACGGCGTCCGGCTGGTGCATCGTGCCGTCGGCCGTCGTCACCGCCGTGACCCGGTCGCCGGACCACTGCACCGACGTGACCTCGGCGTCGTAGTGGAACTCGACGCCCGCGCTGCGGGCGGCCGCCTCCATCGCCTGCGGCAGCGCGCTCATCCCGCCGACGGGGTAGAAGACGCCCTCGACGAGGTCCATGTAGGAGATGACCGCGTAGATGGCCAGGGCCCGCTGGGGTGACACCCCGGCATACAGCGCCTGGAAGCTGAAGATGCGCTGGAGGCGCTCGTCGCGGAAGTAGCGGGCGACCGTCGGCGCGAGGCGTCGGAAGCCGCCCATCGCGACCAGTCGCGCCAGCGACGGCCCGAGCAGGTCCAGCGGCGAGTCGAAGTTGCGGTCGATGAACTCGCCGATCTGCAGGCGGTACAGCCGGGTGACGAAGTCGACGTAGCGCTCGTAGCCGGCGGCGTCGGCCGGCCCGGCGAAGTCGCGGATCCGCTGCGCCATGGCCTCCGGGTCGGAGGTCATCGACAGCCCCGTGCCGTCGGCGAACTGGGCCCGGTACGCCGGGTCCACCCGGCGCAGGGTCAGCCACCGCTCCATCGGCTCGCCGATCGCGTCGAAGCAGTCGGCGACGAGGTCGGGCATGGTCAGGACGGTGGGGCCGGTGTCCAGCCGGTAGCTGCCGCCGCCCGGGGAGGGCAGCTCGACCCCCGCGGCCCGGCCCCCCGGCCCGGGGCCGCGCTCGAGGACGGTGACCCGCCGCCCGGCGCCGGCGAGGTGCATCGCCGCAGACAGGCCGGACAGGCCCGCCCCGACGACGAGGACGTGCCCCGGGCCCGGGTGGGCCGGCCGGCTCACGCCGAGCGGGCGGTGGAGACGTCGACGAGGGTGGCGAGCATCTGCCGGCCCTCCGGCGTCAGCCCGGTCGTCGCGTCGAGGTGGGCGTGGGCGTCCGTGACGAGGGCGCTGATCCGCTGCTCCACCCGGTCCAGGGCCCCGCTGCCGGTGATGACCGCGCGCAGCTCCTCGACCCCGGCCTCGTCGAGGTCGGCCAGGCCGAGCAGCTTGTCGACCGCGGCGACCCCGGCCGGGCCGGCGGTGTCGAGGGCCTCGGCGATGAGCACGGTGCGCTTGCCCTCGCGCAGGTCGTCGCCGGCGGGCTTGCCGGTCTGCGCCGGGTCGCCGAAGACGCCGAGCAGGTCGTCGCGCAGCTGGAACGCCTCGCCCAGCGCCAGCCCGTAGGCCGACAGCTCCGCGAGGTCGGCCCCGCCCACGCCGGCGGCGGTGGCGCCGATGAGCAGCGGGTGCTCGACGGTGTACTTCGCGCTCTTGTAGCGGATGACCCGGCGGGCCCGTTCGACCCGCTCGGCGGTCGTCAGCGACTCCCACCCGCGGGCCGACTCCAGGACGTCGAGGAACTGCCCGCCCATGAGCTGGGTGCGCATCCGGTCGAACACGGGACGGGCGCGGTCGAGCTCGGCGGCCGGCAGCCCCGAGGTGGCGAACAGCTCGTCGGTCCAGGTCAGGCACAGGTCGCCGGCCAGGATCGCCCCGGCCACGCCGAAGCGGTCACCGTCGCCGGTCCAGCCCTGCTCGGTGTGCTCGGTGGCCAGGCGCCGGTGTGCGGCAGGCAGGCCGCGGCGGGTGTCGCTGTCGTCCATGACGTCGTCGTGCAGCAGGGCCGCGGCCTGGAACAGCTCCATGGCCGTCGCGGCCCGCACCACGGCCTCACCGTCGGGGCCGCCGCCGGCGCGGTAGCCCCAGTAGAGGAAGGCGGCGCGCAGGCGCTTGCCACCGCGCAGCAGCGCGGCGACGGCCGACACCAGCGGCGTGAGGTCGTCGCCGATCTCGCCGAGGACGGCGCTCTGCGTGCGGATCTCGGCGTCGACGACGGCCTGCACGCGGCGGCGCAGGTCATGGGCGTCGAGCGGACTGGACAACGTGCCTCCCGGATGCTGAATGGTCCGAGCCTACGTGGCGCCGGTTCACCTACGCTGGCCGGTATGGCACACGGAACCGCGTCCATCCTGCCCCGGGCCGAGCACGTCACCCGCTCCATCCCCGAGGTGCTCGCGGCGGAGGGTGCGTCATACAGCTTCGAGTTCTTCCCGCCCAAGGACGACGCAGCCGAGCAGGCGCTCTGGGAGGCGATCCGCCGGCTGGAGGCGGTGCGGCCGACGTTCGTGTCGGTGACCTACGGCGCGGGCGGCTCGACGCAGGACCGCACCGTCCGCGTCACCGGCCGGATCTCGCGCGAGACGACGCTGACCCCGATGGCGCACCTGACCTGCGTGGGCCGGTCCGTGGCGCAGCTGCGCCAGGTGGTGGGGGAGTACGCCGACGCCGGCGTCCGCAACGTCCTGGCGCTGCGCGGCGACCCGCCCGGCGGTCCCGGCTCGCCCTGGACCGCCCACCCCGAGGGGCTGGACCACGCCGACGAGCTGGTCGCGCTGGTCAAGGGCCTGGGCACGTTCACCGTCGGCGTGGCGGCCTTCCCCGACCGGCACCCGGAGTCGCCGAGCCTGGACCACGACGCCGACGTGCTGGTGCGCAAGGCTGACGCTGGGGCGGAGTTCGCCGTCTCGCAGTTCGTCTTCGACGCCGACGCCTGGGTGCGGCTGCGCGACCGGGTGGTCGCTCGCGGCCGGGACCTGCCGATCATCCCCGGGCTGATGCCGGTGACCAACGTGCGCCAGGTCGAGCGGATGGCGCAGCTCTCCGGCACGCCGCTGCCCTCCGCCGTGGTGGCTCGGCTGGAGGCGGTGGCCGACGACCCGGCCGCCGTGCGCGAGGTGGGCGTGCAGGTCGCGACCGAGCTGGCGCAGCGCTTGCTGGCCGAGGGCGCGCAGGGCCTGCACTTCTACACGATGAACCGCTCCACGGCGACGCTCGAGGTCTACGCCAACCTCGGGGTCTGACCGGCCGACCTTCCCTCGCCCGCCACCCGGCCTGCGCCGGTGGCAGCACCCGGTGAGGCAGCCGTCGTCTGAGTCAGCCGTCGTCGCGGCAGAGGCAGAACGGGTGCCCGGCCGGGTCGAGGAGCACCCTGACGTGCTCCTGCGGTTGTTCCGCGGCCAGCGTGGCGCCCAGGGCGAGCGCCTCCGCGACGGCACCGTCGAGGTCGCCGACCTGGAAGTCGAGGTGCATCATCGGCCGCTGCTGCCCGTCGACGGGTGGCCACACCGGGGCGTGGTAGCCCTGGGCCTGCTGGAACACCACGAAGGGTCCCTCGGGGGCGGCGGCCACGATGGCCGTCCCGGGTTCCTCGTGCCCGATCGGCCAGCCGAGGAGCTCGGAGTAGAACCTCGCCAGGGCACCGGGATCGGGTGCCTCGATCGCGGTTCCCCACCACATGCCCCGGGTTCGGGATCGCATGCCTGCCCCCTCGTCGTTCTGGCTCTCGTCCTGGCTCAGCCCTGACTGGGCCGGCTCAGGACATGACGGTAGGGCCACATGCGGACGGTCGGCGTCCGCAATGCCGATGCTCGGCCGGTGACGTTCGCGGCATGCCCGGCGGTGGTGATGCGGCGGTGGTGATGCGGGGTGGTGATCCGGCGGTGGTGATGCGTCCCGGACATGGGGAAGGGCACGAGCCCGGCTGCAGGTGTGCCCCTCCCCAGACCCGCAACCGGTCCTCGTGCCCATCGTGCGCTCCCCCTTCTGCGCGGCACCATCCTGCTCGGCCGGTGCGGTGGGGGCCTATCCGTACAGGTACTCAGATGCGCGGTGCTCAGCAGCGCAGGACCCAGGTCCGCGCGGGCCTCGGGGTGCGCGGGACGGAGCGCCGGGAGGACGGGCTCAGGCGACCTCGGCGGGCTGGCCGCCGGTGATCCGCAGCAGCTCGTCGTAGGAGGTCGGGAAGACGGCGTGGGGGTGTCCGGCGGCGGCCCACACCCGGTCGTAGCGCGCGAGGGAGACGTCGACGAGCGTGGCCGGGGGGCGCAGGTGGGCCACCGGTGGGACGCCGCCGATCGGGAATCCGGTGTGCTCGAGCACGAACTGCGGGTCGGCGCGCTCGACCGTCTCGAGCCCGATCAGGTCGGCGACCTTGACGGTGTCCACCCGGTGCGCGCCGGAGGTGAGCACGAGCAGTGACTCCTCCGCGCCGCCGGGGCGGTGGGCCTTGAACACCAGGGAGTTGGCGATCTGCGCCGGGTCCACGCCGAGGGCGACGGCCGCCTGGCGCGCGGTGCGGGCGGCGTCGTCGAGCACCGTGATCGTGCCCCGGACGCCGAAGGCCGACAGGGCGGCCGCGACGCGCTGGACCGCGGGGTGGTCGAGGACGGGCTCCGGCGCCGCGGTCGGCACGTGCGTCATGGCTCGACGCTAGCCACGCGCGGGTTCCGCGGGAAGAGGGTGTCCAGAGGTTGACGGCCTGTCCGAAGCCGGGTGTACATTTGTTCTATCGAACAGAAGTACTAACATTCACGTGTCCGTGTGCCCTGTCCGACCACCGCACGACCGGCCCGCGGGGCGCCTCGACCCCGCCACCGCGGGCCGGTGTGCGGTCCACGAGTCCGGGGTGTGCAGGCGAGGAGCGGGTCATGGTGCGACGTTACGAGGAGCCGATCGAGGTCCGCGAGGACCGCGACGCCGACGACCCGGGAGGGGAGCCGCAGGCCCGTCCGGCCGCGTTCGTGTGGCGAGGCCGGCTCTACGTGGTGCGGGACGTGATCGGGCACTGGCATGAGCGCCGGGCCTGGTGGCGCGAGGCGCTCGAGCCGCGCGAGGGGGAGCCGGTGGGGGCGCCCGACCTCGAGCAGGACGTGTGGCGGGTGGCGGCCAGCCCGGGCCGGATGCTCGGCACCGGCGTCTACGACCTGGCCCGCGACGGCAGGGTGCCCGGCTGGCGCCTGGTTCGCGTCGCCGACTGAAGCCCCATCCGGGTGTCGCTCGGGGTGTCGCCCCGCAGGGACACCGCCGGACCGCTGACCCGTCCACCGCGGCAGGAAGGACCCGACATGACCACCGCCACGACCACAACCGCTGCCAGGAGCTCCGGCTGCGGTGTCCCGCGGGCGCCGATGGCGACCACCGCGCTCGACCTGCTCGACCGGTCCCGGGCCAGCCTGCTCGACGCCTGTCGTGCCGGCACCGTCGACGAGCGCTACGTCGACGCGCACCTCGCTGCCCTGCGTGCCGCAGCGGCGTTGCTTGCGGCGCGCAGCCGGCCCACCCGGCGCTCGCGGCCGCGCAGCGTCTGGGAGGTGCTGCCCGAGGTGGCCCCGGAGCTGACCGAGTGGGCGGTGTTCTTCGCCGCCTCCGCCCGGCGCCGGGCGGCGATCGAGCGGGGGGCGGTGGCGCTGCCCACCCGGGAGGCCGACGACCTGCTGCGCCAGGCCGAGGTCTTCCTCGGCCTGGTCCAGGCCGCGCTCGGGCTGCCGGTCGCCGCGACCCTGCCCGCGCTCGTCACTCCGGCAGGACGACCGTGACCGATGCCTTCGCCCACCTCCACGTCGCCTCGGGGTTCTCCCTGCGCTACGGCTCCTCCACCCCGGCGGCCCTCGTCGAGCGTGCTGCCGCGTTGGGGCAGCCGGCGCTGGCGCTGACCGACCGGGACGGCCTCTATGGCGCGGTGCGGTTCGTGCAGGCCTGCTCCGAGGCGGGGCTGACCCCGGTTCTCGGGGTCGACCTGGCCGTCCGGCCGGAGGAGCCAGTGCGCCCGGGATCAGGGGCAAGGGCAGGGGCAGGGGCAGGTTCGGGGCCCGCGGCCGGGTGGGGCGCGCCGGGGACGGGACGTGGGCCGGGCGTGGTCGTGCCGGAGCCGCCGCGAGCCTCCGGACGGGCCCGTGCCCAGCCGGTGCGGGGTGGCGCCGAGGTCGACCCGCGCCACCCCCGGGTGACCGTGCTTGCCCGGGGCCAGGCCTCCGGGGTGCCGGCAGGAGTGGGGTGGGCGCGGCTGTGCCGCCTGGTCACCCGCACCCACCTGTCCGGGGAACGAGGGTCCCCGGTCAGCTCCCTCGACCTGGTCGCCGAGCACGCGCTCGACCCGGCCACGGGCGCCCCCGCCCTGGTCGTGCTGCTCGGCCCGCAGTCCGACGTCGGCCAGGCCCTGCTGGCGCGGCGGCCCGACCGGGCCAGAGCGCTGCTGCAGCGGTGGACCAGCCGGATGCCCCGCGGGTCGGTGGTCGTCGAGGTGGTCTGCCACGGGGGGCCGGAAGGGTCACCGGCCAGCGTCGGGCACGCCGCCCGGCTGCTCGGCCTGGCCGACGAGGCGGGTCTCCCGGCGGTGCTCACCGCCGCGGTCCGGCACGCCGACCCCGATGGGGCGCGCACGGTCGACGTGCTCGACGCCGCCCGCCGGCTGGTGCCGCTGGACACCCGGCACCTCGACCGGGTCACCACGGCGGCCCACCTCGCCCCGGCCGCACGGATGCGTGCCATCGCCCTGGAGGTGGCCGCCACGGCGGGGACCGGCCCGACCGGGGGCGGCAGCGGGGAGCGCGAGCGGGCCGAGCGCCTGGTCGCCGAGACCCTGGCACTCGCCGACGCCTGTGGCCTGGACGCCCGCACCGACCTCGGCATCGGGGCGGTGCACCTGCCCGAGCCGTCGGTGCTCGGCCTGGCGCCGGACGACGTCCCCCAGCAGGTGCTGGCCCGCCGCTGCCACGAGGCGGTCCCGGGCCGCTACGCCGGGGCGGGCGAGCGCGAGCTCGCCGCCGTGACCGCCCGCCTGGAGGAGGAGCTCGCGGTCGTCGCGGCACTGGGCTACCCCACCTACTTCCTCACCGTCGCGGCCGTGTGCGACCTCATCCGTGACATGGGGGTGCGGGTCGCGGCCCGCGGATCCGGCGCGGGCAGCCTGGTCAACTACCTGCTCGGCATCAGCGGGGTGGAGCCGATGCGCCACGGCCTGCTGATGGAGCGGTTCTGCTCTCCGCTGCGGGCCCAGCTGCCCGACATCGACATCGACGTGGAGTCGGCCCGGCGCACCGAGATCTACGAGCAGGTCCTGCAGCGCTTCGGCGGTGACCGGGTCACCTGCGTGTCGATGATGGACACCTATCGCGTGCGCCACGCGATCCGCGACGTCGGCGCCACCCTCGGCCTGCCGCCGGTCGAGATCGACGCCATCGCCAAGGCGTTCCCGCACATCCGGGCCCGGGACGCCCGCAACGCCCTGCGGGAGCTGCCCGAGCTGCGGGCCAGTGGTCTGGACTCGCCCCGCCTGGGGGTGCTGTTCGACCTCGTCGAGCGGCTCGACGGCCTGCCCCGCCACGTTGCCCTGCACCCGTGCGGCGTGGTGCTGTCCAACGCCACGCTGCTCGACCGCACCCCGGTGGAGGCCAGCTGGCTGGGTTTCCCCATGAGCCAGTTCGACAAGGACGATGTCGAGACCCTCGGCCTGCTCAAGCTCGACGTGCTCGGCATCCGCATGCAGTCGGCGATGGCCCACGCGGTCCAGGAGGTCCAGCGGGTCGACGGCGTCCGGGTCGACCTCGACGACCGTGACCAGGTCAGCCTCGAGGACGAGGCCACCTTCCGGCTGATCCGCTCCACCCACACCCTGGGCTGCTTCCAGATCGAGTCCCCGGGCCAGCGCGAGCTGGTCGGCAAGTTCGGCCCGGAGACGTTCGAGGACCTCATCACCGACATCTCCCTGTTCCGCCCCGGCCCGGTCAAGTCCGACATGGTGACCCCGTTCCTGCGGGCCCGGCAGGGCTGGGAGGAGCCGCAGTACCTCCACCCCACCCTGGTGCCCGCCCTGCGCGAGACCCAGGGCGTCGTGGTGTTCCACGAGCAGGTCCTGCTCATCGTCGCCGAGACCACCGGCGTGACCCTGGCGCAGGCCGACGAGGTGCGCCGTGCCCTCGGCTCCCCGCAGGGGCAGCAGGAGGTGGAGTCGTGGTGGCGCCCGGCGGCGCTCGCCCGCGGCTACTCCGCCGAGGACGTCGACCGCATCTGGGCGGTGCTCAAGGCGTTCGCCTCGTTCGGCTTCTGCAAGGCCCACGCCGCGGCGTTCGCGCTGCCCACCTTCCAGTCGGCCTGGCTCAAGGCCCACCACCCGGCCGCCTTCCTGGCCGGGGTGCTCACCCACGACCCGGGGATGTACCCCAAGCGGCTGATCCTCGACGACGCCCGCAGCCTGGGCATCGCCGTCCTCGGCCTGGACGTCAACGCCTCCACGGGCAGCTACCGCATCGAGCAGGTGCCGGTGTGGGGTCAGCGGCCCGATGCCGACCTGCCCGACGGCCGCGCCTACGGCATCCGGCTGTCGCTGGCCGACGTCAAGGGGATCAGTGACGCCGAGGTCGAGCGGATCGTGGCCGGGCAGCCCTACGCCAGCCTGGCCGACTTCTGGCACCGGGCCCGGGTCAGCCGCCCCGTCGCCGAGCGGCTGGTGCTGGCCGGTGGCCTGGACTCCCTCTACGGGCTGGGGGGCACCGGGGCCGGCGCCGCCCTGTCGAGCGGGCGTGGTGTGGCCGGCTCCACGGCGCTGGGCCGCCGCGGACGGGTGACCCGGCGCGACCTGCTGCTGCACGTGGCCGAGCTCGACCGCTGGACCCGCGCGGTCGGCCGGGCCGGCCGGCGGGTGACGCCCCGCGCGGGCCGCGCGGTGACGGCGGCGCAGAGCCGGCAGGCCGTCCTCGCCGGGGTGGGGCCGGGTGTCGGTCCCGACGTGCGGGCGCTCGCCGCCACCCAGTCCCGCGCGGCCAGTGCCGCCGTCCCGGCCGCGGCACAGGCGACCCAGCTGACCCTCGACCTCGGCGACGACCCCGAGCTGACCACCTCCACCGGCCTGCCCGAGATGACCGGGCCGGAGCGGGTCCGGGCCGAGCTCGACATCCTCGGCCTGGACGCCAGTGCCCACGTGGTCGACTTCTACGCCCCGATGCTTGACGCGCTCGGGGTGACCCGCTCCCGTGACCTGCTCGGTCGCCGCAGCCGCGCCGAGCTGCTCGTCGCCGGGGTCAAGGTCGCCACCCAGACCCCGCCGATCCGCTCCGGGCGGCGGGTGGTGTTCCTCACCCTCGACGACGCCACCGGTCCGGTGGACGCGACCTTCTTCGAGGACGTCCAGGGGCCTTATGCCGCCACCGTCTTCCACTCCTGGATGCTGCTGGTGCGCGGGGAGCTGCGCCGTACCGGACCCAAGGGGGTCTCCCTGCGTGCCACCGGGGCGTGGGAGCTGTCGGCGCTGTGGGATGCGTGGACCGCCGGCGGTGTCGAGGCGGTGCACGCCGCGCTCGCCGAGGCGGACGAGCGGGCCCACTTCCTGGCCGGAGCCACCGCCGCCTACGGCGAGGCAGCCGTGGCCGGGGCGGCCGCGTCCCGGTCCAGCCGGCCGGTCATGGCGCCGGCCTCCGGGCACGGTGCCGGGCAGGGTGGGCCGCTCAGCGATGCGACGCCCTCCGGCGGGTTCACCGGCCCCGACGGCGGGTTCGGCGTGGGCCACCCCGGCGGGTTCGGGGGCCCGGGCGAGGGGGACGGGACGGAGCAGGGGGAGCGGGCCGGGGGCATGGGCGGTGGCCGGCGGCGCCGGGTGCTGGTGCACGCCTCGGGCTTCAGGCAGTCGCCCTACGCCGACATCCGCCCGGCAGGTGGCGACGTGCGCGACGCCCGCAAGCTCTCCGACAGCCGGGTCGTCCCCGACGGTGACACCCCGCCGGGGACGCCGTCCCGCAAGCTGTGGCACGCCAGCCCCGGAAGCTCGGGGCACTAGGGTGAGGCGCGTCCCCGTGCCACCGCAGCCGCCACGGCCGACGGCTGCCACCGAAGGAGTGCCACCGTGCCCGAAGACCTCCGACGTTCCCGCCGCGGTGGGGTCGAGACCTCGGTGCGCACCTTCGCCGTCTGGGAGTCGGTGCGCTCGCTCGTGGAGCACCGCACCGGCGAGCTCGGCCGGCCGCTGCGGGTGGTCGACCTCGGCGGCGGCACTGGCGGCCTGGCCGTGCCGATTGCCGCGCTCGGCCACCACGTCACCGTCGTCGACCCCAGCCCTGACGCCCTGGCCGCCCTCAACCGGCGCGCCGGTGACGCCGGGGTCGCCGACCGGGTCGTCGCGGTCCAGGGAGACGCCGGCACCCTGCTCGATGTCCACCCCGCCGGCGAGGCCGACCTGGTCTGCTGCCACGGGGTGCTGGAGTTCGTCGACGACCCGCAGGCCAGCCTGCAGTCCGTCGCCGCCGTCCTGGCCGACGGTGGCCACCTCAGCCTGCTCGTCGCCCAGCGCCTTGCCGTGGTCATGGCCAAGGCGCTGGCCGGCCAGTTCGCCCAGGCCCGGCACGCGCTCACCAGCGCCGACGGCCGCTGGGGGGCCACCGACCCGCTGCCGCGCCGCTTCGACGCCGGGGGAGTGGAGGAGCTGCTGCGCGGCGCCGGGATGGAGGTCCAGGACTCCCACGGCGTGCGCATCTTCAGCGACCTCGTCCCGGCCGCCTTCACCGACTCCGACGCCGACCGCACCGCCCTGCTCGAGCTCGAGCAGGCGGCCGCGCGGCACCCCGACTTCGGCTTCCTGGGCCAGCTCGGCGCGACCCTGCACGTGCTCGCCCGCAAGGCCTGACCGCTCACCCGCGAGGCCTGACCGCCTGCCCGTACGCCGGGACTGCTCGCCCACACGCCCCGACACCTCCCACGGGAGGCGACCGGCACGGCATACCGGTGGGGTAGCCACTGGCGTGGGCACCGCGGTGCCGGCCCACGGCCCGGGGAGCCGGCGATGAGCCGGCGGCAGTTCACCGTGCCGGCGCGCAGTGGCGGGGAGCCCGACGACACCGGCTGCTCGATCCTGCACGTCGACATGGACGCCTTCTACGCCTCGGTGTCGCTGCTGGCCCGTCCCGAGCTGGTCGGCACCCCGGTCATCATCGGCGGTGGCGGCAACCGCGGGGTGGTGCTCTCGGCGACCTACGAGGCGCGCGCGTTCGGGGTCGCCGCCGCCATGCCCATGGCCCGGGCCCGGCGGCTCTGCCCGCAGGCCACGGTCGTCGCGCCCGACTACACCCGTTACTCCCAGGTGTCGCAGGCGGTGATGGCGGTGTTCGGCACGGTCACCCCGATCGTGGAGCCGCTGTCGATGGACGAGGCGTTCCTCGACGTCTCCGGGGCGGGTCGCCGCCTCGGGTCACCGTCCCGGATCGCCCGGATGGTCCGCGACACCATCGCCGACGAGCAGGGCGTCACCTGCTCGGTGGGCGTGGCTCCGACGAAGTTCGTCGCCAAGCTGGCCTCCGGGCTGGCCAAGCCCGACGGGCTGCTCGTCGTACCCCGCACGGAGGTCGTCCCGTTCCTGCACCAGCTGCCGGTGGGCGCCCTCTGGGGGGTGGGGGAGCGCACCGAGGAGTCGCTGCACCGGCTCGGCCTGCGCACCGTGGCCGACATCGCGCACACCCCCGTGCAGACCCTGCGCCGCGGGCTGGGCGAGACCACGGGGGCACACCTGCACGACCTCGCGTGGGGACGCGACCCCCGCCCGGTCGTGCCGGCACGGCGCGAGCGCAGCATCAGCTCGGACGAGACCTTCGCCCACGACGTCGACGACCCGGCGGTCATCCACCGCCAGCTGCTCAAGCTCAGCGACCGCACCGCGGCCCGGATGCGTGCCGCCGGCCTGGTCGGGCGCACGGTGACCCTCAAGGTGCGCTTCGCCGACTTCACCACGATCACCCGGTCACGGACCCTGCGCGACCCCACCGACGTCAGCCGCGACCTCTACGCCACGGCGCGAGACCTGTTCGACGGCCTCGGCCTGCAGCGGGCAAGGCTGCGCCTGGTCGGGGTCAAGGTCGAGGGGCTGCTCGAGGCCGGGACCGCGCCGGTGCAGGGGCGGCTCGACGAGCCGGCGCACGGCTGGCGCGACGCCGACCGGGCCGTCGACCGGGCCAGTGCCCGGTTCGGGGCGGGTGCGGTCCGCCCGGCCAGCCTGGTCCGGGACGCCCGGTCGACGGGAGCAGACGCCCGCCCCGACGGCCGCGGCGCCCGGGCCCCGGCCCGGGGAGGTCCCCCCGCCGGCCCGTGACACAGGTCCCTCAGCCCGGGACTGAAGGCCGGGTACCACAACGCTGCGCGGGGACATATCCTGAACCACAGCGAGAAGAACATGCCCGTCCGGATCCCGCCCGGAGGAAACGTTTTCGGATCGCCAAGCGTCTTCCTCATCGAAGCGAGCGCACGGGAGGTCGAAGGTGCCGCTCTCAGAGCACGAGCAGCATCTGCTGCAGCAGATGGAGCAAGCGCTGTATGCCGAGGACCCGAAGTTCGCCTCGCAGATGCAGGGCTCCATCGCCCGCGCCCGTATGCGTCGGCGCATCATCCTCGGGGTCGCGGCGGTGGTCGTCGGCCTCGGCCTGGTCGTGCTCGGGGTCATGCAGGCGGTATGGATCGGCGCGATCGGCTTCGCGCTGATGATCGGCGGGGCGGTCTACGCCAGCACCCCGCCACGGACCAAGGCCACCTTGGGCTCGGTCGCCCCGGACGGCAGCATCCGCCCGGCCGCGACCTCGTCGTCCAAGGCCCGCAAGGCCCGCTCCGGCCAGACGTTCATGCAGCGCCTCGAGCAGCGCTGGGACAAGCGTCGCAACGACTGGAGCTGACCAACCGGCGGTGACCTGCCGCGGTGGCCCTCGGGACAGTGGTCAGATGCGTCGCGTCCCGGTGAGGTCGCGGCCCGGCCTCAGCCGACGGTGAGCAGGCCGACCACCCAGGTCCCCGCCATGGCGAACCCGGCTGCGAGCTCGACCAGCACGCCCAGCCCGACCGCCTTGAGCGCCGTGACCGTGGACGGCCAGGCGGCCGCCGTCGAGCGCAACCGCAGCAGCTCGGCCAGGAAGATCCCCAGCACGAAGCCGAGCACGCCGCCGACCACCGGGACCACGAAGAAGCCCACCACACCCACGGCGACGCCGGCGAGCATGGTGGGCGTGCCCACGCTGCTGGACTGCAGGTGACGGCCCGGCAGGACGTACTTGAGCACCATGCCGAGCACGGCCAGGGCGGACACCAGGCCGAGCACGAGCCACGCTCCGACGGTGTGCACCGAGACCGCCCACAACAACGCTCCTGCCCAGACCAGCGGCAGCCCGGGCAGGAGCGGTACGACGATGCCGAGCAGGCCCAGCAGCACCAGGACGCCCGCGAGCAGGGTCACGGGCTGCATGGGCCGGGGGCCTGCCGGCCGGGGTCAGCGCTCGTCGGGCGCAGCCATCGGGGAGGTCTCGACGAGGCGGTCGCTCTCGTCCTGGATCTCGATGGAGATGTCCTTCAGCTTGGCCAGGTGCTCCCGCCCGTGGTGGGCGCAGAAGAGCAGCTCGCCGCCAGCGGTGAGGCGGGCGCGAATGTAGGCCTGGGCGCCACAGCGGTCGCAGCGGTCGGCCGCGGTCAGAGTCGGTGCCAGTGCAGTGGTCACGTCTGCCTTCCTTACGTCGTAGTGGGCGCCCGGTGCGGTGTCGGCGTCCGTTGGTCCTCCGCACCCACTGGTGGTTCGGAGCCCTCCGGCTGCCGGCCTGCCTCCGGGTCATCCCGTCTGCGCCGGTTCCAACAGTGAAGCACGCCAGTTCGTTCCCGCCGGGCAGGGGCACGCCGGTGTGGGTCATCTCATGGGCCGATTCCGCTGTCAGCGCACGAGTGCCGGAACAAGCCGGTATGCCGCGTGCCTGACGTGGGTGCGTCGGTGGAGGAGGCTAGCCTGCAGCCAAGCAGAAACCCGGCCCGGGGCCGGGGGACCGGCACCATCGAAGGGAATCCCACCCCGTGGCCACCGCCACCAAGACCGCCACCAAGACCGCCGTCAAGAGCGCCGCCAGCGACTACACCGCCCGCCACCTGCAGGTCCTCGAGGGACTGGAGGCGGTGCGCAAGCGCCCCGGCATGTACATCGGCTCGACCGACTCCCGCGGCCTCATGCACTGCCTGTGGGAGATCATCGACAACGCCGTCGACGAGGCGCTGGGCGGCTTCGGCGACCAGATCGAGGTCATCCTCCTGGCCGACGGCTCGGTCGAGGTCCGTGACAACGGCCGAGGCATCCCCGTCGACGTGGAGCCCCGCACCGGCCTGACCGGTGTCGAGGTGGTCTTCACCAAGCTGCATGCCGGTGGCAAGTTCGGCGGCGGCTCCTACACCGCCTCCGGTGGCCTCCACGGCGTGGGTGCCTCGGTGGTCAATGCCCTGTCCGAGCGCCTCGACGTCGAGGTCGACCGTGGCGGCAAGACCTACGCGATGAGCTTCCACCGCGGCGAGCCGGGCGTGTTCGCCGACCGCAACGGGGACAAGTCGGCGGCCGCCGAGTTCACCCCGTTCGTGGACAACAGCGAGCTGCGCATCGTCGGCAAGGCGGCGCGCGGGCGCACGGGCTGCCGCATCCGCTACTGGGCCGACCGGCAGATCTTCCTCAAGGACGCCGCCTTCGTCTACGACGAGCTGATCGGCCGCGCCCGCCAGACCTCCTACCTCATCCCCGGCCTGGCCATCGTCATCCGCGACGAGCGCGGGGTGCCGGGCACGCCGGGGGAGCACGGCCCCCACGAGGAGCGCTTCCAGCACGACGGCGGCATCAGCGAGTTCACCGACTTCCTGGCCGCCGACCCGGCCGTGACCGACGTGTGGCGGCTGCAGGGCTCGGGCCACTTCAAGGAGACCGTGCCCGTCCTGGACGACAAGGGGCACATGACCCCGACCGAGGTCGAGCGTGAGTGCGGCGTCGACATCGCGCTGCGCTGGGGCACCGGCTACGACACCAAGGTCGTCTCCTTCGTCAACATCATCAGCACGCCCAAGGGCGGCACCCACATGGCCGGGTTCGAGCAGGCCCTGATGAAGGTCTTCCGCAAGCAGCTCGAGGTCAACGCCCGGCGGCTCAAGGTCGGCCAGGACAAGCCCGAGAAGGACGACATCCTCGCCGGGCTGACCGCCGTGGTGACGGTGCGCCTGGCCGAGCCCCAGTTCGAGGGCCAGACCAAGGAGGTCCTCGGCACCTCGGCCGTGCGGGCGATCGTGACCAAGGTGGTCGAGAAGGAGCTGACCGCCCTGCTCACCTCGACCAAGCGTGGCGAGAAGGCCCAGGCGGCGCTGCTGCTGGAGAAGGTCGTCGCCGAGATGAAGTCGCGGATCAGCGCGCGGCTGCACAAGGAGACCCAGCGGCGCAAGAACGCGCTGGAGACCTCCTCGCTGCCGGCCAAGCTGGCCGACTGCCGCACCTCCGACGTGGACCGCTCCGAGCTGTTCATCGTCGAGGGTGACAGCGCGCTCGGCACGGCCAAGCTGGCCCGGTCCTCCGACCACCAGGCGCTGCTGCCGATCCGGGGCAAGATCCTCAACGTCCAGAAGGCCTCGGTCGCGGACATGCTCAAGAACGCCGAGTGCGCCGCGATCATCCAGGTCATCGGCGCCGGGTCGGGACGCTCGTTCGACCTCGAGGCGGCCCGCTACGGCAAGGTCATCATCATGACCGACGCCGACGTCGACGGCGCCCACATCCGCACCCTGCTGCTGACCCTGTTCTTCCGCTACATGCGACCGCTCGTCGAGGCGGGCCGGGTCTACGCCGCCGTGCCGCCGCTGCACCGCATCGAGGTCGTCAACCCCGGCGGCAAGAAGAACGAGCTCATCTACACCTACAACGAGGGTGAGATGCGCCGGACGGTCACGGCGCTGGAGAAGAAGGGCCGCAAGATCAAGCAGCCGATGCAGCGCTACAAGGGCCTCGGCGAGATGGACGCCGACCAGCTGGCCGAGACCACGATGGACCCGCGCCACCGCACCCTGCGCCGGGTGACGCTCAAGGACGCCGAGATGGCCGAGCGGGTCTTCGACCTGCTCATGGGCAACGACGTCGCGCCGCGCAAGGACTTCATCATCGACTCGGCCACGGCACTGGACCGCGAGCGGATCGACGTCTGAGCCACCGCGGGGGGCCGGACAGATCCGGCCGCCCGCGACCGGTGAGGTATGCCGCGGCGGCGCCGGCGCGGCATACCTCACCAGCGGTGGCCCGGCAGGGATCGAGCCCGCAGACTGGGCGCATGTGCTTCTCCAGCGACCAGCGTCCCCCGGCACCCCCGAAGTCCAGTGAGATCGGCGAGCACGGCCCGGTCGAGCTGACCTCGGCCGACGGCACCCGCTTCGCGGCGTTCGACGCCCAGCCGGTGACCCGTCGCGGCGCCAGCCTCGTGCTGCTGCCGGACATCCGTGGGCTGCACCCGTACTACACCGACCTCGCGCTGCGCTGCGCCGAGGCCGGCCTGGACACGGTGGCGATCGACCCCTACGCCCGCAGCGCCGGCCCGACTGCGCGCGATGACGACTTCGAGTACCTGCCGCACGCCAAGGCCCTGCACCCCGAGCACGTCCTGGCCGACGCCTCGGCCGCCGCCGCGCGCCTTCGGGAGCGCAGCCAGGACCCGATCTTCACGCTGGGCTTCTGCCTGTTCGGCGGCCACTCCTGGCGGCTCGCGGGCACGGCCCTGCACCCGGCCGGCTCGATCGGCTTCTACGGGCGGCCGTCCACGGCCATGGAGGTGCTGCACGCGATCGACTCGCCGTTGCTGCTGCTGGTCGCCGGTGCTGACAAGGGCATCCCGCTGGAGGAGACGATGGCCTTCGACGACGCGCTGACCCGGGCGGGCAAGGACCACACGACGAAGGTCTACGAGGGGGCCCCGCACTCGTTCTTCGACCGGTCCTTCGAGGAGTGGGCCGAGGCGTGCGCCGACGCGTGGACGCAGATCCTGGGCTTCATCGACGCCCACCGCTGAGGGCGGGGCGGACCTCAGGCGCTCGCGGCGCGTGAGGTGCCGCCCCGGCGCGCGGCCCGGACCGGCGCGGCGGTGGAGCCGCGCACGACGAGCTGGACCGGGACCACCTCGTCACCGGGCGGCGGAGTGACCGAGCCGTCGAGCAGCCGGCCGAGCAGCAGCTCGGCCGCGCGCTGCCCCTGGTGTGGGACGTCCTGCCGCACGGTGGTCAGGTCGAGCACCTCCGCGAGCACGTGGTCGTCGATGCCGACCACGGACAGGTCCCCGGGCACCGACAGGCCGGCCCGCCGGGCGGCCGCCATGACCCCGAACGCCATCTCGTCCGACGCGGCGACGACGGCCGTGGGCCGGGACCGGGCCCGCAGGAGGGCGGCGACGTCGCGCGCCGCGCCCGCCGCCGTCCAGTCCGAGCCCACCACCCACGTGGGTGGGCACCGCAGTCCGCGCTCGGCCAGGGTGGTCAGGAAGGTCTCCGCGCGCTCGCGCGGGGTCTGCAGCATGGAGGTGCCCTGTTCCACCGCTCCGACGTAGGCGATCCGGGTGTGGCCGAGGTCGAGGACGTGGCGGACCGCGACGCCCATCGCCGCCCGGTCGTCGATCCGCACGCAGGGCCAGTCGCGGATGCGGTTGCCGATGGTGATCACCGGCAGGCCCAGGCTGTCGATGAGGGCCTGCTCCTGCTCGTCCAGGGGCGTGTTGAGCACGATGACGCCGTCGACCCGCTTCCAGAGCATGTCCTGGCTCAGCCGCAGCCGGCTGTCGTACGACTCGCCCTCGAGGTCGACGAGCAGCACGTGGTGGCCCTGCCTGCGCAGGGCCTTCTCGATGCCGCTGATCAGCGTGGCGAAGAACCAGCGGGTGAGGAAGGGCACCACCACGGCCACGACCCGGGTGCGTCCGGAGGCCAGCGACGAGGCGGTCGGGGACGCGACGTAACGCAGGTCGAGGGCGGCCTTGGCCACCCGGTCCCGGGTCTGCGGGCTCACCCGGTCCAGGCCGCGCAGCGCACGCGACACGGTGGAGACGGACACCCCCGCGGCTTTCGCGACGTCGTGGATGGTGCTCATGGCATCCCCCGCCTAGAGCTTGACTTTGCGCCGTGCCCGCCAGGCCAGGTAGAGCGCCGCGACGAGGCCGGCGAGCAGCAGGGCCGCGCCGACCGCGTTCTGGCCGCGCAGCTCCAGCACCAGCGTCTGGATGAAGGCCATGAGCGTGAAGAAGCCGAGGAGGCCCATGAGCAGCTCGAGCCGCTCGGCCCTGGCCCGGGGGTGGCTGCCCGTGCCACCCCCGGGGTTGAAGATCCCCATGGCCCTGGCCTCAGCCCTTGACGCCTCCGGCGGTCAGGCCGGAGACGATCGCGCGCTGGAAGAACAGCACCATGATGATGAGGGGGACCGTGACGATGGTGCCTGCCGCCATGACGGTGGTGTAGGGCTCCTGGTGCGGCTGGGCGCCGGCGAAGTTCGCGATGGCGACGGTGACCGGCTGGGTCGTCGAGGTGGCGAACTGTGAGGCGAGCAGGAACTCGTTCCACGCGCTGATGAACGCCAGGATCGCGGTCGTGAACAGGCCCGGCGCCGCGAGCGGCAGCATGATCTTGCGGAAGGCCTGGCCCTGCGTGCAGCCGTCCATCCGCGCCGACTCCTCGAGCTCCCACGGCATCTCCGAGAAGAACGCCGTCAGGGTGTAGACCGTGAGCGGCAGGGCGAAGGAGATGTCCGGGATGATCAGTGCCTGGTAGTTCGCACCGGTCAGCCAGCCCAGCGAGGAGAACAGCTGGAACAGCGGCGACACGAGCGCCACGCCGGGGAACATCGACGCGCCCAGGATGAAACCGAGCACGAGGTACTTGCCGCGGAAGTGCAGCCGCGACAGGGCGTAGGCGGCGAACACGCCGACGAGCATCGCCAGCACGGTGGTCACCACGCCGATGATGACGCTGTTGCCGAGGGCCTGCGCGAAGTGGTTGCCGCGGTCGGTCGAGAACGCCGTCTTGAAGTTGTCCAGCGTGACGTGGGTCGGCCACGGCGTCGTGTCGAAGGTGTAGCCCACGTCGCGGAACGCCGTGACGATCATCCAGTAGAAGGGCGCCAGGCCCCAGATGACGATGAGCGCGAGGCCGGCATAGGCCCGGGTGTTCTTCCACCGCTCGCTCTTGACGTGGTGCGCGTGGGCGACGTCGCTGGTGGTGGTGCCGGGCGCGGTGCCCGTGGTGGCAGTCATGACGTCAGTTCCCTTCCGCGACGGCTTCGACAGCCGGGTTCTCGGTCAGCTTCACCTTGTCGCCGCGGGCACCCTTCGGGGGCCGCTGGACCACGTCCGCGCCGCCGAACCGGATGAACAGGAACGCGACGAACGCGATGATCAGGAAGACGATGGTCGACAGCGCGGACGCGCTGTGGAAGCCCTCCCGGATCTGCTTGATCACCAGGATCGACAAGGTCGTCGTGGCGTGGCCGTCGCCACCGCCACCGCCGGTGAGGATCCACGGCAGGTCGAAGATGCGCAGCACGTCGAGGGTGCGGAAGAGCACGGCCACCATCAACGGGACCTTGATCATCGGCAAGGTGATCCGGGTGAAGGTCTGCCAGCGGGTGGCCCCGTCGATCTGGGCCGCCTCGTAGACGTCGGAGCCGATCAGCTGCAGGCCGGCCAGGATGAGCAGCGCCATGAACGGCGTCGTCTTCCAGACGTCGGCGATGATGACCGCGAACCGCGCCGGCCAGGCGTCACCGGTCCACAACAGGGGCGATATCCCGACGAAGCCGAGCAGGTGGTTGGCGATCCCGTCGTAGGCGAAGATGAACAGCCACAGCTTGGCGGTCACGGCGGTGGGGATCGCCCACGGCACCAGGATGGCGGCCCGGACCAGGCCGCGGCCGCGGAACTCGCGGTTCATGATCGTGGCGAACCACAGTCCGAGCACGACCTCGAGGGACACCGACACCACGGTGAAGAAGAGGGTGATGGTCAGCGCCGGCCAGAACAGCGAGCCGATGCTGCCCGGTGGGCAGCTGCTCCTGCCGGTGCCACAGTCGGCCAGCAGCCAGTGGGTGTAGTTGGACAGGCCGGCCGGGCCGCCCTCGACGAACAGGCCGGTGGCCTTGTCGAGGCCGGAGTCCTTCTGGAACGAGAGGATGACCGCGCTGATCAGTGGGTAGACGATGACCACCGTGAGCACGACGATCGTCGGGAGGACGAGGAACAGTCCCCTCCGGCCCTGTCCGGCGTTCAGGCCTCCGCGCTTGCGCTTGCTCGGCGGCGTGCTCGGGCGCGTCACCGTCTCAACAGTCGTGCTCATGCGGGGCCTCCTTGCCCAGACGTGGCACCCAGGCACCGTTCACGATGCCTTCCAGCAGGAGTGTGGCGCCGGTGGTGGGGCCGGGCAAGAGACCCGGCCCCACCACCGGCGATGTCGATCAGCCGCCGCTGGTGGCCGACTTGATCGCAGCCTGCATGTCCTTGATGGCCTGGTCCACGGTCTTGTCACCCTTGATGGCGGGGTAGGCGTTGTCCTGGATGGCCGTGGTGACCGCCGGGTAGTACGGCGTCACCGGACGCGGGACCGCGTTCTCGATGGAGGTCTTCAGCGTGGGCAGGTAGGGGTACTTCGCGACCAGCGCCGCGTCGTCGTAGATCGACGCCACGACCGGGGCCAGCGAGCCCTTCTCCATGAAGAACTTCTGCTGCGCGTCCTCCTCGATGAACTTGAGGAAGTCGAAGGCCGTGGCCTTGTGCTTGGAGTAGACGCTGATGCCCTCGCTGTGACCACCGAGGCTCGAGGCGCCGGGACCGGACAGGCCGGGCAGCGGGGCGACGCCGAACTTGTCCTTGACGACGGAGGAGCCGTCGGTCTTGGCCAGGTTGTAGACGTAGGGCCAGTTGCGCAGGAAGAGCAGCTTGCCCGCCTCGAACGCCTGGCGGCCCTGCTCCTCCTGGAAGGTGATGGCCTCCTTGGGGATGTCGCCGTTCTTGTAGTGGTCGGCGAGCATCTGCAGGCCCTTGCGGGACTCCTGGGAGTCCACGGTCGGCTTGCCCTGGTCGTCGACGATCTTGCCGCCGGCGGTGTTGATCGCCTCGGCCGCGTTGACGGTCAGGCCCTCGTACTTGGAGAACTGGCCGGCGTAGCAGCCCATGTTCTTCGACTTGGCGATGCTGCACTTGCTCCACATCTCGTCCAGCGTCTTGGGAGGCGTCGGGACGAGGTCCTTGCGGTAGTAGAGCAGCCCGCCGTCACTGGCGAACGGCGCGGCGTAGAGCGTGTTGTTGTAGGTCGCCGCGACCACGGTCGGCTTGAGCAGCTTGCTCGTGTCCATGGCGAACTGGCCCTTGAGCGGGACCAGCCAGCCCTTGGCCGCGAACTCGGCGGTCCAGACGACGTCCACGGTGACGATGTCGTAGCTGGGGTCCTTGGCCTGCATGTGCTGCACGATGTCGTCGTGCTGCTGGTCGGCCTGGTCGGTCTGCTCCTTGAGCGTGACCTTCTCGTTGGGGTGGGCCGAGTTCCACTTCGCGATCGTGGGCGCCCAGACGTTGCTGTTGTCCTTGCCCGTGACGAACGTGATCGGCCCACGGGAGCTGGCGCCTGCCTGCGCCGAGCTGCTCGAGGAAGAACTGCCGCTGCTGCACCCCGCAGTCACCAGGGCGACTGTGGCGGCCGCTGCGAACGCCACGCGTGCGCGGCGCCTTCTTGTGTCGTGGGCCATCCGCCCGCCTCCGAATCAATGGCGTGCCGGGGGCTGAGCACCTCGACACTGAGGGATATCAGACACCTGAGTAAAAACGCTTGCACACGACCTCGCAACCGCAGGTGGGGTCTGCAGGCATAACGATCGGGTAACCGATCCCTCACGCGCGCCCCCGCCGCGATAAAAGGCCGAGCCGTATGCCGGCCGCCACCATCTGCGGTCGCCGCCCTGGCCGGGCTCGGCGAAGCTCGTGTCGTTGCCGTGGCGGGGGTGTCCCCGTCCCACGGACGGAAAAGGCTCGGGTTGAAGGGTTTCCGGCTGCGGCGCCGGATCCCGGGAGTGCTGTGCCCGAAGGAGAGCCCACGCGCTCGATGCTGCGGCGGGCGGGATCAACTGCCGGAGAAGGGTGCTCGGCCGCTTCAGACGAGGGAGGCCGGTCCCACCCTCCACGACCACGTGGCCACAGGCGCCTTGCCACACGACTCCGGCAGGTGGTCGCCCATGAGCCGCTCCACCCGCACCGACCAGCAGCGGCCATCGCGGTGGCTCACCGTGCACCGCCACGCGGTCGAGTCCTCGGGGTCGGGCTCGGCGGAGGTCGACAAGGCGATGAGGTCCAGCTCGCCGAGCTGCTCGCGCAGGGCTGCCTCCACCGCCTGCGCCGGTGGCTCGAGGACGCTGCGGCCCCGGTCGTGCCACGGCCCGAGCGCGGCGGCGGGCAGCTCACCGCGCTCCGCCGCGTCGAGCACCTCGACGGCGAGGTCTTCGTCGAGCCGGGCGAGCGTCTGGCCCCAGGGGAGCAGCACGCCCGTGGGCGCGAACCGGTGCCCGCCGGTGTGGGAGCACTCCCACACCCGTCCCGGGCGGGCCTGCGCGGCGGCCAGCGCCACCGGGCGTCCGCGCAGCGCGCAGCACACGTCCCGGCGAGAGTTCGTGCACACCAGCAGCACCGGGTCGGATGCCTCCTCGAGCTCGGGCACCGCGTCGAGGACGATGTCGATGTCTCCCGCCGCCAGGGCCGGCCACGGCAGCCGGCCGAGCTGGGAGGGCAGGTCGAGGTCCGCCTCGAGCAGCCACGGCCGGTCGGTCAGGCCACCGGCGACGTAGACGCGTTGCCCCTCGCTGCCACGCCGGTCGGCGTGCGTGCCCGGACGGCGGATGAGCAGCAGCCGCCCGCCGTGCTCGGCGCAGAGCCGGTCGAGGCCGGCCCCGACGTCGGGGTCGAGGTGGGACTGGGTCGCCGCCTCACGACCCCACGGGCCGGGCTGCTCCAGCGCCACCCAGAACCGTGCCTGCGCGGCCGTGCCCGGGGCCGGGGCGTGCGCCTGGTCCCAGAGCACCGAGCAGGCGCCGGGTGCGCTGTGGCCGTGGCCGCTGGGCGCCTCGGTCACTCGCCCTCGCCGTCGCCCGGCGGCAGCTCGGCCTCGGCCGGGACGGCGGCCCCGGGCTCCTGGTCGGCCGGACCGGCCGGGAACGCGGGGGCGATCGCGGCGATCGGGGTCGGCGCCGGGGTGCCGGAGCCGTCCCGCTTGCCCGTGGCCGGCGGCAGGTCGACGGCCACCCCGTTGGCGGCAGCAGCCCGCGCCGGCACGGCCCCGACCCAGGCCAGCAGCAGGGTGTCCTCGCCGCGCAGGAACCGGTGCGCCCGGACGCCGCCGGTCGCGCGGCCCTTGGCGGGGTACTCGGCGTAGGGCGTGACCTTCAGCGAGCCGGCCTCGGTGCCGGGCAGGGCGCCGGAGGACCCGGCCGAGGTCACCACGACGTTGTCCGCCGCGGGGTCGACCGCACCGAAGAAGACCACCCGCTCGTCGCCGGCCAGCTTGATGCCCGCCATGCCGCCGGCCGGGCGGCCCTGCGGGCGCACGACCGCGGCGGAGAAGTGCAGCAGCTGGGCGACGTTGGTGAGGAAGACCAGGTCCTCCTGGCCGGTGGTCAGCTCGACCGCGCCGACGACCGCGTCGCCGTCCTTGAGCGAGATGACCTCCCAGTCGTCCTTGTTGCCGGGGTAGTCGGTGGTGACCCGCTTGACCACGCCGAGGGCGGTGCCGAGGGCGATCCCGGGGGAGTCCTCCCGCAGCGAGACCAGCGTCAGCGGCTCCTCGCCGCGAGGCAGGTCGACGAAGGCGGCCAGCGGCGCCCCGCCGGACAGCGACGGCGCGCCGTTGGTCGGCGGCAGGGTGGGCAGCTCCAGCGCGGACAGGCGGATCATCCGGCCGCGCGAGGTGACCAGCCCGACATACCCGCGGGCGGTGGTGCGCACGGTGGCGACCACCGCGTCGTGCTTGTGCCGGCCGCCCTCGTTGGACAGCGGGTCGGCGGTGGTGGTGCGGGCCATGAGGCCGGTGGAGGACAGCAGCACCCAGCACGGGTCGTCGCTGACCTCCAGCGGCGAGGACGCCGTCAGGGGGGTGCCGGCCGACTCCAGCAGCACGGTGCGCCGCGGCGTGCCGTGGGCCTTGGCGACGTCGGCGAGCTCGGAGGACACGGTCTTGAGCAGCAGCTTCTCGTCGCCGAGGATGGCGCGCAGCGCCTCGATCTGGCGCTCGAGCTCGGCCTTCTCGGTCTCCAGCTCGACGCGGGAGAACTTCGTCAGGCGGCGCAGCTGCAGGTCCAGGATGTAGGTCGCCTGCGGGTCGGAGAGGTCGAAGACCTCCATCAGGCGGTCCTTGGCCACCGCGGCGTCCTCGGAGCTGCGGATCACCTGGATGACCTCGTCGATGTCGAGGATCGCGATGAGCAGGCCCTCGACCAGGTGCAGGCGCTCCTCCCGCTTGCGCAGCCGGTAGGCACTGCGGCGGCGGACCACGTCGGTGCGGAAGTCGACGTAGACGCGCAGCAGGTCCTTCAGGCCCAGGGTGCGCGGCTGGCCGTCGACGAGCGCGACGTTGTTGATGCCGAAGGAGTCCTCCATCGGGGTCAGCTTGTAGAGCTGCTCCAGCACCGCCTCGGGGTTGAAGCCGTTCTTGACCTCGATGACCAGGCGCAGGCCGTGCTTGCGGTCGGTGAGGTCCTTGACGTCGCTGATGCCCTGCAGCTTCTTGGACTGGACGTTGTCCTTGATCTTCTCGATGACCTTCTCGGGGCCGACGAGGTAGGGCAGCTCGGTGACGACGATGCCCTTCTTGCGGGGCGTGACGTTCTCGATCCGGGTGGTGGCGCGCGTGCGGAAGGTGCCGCGGCCGTTCAGGTAGGCGTCGCGGATGCCCTCGAGCCCGACGATCTTGCCGCCGCCGGGCAGGTCCGGCCCGGGGACGAACTTCATCAGGTCGTCCAGCGAGCACTGCGGGTTGGCGATGAGGTGCCGGGCCGCACCGATGACCTCGACGAGGTTGTGCGGCGGCATGCTCGTGGCCATGCCCACGGCGATGCCGCTGGCGCCGTTGACGAGCAGGTTGGGGTAGGCCGCCGGCAGGACGCCCGGCTGGAGCAGCTGGTCGTCGTAGTTGGGGACGAAGTCGACGGTCTCCTCGTCCAGGCTGCCGGTCATCAGCAGCGCGGCGGGGGCCAGCCGGGCCTCGGTGTATCGGGAGGCGGCCGGGCCGTCGTCGAGGGAGCCGAAGTTGCCGTGCCCGTCGACCAGCGGCAGGCGCATCGTGAACGGCTGGGCCATGCGCACGAGGGCGTCGTAGATCGCGCCGTCGCCGTGCGGGTGGTACTTGCCCATGACCTCGCCGACGACGCGGCTGGACTTGACGTGGCCGCGGTCGGGGCGCAGCCCGAGCTCGCTCATGCCGTAGAGGATGCGGCGCTGCACCGGCTTGAGGCCGTCGCGGGCGTCGGGCAGGGCCCGGGAGTAGATGACGGAGTAGGCGTACTCGAGGAACGCCCCCTGCATCTCCTCCTCGACGTCGATGTCGAGGATGCGCTCCTGGAAGTCCTGCTCCTCACCAGAGGGGGTCGACGAACGGCGGGCCATGCGCGGTGGTGCTCCTCGGGGGTGCGGCGTCGGTTGCGTGGGGCGGATTCTCCCGGACGCCATCTTCGCCCACGCGACAGGGGGCCCGGCCACCGACTCGCCGGGACCGGCGAGCAGGCACCCCGGTATGCCGTGTGGCCCAGGTGGCCACGCGGCATACCGGGGTGGGTGGTTCAGAGGATGGCGAGCAGGTCGGGGTGGGCCAGCTCGGCGACCACGGCGCGGGCCTCCTCCGCGGACCGGGCGCCGCGGGCACGCTCGGCCAGGGAGGCGCAGACGGCCAGCTCGTGCAGCGACAGGGCCAGGCGCACGGCGGGCACCCGGCTCGGGGCCATGGACAGGCTGCTGACGCCCAGCCCGGCCAGGACCAGGGCCAGGAGCGGGTCACCGGCGGCCTCGCCGCAGACCCCGACCGGCTTGCCGTGGACCCGGCCGCCCTCGCACGCCGCGGCGACGAGGTCGAGCAGGCCCGGCTGCCAGGGGTCGAGCAGGTCGGCGAGCTCGCCCTGGAGCCGGTCGGCGGCCAGGGCGTACTGCGCCAGGTCGTTGGTGCCCAGGCTGGCGAAGTCGACCTCGGCCATGACGTGCCGGGAGCGCAGCGCGGCCGCGGGCACCTCGATCATCACCCCCACCGAGGGCAGCCCGTGCTCGCGCACGCGGCGGGCGAACCACGCGGCCTCGTCGGCGGTGGCCACCATCGGTGCCATCACCCGGATGTCGGCGCCGGTCGCTCGCGCGGCGGCGGCCAGCGCCTGCAGCTGGGTGTCGAGCAGGTCGGGGCGCAGGGCCGACATGCGCAGGCCTCGCCGGCCCAGGGCTGGGTTCTCCTCTGGGCCGAGGTCGGCGAAGGCCAGCGGCTTGTCGGCGCCCGCGTCGAGGGTGCGCACCACGACCCGGCGTGAGCCGAACGCCTCCAGGACCGCGGTGTAGGTCTGCGTCTGCTCCTCCACCGTGGGGGCGGTGTCGCGCTCGAGGAAGAGGAACTCGGTGCGGAACAGCCCCACGCCCTCGACGTCCTCGGCCGCGGCGCGCACCGCGTCCTCGAGCCGCCCGATGTTGGCGAGCAGTGCGACCGGGTGCTGGTCGGAGGTCATGCCGGGGCCCTTGGTCGCGGACAGGGCGACCGCGCGGCGCTCGGCCTTGGCGGCGAGCTCGTGCTGCAGGCCCTCGTCGGGCTCGAGCACGACCTCGCCGGTGCCGCCGTCGACGGCGACCCGGGTGCCGGCCGGGATGTCCACGGCCCCGGGCAGCTGCACCACGGCCGGGATGCCCATCTGGGCCGCGAGGATCGCGGTGTGGCTGGTGGGCCCGCCGGACTCGGTGAGGATCGCCAGCACCGTGGCGGGGTCCAGGACCGAGGTCTCGGCCGGTGCGAGGTCGTGGGCGGCCAGGACGCTGGGCTCGGACAGGTGGGGGACGCCGGGCTCGGGGACCCCGAGCACGCGGGCCACGGCCCGGTCGCGCACGTCGCGCAGGTCGGTGACCCGCTCGGCGAGGTAGCCGCCGGCCGCGGCGAACATGGCGCAGTACTCCTCGACGGCGGCGTCGACCGCCGTCGCCGGACCGCGACCGGCGGCCAGCTGCGTGTCGACCGCCCCGGCCAGGCCGGGGTCCCGGGCCATCATCGCGGTGGCGGTGAGGATCTGCTGGGCGGTCGCGTCGGCGCCTGCCGCGCGCTCCTCCAGCGTGGCGGCGACCGACTCCAGGACGGCCCGGACGCGTGCGCCCGCTTCCGCCATGTCCGCCGCCGGCGCCTCGTCGGCCGGCGGCCGCACGGGCGGTCGGACCTGGACCACGGGTCCGACCGCCGTGCCGGGGCTGACCCCGATGCCGTGCTTGCTCTGGATGTCGGCCATGTCGCTCACTCCGCGTCGAGGTCGCGGGAGAGCAGCTCGACCAGGCCGTCCAGGGCCGCGTCCGCACCGTCGCCGTCGGCCGTCAGGACGACCGACTCGCCGTGCCTGGCCCCGAGGGCCATGACGCCGAGGATGCTGCGGGCGTCGACGGCGTCCTCGCCGTCCCGGCCGATCTGCACCGGCAGGCCGGTGGCGGTGGCGGCCTGGACGAACAGGGCGGCGGGCCGGGCGTGCAGCCCCACGGACGAGGCGATGGTGACGGTGCGCTGGGCCATGTGCTTCTCGCTCCTTCGGGTGGTCCACCGGGGTCACCGGTGGGGGAGGGTGGTGCCGGTGTCAGACCGCGGGCGCGGTCGTGGTGGCGGCGGGCTCGGCCACCAGGTCGGCGTCGGTGGTCTTCGCGGTGGACTTCAGGGCCACCACGACGGCAGTCGTGACGCAGGTGCCGACGGCGATCGCCAGGAGGAAGAGCAGCGGGGCGCCGATGAGCGGGACGACCCAGATGCCTCCGTGCGGGGCGCGCAGGGTGCTGCCGAAGAGCATCACCAGGGCTCCGGCGACGGCCGAGCCGGACATGCTCGAGACGATGACCCGCCAGGGGTCGGCGGCTGCGAACGGGATCGCGCCCTCGGAGATGAACGACGCCCCGAGCAGCCAGGCGGCTCGTCCGTTCTCCCGCTCGGGCTCGGAGAAGAGCCCGGGCCGGATCGTGGTCGCCAGGGCCATGCCCAGCGGCGGGGTCATGCCGGCGGCCATCACCGCGGCCATGACCTTGAGCGGGGTGCCACCGGCGGCGGCGGTCGCGGCCGCGGTGGCCAGGCCGGTCGTCGCGAAGGTGTAGGCCACCTTGTTGACCGGGCCACCGAGGTCGAAGCCCATCATCAGGCCGAGGATGATGCCCAGGATCACCAGGTTGGTGCCGGTCAGGCCGTTGAGCCACGAGGTCAGGCCGTCGGAGATGGCCTTGATCGGCCGGCCGAGGACGAGGATGAGCGCCGCTCCGGTGATCGCGGTGGACACCAGCGGGATGACGACGACCGGCATGATGCCGCGCACGCCCTTGGGGACCTTGCGGCGGCTGATCCACAGCGCGGTGAACCCGCCCACGAAGCCCGTGGCGATGCCGCCGAGGAACCCGGCGCCCATCGTCGCGGCGATGAAGCCGCCGACGATGCCGGGGGCGATGCCGGGGCGGTCGGCGATGGCGAAGGCGATGAAGCCGGACAGGATCGGCACGAGGAAGCCGAACGAGGCGGCGCCGATGACGAACAGCAGCCCGGCCCAGTCCATGCCGCTGGTCAGGTTGAAGTTCGTGGCGAGGTTCCAGTGGGCGTCCACGCCCGTGCCCGTGAGGTTGTAGTTCACGACCGCGATCGCGCCGCGCTTGCCGCCGGCGATCTGGGCCAGCATGAACGACAGGGCGATGAGGATGCCGCCCGCCGCGACGAACGGGATCATGTAGCTCACGCCGGTCATCAGCCACTGGCGGATCCGGGTGCCGGTGCCGGCCTCCGAGTCCACCTTGGTGGCCAGCCCGCCGCCGGACGCGGGCGCCGCGGCGGCGGCCAGGACCTCGGGGTGCGCGGCGGCCTCCTCGGCGGCGGCCACGGCCTGGGCGATCAGGCCCGGCCCGTCGGAGATGGCCTTCTTGACCCCGACCTGCACGAGCGGCTTGCCGGCGAAGCGCTGGCGCTCGCGCACCTCGACGTCGGCCGCGAAGATCACGGCGTCGGCGGCGGCGATGACGTCCGCCGGCAGCGGCTGGGAGCCGGCCGAGCCCTGGGTCTCGACCGCGATCTCGTGACCGGCGTCCTTCGCGCTCTGCTCGAGGGACTCGGCCGCCATGTAGGTGTGCGCGATGCCCGTGGGGCACGACGTCACGGCGACGAACTTCATTGGTTGACCACCTCTCGGGTGACGATGTCGACGACCGCGGCACTGTCGGGCGCGTCGTGGAGGGACTGACGAAAGTCCGGGCGGACCAGGCGGCGCGCGAGCTTGGCCAGGATCGCCAGGTGCTCCTCGCCGCCGCCCTCGGGGGCCGCGATGAGGAAGATGAGTGTGGCCGGGCCGTCCTCGGCGCCGAAGTCGACGCCGGCGGTGCGGCCGAAAACCAGAGAGGGTTCGGTCACGTGGGCGCTGCGCGCGTGGGGGATGCCGATCCCGCCCGGCAGGCCCGTGGGCATCTGCTCCTCGCGCTTGCGGACGTCGGCGAGGAAGCCGTCGAGGTCGGTGACCCGGCCCTCGCTGTCCAGCGCCTCGGCGAGGATGCGCGTGGCTGCGTGCCGGTCCGGCGCCTCGAGGTCCAGGACCACGAGCTTGTCGGTGATCAGTGCCATGTGCGGGTTCCTTTGCGGTGTGGGCGGGTCGGGGTGCGAAGGGTCGGGGTGGGTCGGCTCAGGGGGCCAGGCGCAGGGTCAGGTCGGGGTGGTGGGTGACCAGCACGGGTATGCCGTGCACGTCACCGGGGGTGGGCATCCGGCTGCCGGGCAGCCCGACGGCCGCAGCGCCCCAGGCGACGCCCGCGGCCAGCGCCGAGTCCGGGGCGGAGCCGGTGGCGGTGGCGTGCAGGTAGCCGGCCAGGAGGGCGTCGCCGGCCCCGACGGTGCTCAGCGGCCGGTCGACGACGGCGTGTCCGTGGGCAGTCAGGCCGTCGGTGACGAGCAGGGCGCCGTGGCGCCCGAGGCTGACCACGACGGTGCGCACGCCCTGGCCGACCAGGCCCTTGGCGGCGGTGTGCACGTCGGCCAGCGTCGGCAGGGCGGCGCCGACCAGCTCGGCGAGCTCCTCGTGGTTGGGCTTGATCAGGTCCGGCCCGGCGGCGACGGCCCGGGCCAGCGGCACCCCGGAGGTGTCGACCGCGACGCGGACGCCGGCGGCGCGGGCGCGCCGCACCAGCCCGGCATACAGCTCGTCGTCGACCCCGGGGGGCAGCGAGCCGCAGCCGACCACCCAGCTCGGGCCGCGCATCAGGGCGGTGGCCGCGCCGGCGACCAGCGAGGACAGCTCGGCGGTGGTCAGGGTCGGGCCGGGCTCGTTGACCTTGGTGGTGGTGCCGTCGGGCTCGACCAGGGCGACGTTGGCGCGGACCGACCCACCGATCGGCACGGGCAGGACCTCGACACCGGTGCTGGTCAGCAGCCGCTCCAGCAGGGCGCCTTCGGCACCGCCGGCCGGGAGCACCGCGACGCTGTGCAGGCCGTGCGCGGCGAGGGCGCGGGAGACGTTGACGCCCTTGCCACCGGGGTCTACCCGGGAGGAGGTGGCCCGGTGGACCTCGCCGCGCTCGAGGTGGCTGATCGACACGGTGCGGTCGATGCTCGGGTTGGGCGTCAGCGTCACGATCATGCCCGGATCACCTCCGGGCCCTCGCCCTCGAGCTCGGCGGCGGTCTCGGCGTCGAGCCCGCTGTCGGTGATGATCGTGTCGATCTCGGCCAGCGGTGAGACCAGCGCGAAGTGGTCGATGCCGACCTTGGAGTGGTCGGTGAGCACGACGGCGCGGCGGGCGGAGGAGATCATGGCGCGCTTGACCGCGGCCTCGGACTGGTCCGGGGTGGTCAGGCCGCGCTCGCGGGAGAGGCCGTTGGTGCCGACGAACGCCACGTCGACGAAGACGTCCGCCAGGGCCCGCTCGGCCCACTCGCCGACGCAGGCGAGCGTGCGCCCGCGGACCCGGCCGCCGAGCAGGTAGAGGGACAGGTTGGCCTGGGTGGCGACCTGGCCGGCGACGGTGAGCGAGTTGGTGACCACGGTCAGCTCGCGGTCGCGGGGGAGCAGCTCGGCCAGGCGGCCGGTGGTCGTGCCGGCGTCGATGAGGATCGTGCCCTCGTCGGGCAGCTCGGCCAGGGCCGCCTTGGCGATGCGCTCCTTCTCGGTGACCAGCCGCTCCTCGCGGGTGGCCACCGCCGGCTCGAAGCCGAGGCGCTCGACCGGGATCGCGCCGCCGTGCACCCGGCGCAGCAGGCCCCGGCGCTCCAGCGCCGTCAGGTCTCGACGGACGGTCTCGGGGGTGACGTCGAGCTGCTCGGCCAGCGCGGTGACCTCGACGCGACCGGCGGTACGGGCCGTCTCGAGGATGTGCTGCTGGCGCTCTTCCGCGTACACCGGGGTCCTCCTGGGGTTGGCGTGCCGATCGCCCCAGTGTGTGCCCACGGTCACATCGATGTAAAGGGTTTCTCACAAAAAACCACAGAAACGGGTTTGTGAGCCTGTCTGTTTCCTCTGGCCGTGGTCGCGTGGCGGCGCCCCGGCGCGGAGGTGGTCTGTCGCGGCCGGTGCACGAGCCGACCCGGGTTCTGCCCGCCGACCCCTGTTCTGACCGCCAACCCCTGGTGTGTGCACCCGACCCGGTGTGCGCCCGCGGGGTCGGTGGGGCGGGTCAGGGGCCGGTGGGCTCCCAGGGGGTGCCGAACCGGCCGCGGTGGGCCACCTCGCTGACCTCCCGCCGGCCCCGGCGCAGGCTCGGGCTGCGCCGGTCTGCCGCGGCGTAGCCCAGGGCCACGACGCCGACGATGGACCGGTCGTGCGGGATCGCGAACGCCTCCAGCACGTCCTCGTGGTACTCCGGCGGCACGCCGAAGAAGAGCCCGCCCAGGCCCTCGTCCACGCCGGTGAGCAGCATGAGCAGCGCGGCCATCCCGGTGTCGACGTCCCAGTAGGGCACCGGCCAGCGGGCCTCGTCCTGGTCGGTCCACCCCTTGTCGGGCTCGGCGTAGCGGCGCAGGTAGGTGCCCTTGTCGGACAGGCAGACGATGAGCACCGGGGCGCTCATCAGCCCGGTCAGCCAGCTGTCCGGCTCGGTGTCGGGGTCCGTCGTCGCGGCCCAGAACGCCTGGCGTTCCTGCGGTTCGGCCAGCACCAGGAAGTCCCAGCCCTGGCTGAACCCGGCGCTGGGTGCCCGGATCGCGGTGCGCAGGACGAGGTCGAGGACCTCCGGCGGCACCGGCCGGTCGGGGTCGTAGCGGCGGACCATGCGGCGACGGCGGACGACCTCCTGGAACTCCATGGCCGTCATGCTGCCAGTGCTCGCCCGGGCCCGCAGGCGCGTTCGGGACGTGTCGGCGACGCGACGCCGACGCCACGACGACGCGTCGGTGACCCGCCGGAGGTGGGCCGGTCGACCCCTCCCGCCGGGACGTTGTGCCGTGGTCGGGTGCGATGCCGCACCCGACTCTGGTCACGGCATACCGGCACGTGGAGGTGGCGCGCATGGCCGCGGTGAGCACGCACGTCTGGCCCCCGATCGCGCCGTCCGTGGGCAGCGGGCCGCCGCCCCGGCTGGCCGACTACGAGGCGGCCCGGGCGGGCTTCCGCTGGGAGGACGCCCGCCGCGAGCTGGCCGGCCTGCCGGGCCACCACGGGCTCAACATCGCCGACGAGGCGCTCGACCGGCACGTGCGCGAGGGGCGTGGTCACCGGCGGGCGATCCTGGCGGTCGGGCGGCACGGCGAGACCAGCGGGGTGACCTACGCCCAGCTGGCCGCGCACACCAGCCGGTTCGCCAACGTGCTGCGCGGCCTCGGGGTGGCGCCGGGGGAGCGGGTCTTCAGCCTGATGGGGCGCCAGCCGGCGCTGTTCATCGCCGCGCTCGGCACGCTCAAGGCCACCAGCGTCTTCTGTCCGCTGTTCTCCGCCTTCGGGCCCGAGCCGGTGCGCGACCGGCTGGTGCTGGGCAACGGGCGGGTGCTGGTGACCACGCCGGCGTTGTACCGCCGCAAGGTGGAGCCGGTGCGCGACCAGCTGCCCGAGCTCGAGCACGTGCTGCTCGTCGGCGGGGACCCGGGCTCCGCACACTCGGTGCCCGGGGGCATCGACCTGGCCGAGGCGATGGACGCCGCCGGCGAGGAGTTCGCCATCCCGCCCACCGACCCGGACACGCCGGCCCTGCTGCACTTCACCAGCGGCACCACGGGCCGGCCCAAGGGCGCCGTGCACGCGCACGAGGCGGTGGTGGTGCACCGGGCGACGGCACAGTGGGTGCTCGACCTCGGCGCGGACGACGTCTTCTGGTGCACGGCCGACCCGGGCTGGGTCACCGGGATGTCCTACGGCGTCATCGCCCCGCTCACCCTGGGTGCGACCGTGGTCACCGACGCCCGGGACTACGACGCGCTGCGCTGGTACTCGCTGCTGCAGGACCAGGGGGTCACCGTCTGGTACACCGCGCCCACCGCCCTGCGGATGCTCATGCGGGCCGGCGAGGAGCTGCCCCGGCGCTACGACTTGTCCGCCCTGCGGCACATCGCCAGCGTCGGCGAGCCGCTCAACCCCGAGGTCGTGGTCTGGGGCCGCGACGTGCTGGGGCTGCCCGTGCACGACAACTGGTGGCAGACCGAGACCGGCGCGATCATGGTCGCCAACTACCGCTGCGCCGAGGTCCGCCCGGGGTCGATGGGCCGGCCGGTGCCGGGCATCGAGACCGCGGTCCTCGAGCGCGGGGAGGACGGCCGGGCGCAGGTCGGGCCGGACGGCCACGTGCGCATTCTCACCGAGCCGGGCCTGGTCGGGGAGCTGGCCCTGCGGCGCGGGTGGCCCTCGATGTTCCGCGGCTACCTGCACGACGAGCAGCGGTATGCCGCCTCGTTCGCCGACGGCTGGTACCTCACCGGCGACCTCGTGCGCGTGGACGGGCAGGGCTACCACTGGTTCGTCGGCCGGGCCGACGACGTCATCAAGTCGGCCGGCCACCTGGTCGGGCCGTTCGAGGTCGAGACGGCGCTGATGGAGCACCCGGCGGTCGCCGAGGCCGGCGTGATCGGCAAGCCGGACCCGGTCGCCGGCGAGGTGGTCAAGGCGTTCGTCACAGTGCGCGACGGGTTCACCGCCGACGAGGCGCTGCGCGAGGAGCTGCTCGCCTTCGCCCGCCGCCGGCTCGGGGCGGTCGCTCCCAAGGAGGTCGACTTCGACCAGCACCTGCCGCACACGCGCAGCGGCAAGGTGATGCGCCGCCTGCTGCGCGCCCGCGAGCTCGGGCTGGAGGAGGGCGACACCTCGACGCTGGAGCCCCCGGCATGAGCACGCGCACGAGGTCCAGGCGTGCCGCGAAGGCGGTGTCGCCGGAGGAGGAGCGGACCGCCGCCCGGCTGGGAATGCTGGCCCAGATGGTGCGGATCCGCCGGTTCGAGGAGGCGTGCGTCCAGCTCTACAGCCAGACGCGCATCCGTGGCTTCATGCACCTGTGCATCGGGGAGGAGGCCGTGGCCGCCGGGGTGATGGGGGCGCTGGCGGAGCGTGACGCGGTGGTGTCGACCTACCGCGAGCACGGCCACGCCCTGGCCCGCGGCCTGCCCATGCCGGAGGTGATGGCCGAGATGTTCGGCCGCGCCAGCGGGTCCAGCCGGGGCCGCGGCGGCTCGATGCACCTGTTCGACACGACGCGACGCTTCTACGGCGGCAACGCGATCGTCGCCGGTGGCCTGCCCCTCGCGGTCGGGCTCGGCCTGGCCGAGCGGATGCAGCACCGGGACGGTGTGGCCGTCTGCTTCTTCGGGGACGGTGCCGCCGCCGAGGGGGAGTTCCACGAGTCGCTCAACCTCGCGGCGCTGTGGCGGCTGCCGGTGCTCTTCGTCTGCGAGAACAACCTCTACGCCATGGGCACCTCGATCGAGCGGGAGCTGGCGGTGCCAGACCTGGCGCTGCACGCCGCGGCATACGGCATGCCGGCCTGGCCCGTGGACGGCATGGACGTCGAGGCGGTGGACCAGGCCACCCGGCGCGCGCTGGACGACGTGCGCAGCGGCGAGGCGCCGGTGTTCCTGGAGATGCGCACCTACCGGTTCCGCGCGCACAGCATGTACGACCCCGAGCTCTACCGGGACAAGGCCGAGGTGGCGCACTGGCGCGAGCGCGACCCCGTCGAGGTGTTCGCTGCACGGCTGCGCGGCGAGGGCGTGGCGGTGGACGAGGAGCTGACCCTCGTGGAGTCTGCCGTGGCCGCCGAGATCGCTGAGGCGGTCAGCTTCGCCGAGGCGGCCCCGCTGGAGCCGGTCGAGGACCTGACCCGGTTCGTGCACTCCGAGGAGGGGCAGCGATGACGGTGGTCGAGACGACCTACCGCGAGGCGATGCGCGCCGCGCTGAGGGACGCGATGACGCGCGACGAGCGGGTGTTCCTCATGGGTGAGGACGTCGGCCGCTACGGCGGCTGCTTCGCCGTCAGCATGGGGCTGCTGGAGGAGTTCGGGCCCGAGCGCATCCGGGACACCCCGCTGTCGGAGTCGGCGTTCGTCGGGGCCGGGATCGGTGCGGCCATCGGCGGGATGCGCCCCGTCGTCGAGGTGATGACGGTCAACTTCAGCCTGCTCGCGCTGGACCAGATCCTCAACAACGCCGCCACCTTGCTGCACATGTCCGGCGGCCAGGTCGCCGTGCCCCTCGTGATCCGGATGACCACCGGCGCCGGGCGCCAGCTCGCCGCGCAGCACTCGCACAGCCTCGAGGCGTTCTACGCCCACATCCCCGGCCTGCGCGTGCTCGCCCCCGCGACCCTGGAGGACGCCCGCGGCATGCTCTGGCCCGCCCTGCTCGACCCCGACCCGGTCATCCTCTTCGAGCACGGCTCGCTGTATGCCGTGTCCGGGCCGCTCGAGGACGCCGCCCCGGAGGTGGACATCACCTCCGCAGCCATCCGGCGCGCCGGCGTGGACGTGACGGTCGTCGCGTGGGGCGGGTGCCTGGGCAAGGCGCTCGCGGCGGCGGAAACCCTTGCCGCAGAGGGGATCTCGGCTGAGGTGGTCGACCTGCGCGTGCTGCGCCCGCTGGACTCGGCCACGGTGCTGGCCTCGGTCCGGCGCACCCATCGGGCGGTCGTCGTGGACGAGGGCTGGCGCAGCGGCAGCCTGTCCGCCGAGGTGGCCGCGCGCATCGCCGAGGAGGTCTTCTACGACCTCGACGCCCCGGTGGAGCGGGTGTGCAGCGCGGAGGTGCCGGTGCCCTACGCCAAGCACCTCGAGGACGCGGCGCTGCCCCAGGCCGAGACGGTGGCCGCGGCGTGCCGGCGGGCGGTGGGCGCCGGTGGGTGACTTCGTCATGCCCTCGCTGGGCGCCGACATGGACGAGGGGACGCTGCTGGAGTGGCTCGTCCGGCCGGGGGAGCCGGTCAGCGCCGGCCAGGTCGTCGCGGTGGTGGACACCGCCAAGTCGGCCGTGGAGGTCGAGGCGTTCGAGTCGGGGGTCATGGGCGAGCAGGTCGTCGGACCGGGCACGAAGGTGCCGGTCGGCGCCCCGCTGGCGCGGATCCTGCCGGCCGGAGCCGGAGCCGGGGTCGGGGCCGCGGCACCGGAGCCTGCGGCGCCGGCGCCGGCCGCGCAGCCGATGGCACCGGTCCTCGCGCCGCGGGCCGAGCAGCCTCCCCGGCCGGCGGCAGCCGCCAGCGCTGCGCCGGGCCCGCCGGCGGCCGCGCCCCTAGCCACCCCGCTGGTGCGGCACCTGGCCGGCGAGCTCGGCGTCGACCTCACCGCCGTGCGCGGCACCGGGCCGCGCGGACGCATCCTGCGCGAGGACGTCGAGCGCGAGGCGCTCGCCGCCCACGAGGTGGCCGCCCCGGCGGGCCTGGGCGGGGAGCTGCCCGCGGCGGCGGGCCGGGCGCGCGCGGCGGCGACCGGCATACCGGTGGCCGTGCCCGCGGGAGTGCCTGCGGTGACCGGCATCCCGGCGGCCGTCACGGCGACCGGCACCGCGGTGGGGGAGCGGCGAGCCCGGGTCAGCCCCTATGCGCGACGGCTGGCGGCCGAGCTGGGGGTCGCGCTGGGCGACCTGCTCCCGGGGCCCTCCGGTGCCGTCACTGCCGCAGAGGTGCGGGCCGGTGCGCAGGCGCCCCGGGCGGCGGCGATGACCGCGGCGGCCGCCGAGGTGGCCCCGCCTGCGGCCCCAGCCGCGGAGGAAGGGCCGGCGCCGTCGGCGACGCCGGGCGCCGACGGGGCCGACCCGATGCGGCAGGCGATCGCCCGGCTGATGGCGCGCTCCAACCGGGAGGTGCCGCACTACTACCTCGAGACGACGATCGAGCTGTCGGAACCGCTGGCCTGGATGCACGCCCGCAACCGGGAGCTCGACGTGGCCCGGCGGATCGTCCCTGCCGCGCTGGTCCTGCGGGCCGTGGCGCAGGCGGCGGCGAAGCACCCCGAGCTCAACGGCTTCTGGGTCGAGGACGCCTTCCGTCCCGGCGAGGGCGTGCACCTCGGCGTGGCGATCTCGTTGCGGGGCGGGGGGATCGTGGCGCCGGCGATCCACCACGCCGACCGCCTGTCCACAGTGGAGCTCATGGGGCGGCTGCGCGACCTCGTCGAGCGGGCACGCGCCCGGCGGCTGCGCCGCACCGAGCTGGCCGACCCGACGATCACGGTCACCAACCTCGGGGAGCAGGGCGTCGACCTGGTGCACGGCGTCATCCACCCGCCGCAGGTCGCCCTCGTCGGGGTGGGCCGGGTGCTCGAGCGGCCGTGGGCGGTGGACGGCATGCTCGGCGTGCGCCCGGTCGTGCGGGTCACCCTCGCCGCGGACCACCGCGCCACCGACGGCTTCGTCGGGTCCCGCTTCCTCACCGAGGTCGACCGGCAGCTGCACACCCTGGAGGAGCCATGACGCTGACCGAGCAGGACGCCCGCGACCTCGTGGCGCGGGCGTTGCACAAGGTGGTCCCCGACGCCGACCCCGCCACGCTGGCACCGGAGGAGGACCTGCGCGACGCCTACGAGCTGGACTCCCTGGACTTCCTCGCCTTCGCCGAGACGTTGAGCACGGGGCGGGGCGCCCGGATCGACGAGGAGGACTACCCCGAGCTGGTCTCGGTGGGCTCCTGCGTGCGCTACCTCACCCGAGGCTGAACCGCGCTTGCCGGCGGCTCAGGTCAGGTCGGTCTCCCAGAACTCCTGCGCGCTGGCCCGGCTCGTGGGGTCCTGACCCGTGCCGTGGGCCTGCTGCTCCCGCCCGCGCAGCTCCACGCGGCGGATCTTGCCCGAGATCGTCTTGGGCAGCTCGGCGAACTCGATCCGCCGGATCCGCTTGTACGGCGCCAGGTGCTCGCGGCAGTAGGCCAGGATGTCCCGCGCCGTCTCCGCGGTGGGCTCGTGACCCGGCGCCAGCACGACGTAGGCCTTGGGCACGGCCAGGCGGGTCGGGTCCGGTGAGGGCACGACCGCGGCCTCGGCCACCGCGGGGTGCTCGATGAGCACCGACTCCAGCTCGAACGGGCTGATCCGGTAGTCCGAGGCCTTGAACACGTCGTCGGCGCGCCCGACGTAGGTGATCCAGCCGCGCTCGTCCCGGCTGGCCACGTCGCCGGTGTGGTAGGCGCCGTCGCGCATCGACTCCGCGGTGCGCTCGCGGTCGCCGTGGTAGCCGACCATGAGCCCGACCGGGCGGCCGCCGGGCCCGGTCAGCCGCAGGCACAGCTCACCCTCCTCCCCGGGCTGCGTGCGCTCCTGCCCTGTCGCCGGGTCGAGCAGCACGACGTCGTAGCCGGGAAGGGGCCGGCCCATCGACCCGGGCACGACCTCCTGCCCGGGGGTGTTGCCGACCTGCGCGGTGGTCTCGGTCTGCCCGAAACCGTCGCGCACGGTGATGCCGAGGGCCGCCCGCACCTGCTCGATGACCTCGGGGTTGAGCGGCTCGCCGGCGCCGACCATCTCCCGCAGCGAGAGCCGGTCCCGCCACGCGGCGAGGTCCTGCTGGATGAGCATGCGGTAGACCGTCGGCGGGGCGCAGAAGGTGCTCACCTGCGCCGTTGCCATCGCCTCCAGCAGTCCCGGCGCGTCGAACCGGGCCTGGTTGACCACGAGGATCGTCGCCTCGGCGTTCCACGGGGCGAAGAACGAGCTCCACGCGTGCTTGGCCCAGCCGGGGGAGGAGATGTTCAGGTGCACGTCGCCGGGTTGCAGCCCTACCCAGTACATCGTGGACAGGTGCCCCACGGGGTAGGACAGGTGGGTGTGCTCGACCAGCTTGGGCTGCGCGGTCGTGCCGGAGGTGAAGTAGAGCAGCAGCGTGTCGTCACCTCGGGTGGGTCCGTCCGGGATGAACTCGCCTGTGAACGAACGCGACTCGCCGTATGCCGTCCAGCCGTTCCCCGCCTCGCCCACCGCGATGCGGGTGTAGTCGCCGGGCACCTGCGCGAACCGGCCGGTGTGTGCCGCGCCGGCGACGACGTGGCGCACAGCCCCCCGCTCGATGCGGTCGACGATGTCCTCGGCGGTCAGCAGGGTCGTCGCGGGGATGATGACGGCACCCAGCTTGGTCGCGGCGAGCATCGTCTCCCACAGCTCGACCTGGTTGCCCAGCATGAGCAGCACCCGGTCGCCCCGGCGCACCCCGAGCGAGCGCAGCCAGGCCGCCACCTGCGCGGACCGCTGCGCCATCTCGGCATAGGTGACCCGGGCCTGGGTGCCGTCCTCCTCGATGACCCACAGCGCGGTCCGGGGCCCGGTCTGCGGCGTGGCGGCGACCGCGTCGAACCAGTCCAGCGCCCAGTTGAAGTGCTCCGGGCGGGGCGGCTCGTAGCCGGCCAGCGCCGCGTCGTAGTCGGTGCGCTGCGCCAGCAGCAGGTCGCGGGCGGCGCGGAAGGTGGTGTGGGCCTCGGCCATGTGCCGACACTAGCCACGACGGCGCGCCGTGGCAGCGTGTGAGCCGCATCCAACCGCGCGGGGCCCAGAATCGTCACAAGGGCATGGAGACGACGACGGCACCCGCCCGGGTGGGCCGTCGCGTCCACCGCCGGGGAGGCGCGCAGGTGCAGTCGGCAGTGACCGAGGCGGCGGTGCGGCAGGTCTACGCCGCCCACTACGGCCTGCTCGCCGGCTGGGCGGCCCGCCTGCTCGGGGACCGCGACCTGGCGCACGACCTGGCGACGGAGGCCTTCGTGCGGCTGATCCGCGACTGGGACCTCGTCGACGAGCCCAAGGCCTGGCTCTACGCGACGACCGCGAACCTGGTGCGTGACCACTGGCGGCGGCGCGGGCGGGAGGCCACGGCATACGACCGGTTCTCCGGCGGACGGCTGCCGCAGGAGGCAACGGCCGGGCCGGACCCGGCCGAGCGGCTCACCGTCCGGGACGCGGTCCTCGCGCTGCCGGACCGGCTCCGGGCCGGGGTGCTGCTCTACTACTTCGCCGACCTGAGCGTCGCCCAGGTCGCCGCGCACCTGGGCCGGTCCGAGGGCGCGGTCAAGCGGGACCTGTTCGACGCACGGGCCCGGATGGCCCGGCTGCTGGAGGGTGTGCGATGAGCGGGAACGAGCCCCGGCCCGGGTCGGTCGAGGAGCTGTTCGCCCGGGAGCGGGCGCTGGTCACGGACCTGCCCGCCGACGAGGAGCGCTGGCAGCGGATCGTGCAGGCGGCGCGGTGGCGCCGCCGCAGCCACCGGCGGCGGTATGCCGGGGCCGCCGCTGCCGTGGCCCTGCTCGCCGCAGGCGTCGCCTGGGCGACCGCGCACGGGACGGGCACCCCGCCGCGTCCGGCGGCGACGACGGTTGCCACCCCCGGGCCCACACAGGCGACCGCGCCGGCACCCAGCACCTCGGCCCCCGCGCCGTCGGCGACGGGCACCGCCGTGCCCGGCCTGGCTCGGGGGGCCGCGGTGCCGCAGGACTTCACCGTGCTCTCGCTGAGCAACGCCGGGCACGGGCACGTCTACGCCATGGGTGACGCCTCGTGCGGGCACGGGGTGCGGTGCCCGGTCCTGGCCGGCTCCACCGACGAGGGGCGCACGTGGGCGGTCGTGCACTCCTTCGACGGACGCACCGTCCCCGACCCCGACGTCGTCGGTGCCTCGGTGCAGCCGGCCGGCGTGCTGAGCCAGGTCCGGTTCGCCACCCCGGAGGTCGGGTGGGTGTTCGGCGGCGGGGCGATGCAGACCCGCGACGGGGGACGCACCTGGGCGCCGTACCCGCACAGCGGTGCCGCGGTCGTGGCGCTCGAGACCGACGGCCAGCAGGTCGTCGTCGTGACCGGGCAGAGCTGCAGCACGGGCTCCTGCTCCGGCCAGCTGACCATGGCCACCGACTCGGTCGCCCAGCCGCACGGGGTGGCTGGGGGTGGCGCGTCGGCCGACCTCGGCCGGGGATGGAACGAGCCGGTGCTCGCGCTCGGGGGCGGCCAGCCCGTGGTCAGCGTCTGGACCCCGGTCGGCGGCGTGCTGCTGCAGGTGCAGGACACCGAGTCGCTCTCACCGGGCTCGCAGGGACCGGTCTGCCGCGGCGGCGGCGCCGAGGTGGTGACCACCGACGCGTCGGCGCACCCCGGCCTGGTCGGGCTGTGCACCACCCAGGGCGCGGCCGGCTCGCTCGGCTACGCCGTCAACACCAGCCCCGACGGCCTGACCTGGAGCGTGGTCGACGCCCAGTCGCTCACGCTGGTCAACGCCGGACACATCGCGCTCGCGGCCGCCGACCGCAGCAACCTGCTCGCCGTCTCCGGCGGGAACCCCTCGATCCACGGCTCCCTGAAGGTCAGCCACGACGGTGGCCACACGTGGGTGGTCCCGGCCGGCGCGCCTCCGATGCCCACGATGGGGTGGCGCTGGGTGGGCGCTCCGGGAGGCGCGACGTTCTACGCCCTCGGCGGCCCCGGCCCGGCGTACTGGGTCAGCCACGACCACGGCGACCACTGGCAGAAGGTGACGATCGGCTGAACCCGTTGCCATGACACGCGATCGTCACATGAGGCATGCCATCCTCTAGTCATGACCGACACGGCCTCCCGTCCCGGCGCCGACCTGGCCCGGTGGGAGGCCGACGTCGTGCTCCGGGACGGCTCGGTGGCGCACGTGCGCCCGATCCGGCCCGACGACGCCGACGGGATCCGCCGCTTCCACGCCCGGCAGTCGCCGGAGTCGATCTACATGCGCTTCTTCGCGCCGATCAAGCAGCTCTCCGAGCGGGACGTGCAGCGGTTCACCCACGTCGACTACGTCGACCGGGTGGCGCTGGTCGCCACGGTGCGCGGGGAGATCATCGGCATCGCCCGCTACGACAAGATCGACGCGACGACGGCGGAGGTGGCCTTCAACATCTCCGACGCCTTCCAGGGCCGGGGCGTCGGCTCGGTGCTGCTGGAGCACCTGGCCGCCATCGCCCACGAGCTCGGGGTCGGCAAGTTCGTCGCCGACGTGCTCCCGCAGAACCGCAAGATGATCGGCGTCTTCACCGAGGCCGGCTACGAGGTCGAGCACCACTACGACGACGGGGTCATCGCGGTCTCCTTCCGGATCGAGCCGACCGAGCAGTCCCAGGCGGTGCGCCTGGCCCGCGAGCACCGCGCCGAGTCGGTGAGCATGCACTCGGTGCTCTTCCCGGACTCGATCGCGGTGGTCGGCGCGAGCCGCCGGTCGGACTCGATCGGGCACCAGCTGCTGCACAACGTCCTCGCCGCCGGGTTCACCGGCCGGGTCCACGCCGTCAACACCGAGGCGCTGGAGGTGCTGGGCCTGGAGTCGCACGCCAAGGTCAGCGACATCCCCGACGAGGTCGACCTCGCCGTCGTGGCGGTGCCCGCGGAGGCGGTGCTCGACGTGGTGCGCGACTGCGCCGACGCGGGGGTCAAGGCGCTGCTGGTCGCCTCGGCCGGGTTCGCCGAGGTCGGCCCGGAGGGGGAGCAGCGTCAGCGCGAGCTGCTGCGCACCGCCCGCGACGCCGGCATGCGGGTCATCGGGCCCAACTCCTTCGGCGTGATCAATTCCCACCCGGCGGTGCGGCTCAACGCCTCGCTGGCGCCGGAGCTGCCACCGCCGGGCACGTTCGGGCTGTTCGCCCAGAGCGGCGCGCTCGGCATCGCGGTCCTCGCCTCGGCCGCCCGGCGCAACCTCGGCGTCTCGGTGTTCGCCTCGGCCGGCAACCGCGTCGACGTCTCGGGCAACGACTTCATGCAGTACTGGATCGACGACGCCGACACCCACGCGGTGGGCCTGTACCTCGAGTCCATGGGCAACCCCCGCAAGTTCAGCCGGATCGCCCGGGCCCTGGCCCTCACCAAGCCGGTGATCGTCGTCAAGTCAGGCATCAGCTCGTATGGCGTGCCTCCGGGTCACCGGGCCCGGCCCACCGGCGTGCCGCCCCAGGCCTTCGACGCCATGCTGCGCCAGGCCGGGGTGATCCGGGTGGAGAACATCCACCAGCTCTTCGACGTGGCCCAGCTCGTCGTCCACCAGCCGCTGCCGCGCGGGCGACGGGTCGCGGTGGTCGGCAACTCCGACGCCCTGGGCGCGCTCACCGCCGAGGCCTGCGTCAGCTGGGGGCTGGAGGTGACGCACGGCCCGGTCTCGCTGCCGTCGGAGGCCACCGCCGAGATGTTCGCCCAGACCCTCGACGCGGCCTTTGCCGACGAGCAGGTGGACAGCGTCCTCACCTGCTTCATCCCGCCCCTGGTCACCCTGGACGCCGAGGTGGTCGACGCCGTCGCCGACGCGGCAGCGCAGTCCCACAAGCCGTGCCTGGCCACGTTCCTCGGCATGCGCGGCGTCACCGAGGCCCTGTCCGCCAAGGAGTTCGACGAGCAGGGGCGGAGGCGGGCCGTGCCGGCATACTCCATGCCTGAGGACGCGGTGCGCGCGCTCGCGGCGGCGACCAAGTACGGCGAGTGGCGGGCCCGCGACCAGGGCCAGCGGGTGGCGCCGGTGGGTATCGACCGGGCAGCTGCGGAGGCGCTCGTCGACGCCGTCCTGACGCAGTCGCCCGAGGGGCGCGCCCTGACGCCCGAAGAGGTCACGGCCCTGCTGGCCGCCTACGGCATCACCCTGTGGCCGACGGTGCCGGTGGCCACCGCCGACGAGGCCGTGGCGGCAGCCTGGCACCTGGGCTACCCCGTGGTGGTCAAGTCGGTGGCGCCCGCGGTGCGTCACCAGCCCGGCATGGGTGGCATCCGGGTCGACCTGCACACCGCTGCCTCGGTGCGGGAGGCGTTCGCCGCGCTGAAGGACCGGCTGGCCGCGCTGTCGGCCAACTCGCTGGTGGTGCAGAAGATGGCCACGCCCGGGGTCTCCTGCGTGGTGAGCACGACCGAGGACCCGCTGTTCGGCCCGGTGGTCAGCTTCTCCGTGGCCGGCCCTCCGACCGAGCTGCTCGGCGACATCGGGCACCGGATCCCGCCGCTGACCGACGTCGACGTGTCCGACCTGATCTCCTCGGTGCGGGCCGCGCCGCTGCTGCACGGCCACCGCGGCGCCACCCCCGTCAACCGGGCCGCCCTGGCAGACCTGGTCGCCCGGATGTCCGTGCTCGCGGACGAGCTGCCCGAGGTCGCCTCGCTCGTGCTCAACCCGGTGATCGCCCACCCCGGCGGGGTGGACGTGGTCGGGGCGGAGGCCATCGTCGCCCCGCCACCGGTGCGCAAGGACACCGACCGCCGCGCCCTGCCCTAGGGACCGCGGCGGCGCCGTGGCCGCACGCCGGGACACCGGCCCGCAGCCACCTGCGAGCCCCGCCGGTCGGCGGGCCCCGCTGACGTGCGCAAGGATGGGCCCATGGCCACACCGACCGAGCACCGTCCCGCCCCCCTCCCGGAGAGCCTCACCCGGGATATCGAGCGGGCCGGCTACTACCCGGCGCTCGTCGCGGACGTGGTGGACTCGGCCCTCGCGGGTGAGCAGGTGGTCTCGCACCTGGTCCACCAGGAGACGACCTTCGACCACGACACCGTGCGCCGGCACATCACCGTGCTGGTGCTCACCCCACGCCGGCTGGTCATCGCCCACGCCGACGACCACCACGGGGAGCACGGCGAGCAGGGCGACGCCGAGGCCGTGGCCACCGCGACCTCCGAGGTCGTGCCGCTCAGCGCGGTCCGTGGGGTGATGCTCACCCACGTCGTCGCCACGCCGGACAGCTACCAGCCCGGGGCCCTGGGCCGCGAGCTCACCGTGACCCTCGGATGGGGCACGGTCAGCCGCGTCGACATGGTCCCGGCCGTCTGCGGTGACCCCTCTTGCGAGGCCGACCACGGCTACGAGGGCACGGTCACCGCCGACGACATCAGCCTGCGGGTCAGCGCCGCTGCCGACGGCCAGCCCGCCCTGGAGCAGGCGATGGCCTTCGCCCGCGCGATGTCGGCGACGATCGGACGCTGAGGAGGGGGACGTTCCGGTGATGGAGGAGGTGCTGCCTCCCCGGTACGACGGGGAGGGACTGGCCGCGGTGCTGCCTGCCGTGGCGCGCTCGCTGGGGGTGCCCGGGGGAGCAGGGGCGCCGACCGGCATGGACCTGCCCGAGGCGCGCCGGGCCGTCGTCGTGCTCGTCGACGGGCTGGGGTACGACCTGCTGCGCCAGCGCAGCGGGCACGCGCCGTTCCTGCGCGGCCTGCTCCCCGCGGCATACCGGCTCACCGCCGGCTTCCCGTCCACGACGGCCACGAGCATGGCGACGTTCGGCACCGGGCTGCCCCCGGGCGCCCACGGGCTGGTCGGCTACGAGGTGCTGGTGCCGGGGGAGGACCGCCTGCTCAACGAGCTGTCCTGGGAGGACGGGCCCGACCCGCTGCGCTGGCAGCCGTCCGAGACGGTGTTCGAGCGGGCCCAGGCCGCGGGCGTGGACGTGACGCGGATCGGGCCGGGCTTCTTCGACGGCTCCGGCCTGACCAACGCCGCCGTCCGCGGCGGCTCGTTCCGGGCGGCGACCTCCCTGGACGACCGGGTCGACGCCGCGCTCGCGGCCGTGCGGGCCAGCCGCCGGGCGCTGGTCTACCTCTACTGGGGCGAGCTGGACAAGGTCGGGCACGTGCACGGCTGCCAGTCCTGGGAGTGGGGCGACGAGCTCGAGGCGATCGACGGGGCGATGGCCCGGCTCGCGGCGTCCGTGCCGCCGGACACGGCGGTGCTGGTGACGGCCGACCACGGCATGGTCGACGCCCCGCACGCCCTGCGCATCGACCTCGGCCACGACGCCGAGCTCGCCGCCGGGATCCGCCACGTGGGCGGTGAGGCCCGCTCGCTGCAGCTGTACTGCGAGCCCGGTGCGGCCGCCGACGTGGTGCAGACCTGGCGTGCGCGGCTCTCCGAGCGGGCGTGGGTGCTCGAGCGGGACGAGGCCGTGGCCCAGGGGTGGTTCGGCCCGGTCGCCGAGCACGTGCTGCCGCGGATCGGTGACGTGGTCGTCCCGATGCGCGACAACTTCGCGATCGTGGACTCGCGCACCGCGCGGCCACAGCTGCTGGCCCTGCTCGGGCTGCACGGGTCGCTGACCCCGGAGGAGGTGTCGGTGCCCCTCCTGCGGGTGCCGGCGCGCGACAACGCATAGGGTTGCGGCTCGTGGCTGAACTCGTCTTCTTCTCCGGCACCATGGACTGCGGCAAGTCCACCCTCGCCCTGCAGATGGACCACAACCACGCCGCCCGCGGGCGCCGCGGGCTGATCTTCACCAAGCACGACCGCGCCGGCGAGTCGGTGCTGTCCTCCCGCCTGGGGCTGTCCACCAGTGCCCTGGAGGTGGAGGACGACCTCGACTTCTGGGACGCCATCGTGGGGCAGGCCACCAACGGCCTGCGCGTCGACTACCTCATCTGCGACGAGGCGCAGTTCTACACGCCCGAGCAGGTCGAGCAGCTGGCCCGGCTGGTGGACGAGATGGGGGTGGACGTCTACGCCTTCGGCATCACCGCGGACTTCCGCACCGCGCTGTTCCCCGGCTCGCGCAGGATGATCGAGCTGGCCGACCGGGTGCAGGTGCTCCAGGTCGAGGCGCTGTGCTGGTGCGGGCAGCGCGCCACCCACAACGCCCGCGTCATCGACGGTGTCATGGTCGTCGAGGGGGAGCAGGTCGTGGTCGGCGACACCGCCAGCACGGACGCCGGGGTGGTGGAGTACGAGGTCCTGTGCCGCCGCCACTACATGCGCCGGATGACCTCCGCCGCCGCGCGGGCAGCCTCCCCGTCGGCCGAGGTGCTCCCGTTCGACCTCGACCTGTGCCCGCTGCCGGTGGTCCCCACCCCGGCCCGGGGCGCCTGAGCCGACCCCCGGGACCTCCGCCTCGACCGCGTCCGGCGGACGGACGTCAGGCTGGTCTCCACGACGATCGTGGAGGGTGGGCGATGACCACAGGGCAACGGGACCGGGTCGCCGCGGCGCTGGCCGCGGCGATGGCGGTGGGCGCGGCGGCGGGGACGGTCGGCCTGTGGGCCGGCAGCATCGACTTCGGCGAGGAGATCACCGCCCGGCTGCCGTGGGGGAGCACGCTGCTGGCCGGCACAGCCCTGCTCGTGGTGGTGGCCCTGCCGATGACCCTGGCCGCCGTGGCCGCCTGGCGTGGGAGCCCCCGGGCACCGGAGCTGCTGCTCCTTGCCGGGCTGCTGCTCGTCGGCTGGATCGTCGTCGAGGTGGCGTTCATCCGGTCGTTCTCGTGGCTGCAGCCGGTCTGCGCCGTCTGGGGCGCGCTCGTGGCCGTGCTCGGCCGGCGGGACCGGGGCCGGGCCCCGGTCCCCGACGTCAGCCCCGGTCGGAGCCCGGGCGCGCGCCGAACATGATGTCGTCCCAGCTCGGGACGCTCGGCCGGCCGCTGCGCCGGGAGGACGCCGACCGGCGCGTCGGCGTCTCCTCACGGGCCGCAGGCTTCTGCGCCGCCTCCGGCTGCGCGTCATCCTCGTCGTCGGGCTGGTCGCCCTCGTCGACCTCGTCGCGGTCGTCCACGGTGTCGGCCTCCAGGGTGGCCGTCGCGTCCGCGACCTCGTCCGGCAGCTCAGTGCCGTCGCCCTCCGGCGGTGCGGCGTCGGAGTCCTCCGGCTCGCCGGTGGGCGTCCCGGGCTGGTCGCCGACGTCCCAGTGCGCGTGGGCGCCGGGGTAGCCGTGGGCCGGTGGGGGCGGCGGCATCGTCGTGGGGTCGTAGGAGATGTGCTCGAGCGGGACGGCCTCCTCCGGGGCGTCCGCGGAGCCGGGGACGTGGGTCGGGGTGACCGGGGAGGCGGTCGGTGCCGGCGGCGGGGTGTCGCGGCGCGGGCCGGGACGGCGGCGGGCCCGGGCGGCGCTGCGCTCACGCATCGCGGTCATGAGGTCGAGCGGCTCGGCGGTCCGCTCGGTCGGCCGACCGGCGGCGTGGACGCCACCTTCGGCCTCGACGTCGTAGACGGTCGTGGAGCGCACCGGGACCGACGCCAGGTGCGGCGCGGGGATCGGCCCGGGCACCCCGGGCTGCTCGTCCTCGCTCAGCCAGCGCGCCTCGTCGTCGACCGCCGTGACCGTGCGGTCGGTGGAGTGGTAGGTCCAGGAGGCCTGGCGCTGGCGCCCGCCGGCGGGGAAGGTCAGCACGACCGTCCACGGGCCCTCGTCGGAGCGCCAGGAGTCCCAGGTCGCGTCCGCCGGGTCCACGCCGCGGCCGCTGAGCCGCTGGCTGACCCGGGTGGCCAGGGTGGGGGCCGCAGCGCCGGCGGAGCCGCCGCGACCGCGCAGGCGCACCTCGCGGGCCAGCCCGGCGACGTGCTCCCGCTCGGCGATGACCGGGCCCTCGTAGCGGCGCACCTTCTCCACCGGCCACCCGGCACGCTCGGCGACCTCCTCCACGGACGCGCCGGCGCGGATGAGCGCCTGCACGTCGCGGGGCCGCAGCCCGCCGTCAACCTCGATCTGCAGCTGGCCCAGCCGGGGACGGTCGCGTCGGACCGCGGCCCGGATCGGCTCGTCGATGCGCACCCGGAAGCGGGTGCCGTCAGCCGCCGCGAGCAGCAGGTGCTCGCCGTCCTCGTGCACGCCGATCAGTCGCAGGTCCTGCATTCGCCTTCTCCCGGTCACCTCCGCCGGGTCCCGTCCATGCCCGGCAGGACCCCGACTCTGCCACCTCGCGCAGCCCGGGCGGAAGCGGCCACGCCGCACGGGTACTTTTGCCTACGACCATGCTCACCCAGGACGCCCAGCTGCAGCTCATCCTCGACCTCGTCGGGGTCTTCGTGTTTGCCCTCTCCGGCGGGCTCGTCGCCGTCCGCAAGCGGCTCGACCTCTTCGGCGTGCTCGTCCTGGCCGGCGCCGCAGCGCTCGGCGGCGGCGTGATGAGGGACCTGCTCATCGGCGCCACCCCGCCGGTCGGCCTCAGCGACTGGCGGCTCGTCGCCACGGCGTCGCTCGCCGGGGTCGTGACGTTCCTGTTCCACCCCGGAGTGGCCCGGATCAGCAAGCTGGTCCGCATCCTCGACGCCGCCGGCCTGGCCGCGTTCGCCGTCGCCGGCGCCCTGAAGGCCCTCGGCGCCGGCGCCGGGCCGATGACCGCCGTGCTCGTCGGTGCGATCACCGCGATCGGCGGCGGGATGCTGCGCGACCTGCTCGCCGGGCAGGTGCCTGAGGTGCTGCGCCGCGAGCTGTACGCCGTGCCCGCCCTGCTCGGTGCCGCGGTGGTCGTGCTCGCCTACCGGATGCACCACCTCACCGAGACGGTGGTGTGGTCGGCCGTGGCCCTGGTCTTCGTCGTCCGGATGACCGCGGTCGTCCTCGACCTCAACGCCCCCACCCCCCTGCGAACCGGAGACTCCGCATGAGCACCCCTGACGCCACGCCAGGCTCCACCGACGCGACCGACGAGCTCGCGCCCTACGACGCCATCCTCCTGCTGTCCTTCGGCGGCCCCGAGGCCCCCGAGGAGGTGATGCCGTTCCTGCGCCGTGTCACGGCCGGCCGCGGCATCCCCGACGAGCGGCTCGAGGCGGTCGCGGAGCACTACCTGCACTTCGGTGGGCGCAGCCCCATCAACGACCAGAACCGCGCGCTGCTCAAGGAGCTGCGCACCGAGCTCGGCCGCCGTGGCATCGCGACGCCGCTGCTGTGGGGCAACCGCAACTCCGAGCCCTTCGTCACCGACACCCTGCGTCAGGCCCACGAGGACGGAGTACGCCGCGTGGTCACCGTGGTCACCAGCGCCTACTCCTCCTACTCGTCCTGCCGGCAGTACCGCGAGGACCTCGCCGCCGCGGTCGGCACGCTCGCCGAGGAGGGCGTCGCCCTCGCGGTGGACAAGGTGCGGCCGTACTGGAACCACCCGGGCTTCAGCCGCGCCAACACGCGCCTGGTCACCGAGGCGGCACGCGGACTGGGCCTGCCCGACGAGCAGGTGCGCCTGGTCTTCGTCACCCACTCGGTGCCCGAGGCCATGGACGACACCTCCGGCCCGGGTGATGGTGAGGGCAACCTGTACCGCCGCCAGCACCTCGACCTGTCCGCGGCGGTCACCGCCGAGGTCAACGCCACCCTGAGCCGGTCGCTGGAGTGGGACCTGGTCTACTGCTCGCGCTCCGGGCCGCCGAGCCAGCCGTGGCTGGAGCCGGACGTCAACGACCACCTCGAGCGGCTGCACGGCGAGGGGGTGCGGGCGGTGGTGCTCGCGCCCATCGGCTTCGTGTCCGACCACATGGAGGTCGTGTTCGACCTCGACACCGAGGCCGCGGAGACCGCCGAGCGGCTCGGGCTGCGCCTGGTCCGGGTGCCCACCGTCGGCACCGACGCGGAGTTCGTCAGCGGTCTGGTGGACCTCGTCCTCGAGCGCGCCGCCCTCGCCCGCGACGAGGCGGTGGTCCAGCCGACGTGGCCGGGCAGCGACACCCGGCCGGTGGTCTGCCGTCCCGGCTGCTGCCCCAACCTGCGGGTGGCCAAGCCGGCGCTGTGCGGGAGCGACTGATGGCCGGCGCGACCCTCCCCGAGATGCCGGAGCTGCCCGAGGGCCTGGACCTCGCCGCCCTCGAGCGCCTCGCCGTCGACACGGCCCACGAGGCGGGCCGGTTCATCGTGGACGAGCGCCCCGGCGGCCTCGGCGTGGCGCAGACCAAGAGCAGCGCCACCGACGTGGTCACCGTGATGGACCAGGGCTGCGAGAAGCTGCTGCGCGCGCTGCTCGGGGCAGCCCGTCCCGACGACGCGATCCTGGGCGAGGAGGACGGTGCCACCGACGGGACGAGCGGCATCACCTGGGTGGTCGACCCGATCGACGGGACCGTCAACTACCTCTATGAGATCCCGGCGTACTGCGTCTCGGTCGGGGCCGTGGTCGGCGACCCCACGCGGCCCGGTCACTGGCGCCCTGTCGCCGGCGCGGTCTACAACCCGGTCAGCGGGGAGATGTTCCACGCCCGGCTCGGGGGAGGGGCGCACCTGGTCGACGCTGCCGGGCAGCGCCGTCGGCTGCGAGCGGGCGAGGTCGGCACGCTCGGCCAGGCCCTGGTCGCCACCGGATTCGGCTACCGCGCCGAGGTCCGGCGCGCGCAGGCGGCGGTGCTGGCCGAGCTGATCCCGCACATCCGCGACATCCGCCGGGCCGGGAGCGCCGCGCTGGACCTGTGCGCCGTGGCCGCGGGTCGCGTCGACGCCTACTACGAGCGCGGGCTGAACCCGTGGGACCTCGCCGCCGGGTGGCTGGTGGCCACCGAGGCCGGGGCGGTCGTCAGTGGCCTGCCCGGCCGGCCGCCGGCCAAGGAGCTGGTGGTGGCCGCCGGGGCGCCGCTGGCAGCGGCGCTCGGCGCCCGGCTGGCCGACCTGATGACCGTCGCGGACTGACCCACCCCCATCGGTATGCCGTGGGGCGGCTCGCGCGCCCCGGCATACCCGGGACATGAGGAGAGGCCGGTGGCCGGGCGTCGTGCCCGGCCACCGGCCTCTCCTCGTGACGGCGGCGCAGCCTGCGTTCAGCTGGCGGCTCGCTCGTCGGGGGCGTACTCCGCCAGCTCGGGGACGTGCAGGCCGTGCTCCGCGGCCAGGTGGGCCAGTGACTCGAGCTCTCCGACCCGCACCTCCACCAGGTAGTCGTCGCCACTGCGTCGGGCGGCCTCGAGCGACTCGAGGGCCTGCTGAACCCGTTCGCGGATCTCCGCGTGGAACTCAGTCATGTCCACCTCCCGTGGTGTCTTCGGCGCGCTGACTCTACGAGGTGACCCGGTCGGGGTTGCCAATCGCGTCGCTGATCTTTGCGCTAACAATCCGTAAAGAGATCGCCAACACGGCTCCCTGACCTGCATCGTTGTGCGCTGTTGTGGGTCTGGTCACATTCGCGACCGCTGCATCGGGGGGCGGGCAAGGGTCCGGGGACGCGGCCACGCCACACCCGTATCACCCCGGTGCATGACCCGGGGGAGGGGATGAGGCACAATCCGCCGCGCAGGTGGGCACAAATCCGGGACCTTCTGCGTTAACCCCGCTGCCACCCACCAATCAGACTTTCTGCACCACCGGACAGACCTCCAAGGAGAGCGACACACCCCATGGCGACTGACTACGACGCGCCACGCAAGAACGACGACGAGGAGTCTGCGGACTCCATCGAGGAGCTGAAGTCCCGCCGCGTCGACAAGAGCTCCTCGAGCGTCGACGTCGACGAGACCGAGCAGGCCGAAGGCTTCGAGCTGCCCGGCGCCGACCTCTCCGGTGAGGAGCTGTCGGTGCGGGTGCTGCCCCGCCAGGCTGACGAGTTCACCTGCTCGCGCTGCTTCCTCGTGCACCACCGCAGCCAGCTGGCCAAGGAGGTCGGCGGGCTCCCGGTGTGCAGCGAGTGCGCAGCCTGAGCCGGGATCACTGACGGCACAGCCCGATAGGGTCGGTCCCTGTGACTGACCCTTCGCGCGTCCCGGTGCTCCTGCAGCGACTCGACCCGCAGCTGCCGCTGCCGGTCCGGTCCCACCCCGGCGACGCCGGGGTGGACCTGCATGCGCGCCGGGACGCGACGCTGCCCCCGGGCGGTCGAGACCTGGTCCCGACCGGCATCGCCGTGGCGCTGCCCGAGGGCTACGCCGCGTTCGTCCACCCCCGATCGGGGCTGGCGGCCCGGCACGGCATCACGATCGTCAATGCACCGGGCACCGTCGACGCGGGCTACCGCGGCGAGATCCTGGTGAACCTGCTCAACACCGACCCCGAGCGCCCGTTCACGGTGCATCGGGGTGACCGCATCGCCCAGCTGGTCATCCAGCAGGTCAGCGTCCCCCGGTTCATCGAGGTCGACTCGCTCCCGGGTAGCGCACGAGGGGAGACTGGGCATGGGGCCAGTGGCGGGTTCTCCGCACCCCCGCCCCACGACATGAAGGACGAGGACAACCAGTGAGCCTGTTCCGCCGCGGCAACAAGGCCGCGTCACCCACCGGTAGCGACGCCGTCGAGCCCGAGGTCACGCCGGCGGACGAGGCCCGCCTCGACGAGACGGGCGCCGACCAGTCCGGCAGCCCCCAGCCGATCGGCACCGCCGGCCCCTACGACCGCGGCCAGGTGCCCGGCCCCGAGGGCCGGCTCGACCTCGGCTCGCTCTGGGTGGCCGGTGTGCCCGGCATGGAGCTGCGCCTGGAGGTCGACGACGAGACCCAGAGCATCGTGGGCGTGACCGCGGTGCTCGGGGAGTCGGCGGTCCAGCTGCAGGCCTTCGCGGCGCCGCGCTCCGAGGGCCTGTGGGAGGAGATCCGCCGGGAGATCGCCTCCAGCATCACCCGTCAGGGCGGCACCGCCGACGAGGTCTCCGGCCCGCTCGGCGCCGAGCTGCAGACGCGGATGCCGGGCCAGGCGCCCGACGGTCGCACCATCTACTCCCCGGCTCGCTTCCTCGGGGTCGACGGCCCGCGCTGGTTCCTGCGCGCGGTGCTCAGCGGCCGTGCCGCGGTCGACCAGGATGCCGCCACGCCGCTGATCGAGATGGTCCGCGCGACGGTCGTCGTCCGCGGCGACGAGGCCATGGCGCCCCGGGACCTGCTGCCGTTGCAGCTGCCGTCGGAGGAGCAGCACACTGGTGACCAGGCCCAGGAGCCGCCGGCGACGGAGGACTTCACCCCCTTCGAGCGCGGCCCCGAGATCACCGAGATCCGCTGAGAGCGAGGTGGCCGTCACCATGACCGAGGCCGAACGCGCGCGACCCCGCGAGGAGTCCGGCCTGCTGCACCGCCTGACCGCGCGCCTGACCAAGAGCCAGGCCGAGCTCGATGCCGGTGAGCTGCAGGCAGACGCCGACCGGCTCGGGGGCACGCCGATCGCCGACCTCGTCGACCGCCAGACCGCCAGCGTCTGCGGTTCGGTGCGCAGCGTGACCCTGCGCCCGCGGGTCAACGTGCCGGCCCTGGTGGCCGAGCTCTACGACGGCAGCCAGCGGCTCAACCTGGTGTGGCTGGGGCGCCGCGAGATCAAGGGCATCGAGCCCGGCACCTACCTCACGGTGCGCGGCCGGGTCACCTTCCAGCGCGGGGTGCCGACGATGTTCAACCCCGCCTACGACATCAAGCCGACCCGTGGCCACTGACCCGACCAACCCGACCGCGGTGCCCGAGCCTGCCGACGCGCCCACGGTCGAGGAGCTCATCCGGGCGCGGCTCTCGGCCGCGGTCGGCGGCCTGCGCGGCTCGGTCGAGGCCGCCCTGCCGACGGTCGCGTTCGTCGCCGCCTGGGCGTGGCGGCATGACGTCATGACGGCGGTCGTCGCCTCCGCCGTGCTGGCGGTGGTGCTGCTGCTGGTGCGCCTCGTGGCGCGCCAGACCCCCCGCTACGTCTTCGGCTCCGTCCTGGCCACGGCGGTGGCCGCCGCGTTCGCGCTGCGCAGCGGGCGCGCCGAGGCCGCCTTCCTGCCGGGCATCCTCACCAACGCCGGGCTCATGCTCATGGCCCTGCTGTCGGTGGTCACCCGCTGGCCGCTGGTCGGCTTCGTGGTCGCCGCGGGGGACCCCCGCATGGCCGAGGACCCCACGGCGTGGCGCCGCGACGCCGGCCTGGTCCGGGTGTGCCAGCGGCTCACGCTGGTCCTCGTGGGGCTCTACGCCCTGCGCCTGGTCGTCATGGGCCCCCTGTATGCCGCCTCGCAGGTCACCCTGCTCGGCGTCGCCAAGCTGGTGCTCGGCTGGCCCGCCTACCTCGCCGCCGTCGCAGTGATGGCCGCGATCCTCATGCGTGGGCGCACCCGGGCCGCCGCCGAGGACCTCGCGGCCGGGGCGCGTCCCACCGACTGAGCCACCCGACCCAGCCACCCGGCACACACCGGACACGACGAGGGGGCGGCCGCACATCGCGGCCGCCCCCTCGAGGTCTGTGTCCGGGTCCGGTGGTCAGCCCTCGGCGCCGCGCGGCACCCGGTTGCCAGGGCTGAGCATCGCCTCGAGCGCGTCCTCGACCTCGGGGGTGGTGAGGAAGAGCAGCTCGTCGTGGGCCTCGACCGAGTCGTCGCGGCTGGGGGCGATCGGGTGGTCCTCACGGATGATGCCCACGAGCACGCTGTCACCGGGCCACGGGATGTCACCGACCCGCTTGCCGGCGAACGGGCTGTCCGGCGGCAGGGTCAGCTCGACCATCGTGGCGGTGCCCTGCTGGAACTGGAAGATGCGGACCAGGTCGCCGACGCTGACCGCCTCCTCGACGAGTGCCGTCATGAGGCGCGGCGTGGACACGGCCACGTCGACACCCCACGCCTCGTCGAACATCCACTCGTTCTTGGGGTTGTTGACCCGGGCGACCGTGCGCGGCACGCCGAACTCGGTCTTGGCCAGCAGCGAGACGACCAGGTTGGCCTTGTCGTCACCGGTGGCGGCGACCACGACGTCGCAGTCGGCCAGCCCGGCCTCGTGCAGGGCCGTGATCTCGCAGGCGTCGGCCAGCAGCCACGAGGCCTCCGGCACGCGCCCGGCCTGGACGTCGTCGGCGTCCTTGTCGATGAGCAGCACCTGGTGCCCGTTGTGCAGGAGCTCCCGGGCGATGGAGCGGCCGACGCTGCCGGCGCCGGCGATGACTACGCGCATGGTGGGCGTGGGTCCTTTCTGGGGCGGGCGCTCAGTGGGCGGGCGGCGGCTGGTCGAGGGTCTGCTCGACGCTGGTGAGGGTGCCGGTCGTCGTGACCAGGTGGACGATGTCGCCGTCCTGGTAGACGGTGTCGGCGGCCGGGAGCAGGCCCTCACCGAGGCGGGTCAGGTAGGCCACCCGCGCACCGGTGACCGACTCCAGCTCGGTGATCCGGCGGCCGACCCAGCCGGCGTGGACCGGGACGTCGGCGATGAGGATCTGGCCGCTGGGGTCGGTGTGCTCCGGGACCGAGCCCTGGGGGAGCAGCCGGCGCAGCATCTGGTCGGCCGTCCAGCGCACCGTGGCGACGGTGGGGATGCCGAGCCGCTGGTAGACCTCGGCGCGGCCGGGGTCGTAGATGCGGGCGACGACGTGCTCGACGCCGAAGGTCTCGCGGGCCACCCGCGCGGCGAGGATGTTGGAGTTGTCACCGTTGCTCACCGCGGCGAAGGCGTAGGCGTCCTCGACGCCCGCCTCGCGCAACGTGTCGCGGTCGAAGCCGACCCCGGTGACCCGCTTGCCCTCGAACGTGCTGCCCAGTCGCCGGAACGCCGTGCTGTTCTGGTCGATGACGGCCACGTCGTGGCCCTGGCTCTCAAGGCTCAGGGCGAGCGTCGAGCCGACCCGGCCGCAGCCCATGATGACGAAGTGCACGCGCCGACGCTACACCGGAGGGGGTGCGGGCCGCGCAGCCCGGCCAGAGCGCCCTAGAGTTGCGACGTGCCCACCACCGGTCGTGTCCTCAAACGCCTCCTCGTGGGTCGCGCCATGCGCAGCGACCGGCTCGGTGAGACCTTGCTTCCCAAGCGGATCGCGCTCCCGGTCTTCGCCAGTGACGCGCTCTCCTCGGTGGCCTACGCACCGGACGAGATCTTCCTGACCCTGGCGGTGGCCGGCGGCGCCTTCGCGACGACCCACTCCTGGCAGATCGGCCTCGGCGTCGTCTTCGTCATGCTGGTCGTCGTCGCGTCCTACCGGCAGAACGTCCACGCCTATCCTTCCGGGGGTGGTGACTACGAGGTCGCCACCGTCAACCTCGGCCCCCGCGCCGGGCTCACCGTGGCCAGCGCGCTGCTCGTCGACTACGTCCTGACCGTCGCGGTGTCGATCTCCTCCGGGGTGCAGAACGCCGCGGCCGCGATGCCGTTCCTGCGCGGCCACGAGATGCCGATCGCCATCGCCCTGGTCGTCCTGCTGACCGCCATGAACCTGCGAGGGGTGCGCGAGTCGGGCTCGGCGTTCGCGGTCCCGGTCTACGCGTTCATGTTCGGCATCATCGGCATGGGCCTGTTCGGCTTCGCCCGCGCGGCGTTCGGTCACCTGCCCCAGGCCGAGAGCGCGAGGTTCACCCTCCTGCCCGAGCCCGGCTCGGGCGGGATCATGGGCTTCGCCGCGATGTTCCTGCTGCTGCGCGCCTTCTCCTCCGGCTGTGCCGCGCTGACCGGCGTCGAGGCGATCTCCAACGGCGTCCCGGCCTTCAAGAAGCCCAAGAGCAGCAACGCGGCCACGACCCTGCTGCTCATGGGAACGATCGCGGTCACCATGCTCATGTCGATCATCACGCTGACCCGGATGACCGGCATCAAGTACGCCGAGAACCCCGCCACCCAGCTCTGGATCAACGGCCACCCGGTGGGCCCCGCCTACCAGCAGGACACGATCATCGGCCAGCTCGCCAAGACGGTCTTCTCCGGCTTCCCGGTCGGCGTGGTGTTCGTCTCGATCGTCACCGGCATCATCCTCGTGCTGGCCGCCAACACCGCCTTCAACGGCTTCCCTGTGCTGGCCTCGATCCTGGCCAAGGACGGCTACCTGCCCCGCCAGCTGCACACCCGCGGCGACCGCCTCGCCTTCAGCAACGGCATCCTCATCCTCGCCGGTGCCGCGGCGTTCCTGATCTTCATCTACAACGCCGAGGTCACCAAGCTCATCCAGCTCTACATCGTGGGCGTCTTCGTCTCGTTCACGCTGAGCCAGACCGGCATGATCCGGCACTGGAACCGCCACCTGCGCACCGAGCGCGACCCCAAGGTGCGGGCCCGGATGATGCGCAGCCGCATCATCAACAGCATCGGCGCGGTCATGTCCGGCACCGTCCTGCTCGTCGTCCTGGCCACGAAGTTCGTCAAGGGGGCCGGCTACGCGATCGCCGCCATGGTGGTGCTGTACGTCCTCATGCAGGCCATCTCCCGGCACTACCGGCGCGTCCGCGAGGAGCTCCACGTCGCCGAGACCGACTCCGACGCCCAGCTGCTGCCCTCGCGCGTGCACGCCGTCGTGCTGGTCTCCAAGATCCACAAGCCGACGCTGCGGGCCCTGGCCTATGCCCGGGCCACGCGGCCCTCGGTGCTGGAGGCGATCACCGTCAACGTCGAGCCGGACGAGACGAGGTCGCTGCAGCAGGAGTGGGACCGCCGCGACATCCCGGTGCCGCTGAAGGTGCTCGACTCGCCCTACCGCGAGATCACCCGCCCGGTCGTGGACTACGTCAAGTCGGTCCGCCGTGGCAGCCCGCGCGACGTGGTCATGGTCTACATCCCCGAGTACGTCCTCGGGCGTTGGTGGGAGCAGGTGCTGCACAACCAGAGCGCCCTGCGCCTCAAGGGACGCCTGCTGTTCACCCCTGGCGTGATGGTCGCCAGCGTCCCGTGGCAGCTGCGGTCCTCCGAGGGTGTCGAGGACCGCCTCGACCGGCCGCGCGCCGGCTCCATCCGGCGGGGCTCGTGACCGAACGCGCGCAGGGCGGCTCCCTGGTCGGGGTGCAGTTCGTCGTCGAGGTCGGCCCGGTCGCCCACGGTGGGCACTGCGTCGCGCGGCACGACGGGCGGGTGGTGTTCGTCCGCCACGCGCTGCCGGGGGAGCGGGTCCGGGTCGAGGTCACCGAGGGCAAGGAGGGCGACCGCTTCCTGCGCGGTGACGCCGTCGAGGTCCTGCAGCCCTCGGCGCACCGGGTCACCCCACCCTGCCCGTTCGCCGGGCCGGGGCGATGCGGCGGCTGCGACTTCCAGCACGCGGACCTGGCCTACAGCCGCGAGCTCAAGGCGGCCGTCGTGGCCGAGCAGTTCCAGCGCCTGGCCGGCCTCACGGTCGACGTCCCGGTGGAGCCGGTGCCCGGCGACACCGAGGGCCTGCGCTGGCGCACGCGGGTGGAGTTCGCCGTCGACACGGACGGGCGTCCCGGGCTGCGCAAGCACCGCTCGCACGACGTCGTCCCGGTCGACGACTGCCTCATCGCCACGCAGGAGGTCGTCGACAGCGGCGTCCTGGAGCGGACCTGGCGCGGGTCGACCGCCGTCGACGTGATCGCCCCCAGCGCCGGACCCGGTGTGGTGACCGTGCTGCTCCCGACAGGGGAGAAGGCCGCGCCGCACGTGCGCGAGCACGTCGAGGCGGGTGGCTGGTCGGAGGACTTCCGCGTCGGCGCCCGCGGCTTCTGGCAGGTGCACCCCGGAGCCGCCTCCACCTTCGTCGGCCACGTCCTCGCCGAGCTGGCCCCGCAGCCGGGGGAGCGGGCGGTCGACCTGTATGCCGGGGTAGGCCTGTTCGCGGTCGCCCTCGCCGACGCGGTGGGGGAGGACGGAGCGGTGCTCGCGGTCGAGTCCGACGAGCGCGCCGTGCGGGACGCCCGGCGCAACGTGCACTCCCGCCCGCAGGTGGAGGTCCGGCGCAGCCGCGTCGACCGGGCCCTGCGGCCGCTGCTGCAGCAGCAGGTGAGCGCCGACCTGGTGGTCCTCGACCCGCCGCGCACCGGCGCCGGGCGCGACGTCGTGCGCGAGGTGGCCGCGCTGCGGCCGCGGCTGGTCGCCTACGTCGCGTGCGACCCGGCCGCGCTCGCCCGGGACGTGGCCTACGCGCGCGAGGCGGGCTACGGCATACGGTCGCTGCGGGCGTTCGACGCCTTCCCGATGACCCACCACATGGAGTGCATCGCCATCCTCGAGCCGCTCGCGGCGGAGGACGGGCAGTGAGCGGCGACAGCGCCTTCGGCTACCCGGTCGACGTGCGCTTCTTCGAGGTCGACTCCCTCGGCGTGGTCTTCAACATGTGGTACCTCGGGTGGTGCGACGAGGCCATGAGCGCCTACCTGGAGCACCTCGGCCACGGCTACCGCACGCTGCGGGAGTCCGGCTACGACGCCGTGCTGCGCCGGGCCGAGCTGGACTGGGTCGACAGCCTCCAGGCGTTCGAGTCGGCCCGGGTGCGCGTGCGCGTGGAGCACATCGGCTCGACCTCGTTCCGGCTGGGCTACGACATCGAGCGGACCAGCCCGGGGGAGCGGGACGGGCAGTCGTGCGCGCACGTGTCCATCACCTACGTGTGCGTGACCGTCGCCGACCGGGCCAAGGCGCCGATCCCCCTTGGCCTGCGCACGGCGCTGGAGCAGGATCGGTCGGGTCAGGGGGTCGACCCCGCTGTCCCGGCCCGACCGACGTGTGGTTAGATATCTTGACGTCAAGATAAATGGTGGAAGGAGCCGGCCGTGAGCGGCACGAGCGCAAACAGCTTCGGAGCACAAGGCGCCCTGCAGGTGGGCGACGCGTCCTATGACATCTACCGCCTGGGGGCGGTCGACGGCAGCGCGAACCTGCCCTACAGCCTCAAGGTGCTGCTGGAGAACCTCCTGCGCACCGAGGACGGCGCGAACATCACCGCCGACCACATCCGGGCCCTCGCCGGCTGGGACCCCTCGGCTGAGCCCGACACCGAGATCCAGTTCACGCCCGCCCGCGTGATCATGCAGGACTTCACCGGCGTGCCCTGCGTGGTCGACCTGGCCACCATGCGCGAGGCCGTCGCCGAGCTCGGTGGCGACGCCACGAAGATCAACCCGCTGGCCCCGGCCGAGCTGGTCATCGACCACTCGGTCATCACCGACGTCTTCGGCCGCGCCGACGCCTTCGAGCGCAACGTCGAGCTGGAGTACCAGCGCAACAAGGAGCGCTACCAGTTCCTGCGCTGGGGCCAGACCGCGTTCAACGACTTCAAGGTCGTCCCGCCCGGCACCGGCATCGTCCACCAGGTCAACATCGAGCACCTGGCGCGCACCGTCATGGTCCGCGACGGCGTGGCCTACCCCGACACCTGCGTCGGCACCGACTCGCACACGACGATGGTCAACGGCCTGGGCGTCCTGGGCTGGGGCGTCGGCGGCATCGAGGCCGAGGCGGCCATGCTGGGCCAGCCGGTCTCGATGCTCATCCCGCGCGTCGTCGGCTTCAAGCTCAGCGGCCAGATCCCCTCGGGCGCAACGGCAACCGACGTCGTCCTGACGATCACCGAGATGCTGCGCAAGCACGGCGTCGTCGGCAAGTTCGTCGAGTTCTACGGCGAGGGCGTCTCGGCGGTGCCGCTGGCCAACCGCGCCACCATCGGCAACATGAGCCCGGAGTTCGGCTCGACCTGCGCGATCTTCCCGATCGACGAGGTCACCACCGAGTACCTCCGCCTCACCGGCCGCTCCGAGGAGTCGGTCGCCCTGGTCGAGGCCTACGCCAAGGAGCAGGGCCTGTGGCACGACGCCAGCGTGGAGCCGAAGTACTCCGAGTACCTCGAGCTCGACCTGTCCACGGTCGTGCCCTCCATCGCCGGCCCGAAGCGTCCGCAGGACCGGATCGCGCTCACCGACGCCAAGACCTCCTTCCGCAAGGTGCTGCCGGAGTACGTCGAGCACCGCGAGGGTGACGACGTCCTCGGCGACAGCTTCCCGGCCAGCGACCCGCCCACCCCGGACAGCCCGGCCAACGGCGGCTCCGCCCCGGCCCTGACCGGCGACGGCTCCACCCGGTCCTCGCGCCCCGTGACGGTCGCGCTGGCCGGCGGCCAGGAGGTCGAGCTCGACCACGGCATCGTGGCGATCGCCTCGATCACCAGCTGCACCAACACCTCCAACCCCTCGGTCATGCTCGCGGCGGCGCTGCTGGCCAAGAAGGCCGTGGACAAGGGCCTGGCCTCGGCGCCGTGGGTCAAGACCTCCCTGGCCCCCGGGTCCAAGGTCGTCATGGACTACTACGAGAAGGCCGGCCTGATCCCCTACCTGGAGAAGCTGGGCTTCCACCTGGTCGGCTACGGCTGCACCACGTGCATCGGCAACTCCGGCCCGCTGCCGGAGGAGGTCTCCGCCGCGGTGCAGGAGAACGACCTCGCGGTCACCTCGGTGCTCTCGGGCAACCGCAACTTCGAGGGCCGGATCAACCCGGACGTGAAGATGAACTACCTGGCCTCGCCGCCGCTGGTCATCGCCTACGCCCTCGCCGGCACGATGGACTTCGACTTCGAGACCGACGCCCTGGGCAAGGACACCGACGGCAACGACGTGTTCCTGCGCGACATCTGGCCCACGCCGGACGAGGTCGAGCGCACCATCGCGACCTCGATCAACCAGGAGATGTTCTCCACGGACTACGCCGACGTCTTCGCCGGCGACCAGCGCTGGCAGTCGCTGCCCACGCCCGAGGGCGAGACCTTCGCGTGGGACGGCGAGTCCACCTACGTGCGCAAGCCCCCGTACTTCGAGGGCATGTCCATGGACATCACCCCGGTCGAGGACGTCGAGGGCGCCCGCGTGCTGGCCAAGCTGGGTGACTCGGTGACCACCGACCACATCAGCCCGGCCGGCTCGATCAAGGCCGACAGCCCGGCTGGCCGCTACCTGGCCGAGCACGGCGTGGAGCGCAAGGACTTCAACTCCTACGGCTCCCGCCGCGGCAACCACGAGGTCATGATCCGCGGCACCTTCGCCAACATCCGGCTGAAGAACCTGCTGCTGGACGGCGTCGAGGGCGGCTTCACCCGCAACTTCCTCGCCGGCGGCGAGCAGACCGCGATCTTCGACGCCGCGGCTGCCTACCAGGAGGCCGGCGTCCCGCTGGTCATCCTGGCCGGCAAGGAGTACGGCTCCGGCTCCTCCCGCGACTGGGCCGCCAAGGGCACGCGCCTGCTCGGCGTCAAGGCGGTCATCGCCGAGTCCTACGAGCGGATCCACCGCTCCAACCTCATCGGCATGGGCGTGCTGCCGCTGCAGTTCCCCGCCGGCGAGAGCGCCGACAGCCTCGGCCTCGACGGCACCGAGACCTTCTCGGTCACCGGGGTCACCGCTCTCAACGACGGCACCACGCCGCGGACCGTCAAGGTCGTGGCCGCCAGGGAGGGTGGCGAGAGCGTCGAGTTCGACGCGATCGTGCGCATCGACACCCCCGGTGAGGCCGACTACTACCGCAACGGCGGAATCCTGCAGTACGTCCTGCGTTCCCTCGTGAACGGCTGACGTCACCGCCCCGCGACGGGCCCGGTCACCTTCGGGTGGCCGGGCCCGTCCGCGTGTGCGTACCGCTGCGCGCGACGGTATGCCGGGTGGGCGCGGCCCGTGGCGCGCGCACCCGGGTGCCGGCCGTGCGGCATACCAATCCCGGCGGTGACTGTCCTCCGGGCGGGGCGTGCGGTTATCTTGACGCCGTGAAGCCAACGCAGGGCGCCCCCGGTAGCCAGACTTCACTGCGTGAAGCCAACAAGGCCCGCGTGGTGGAGGCGGTGGAGCAGCACGGTGCCCTGACCCAGGTCGAGCTCGCAGGCGTCACGGGCCTGTCGCCGGCCACGGTGTCCAACCTCGTGCGCGAGCTCGCCGCGGCCTCGGTGGTGTCGCTCGCCCCGAGCGTCCGCAGCGGCCGGCGCGCCGTCCTGGTCTCGCTGGCCGCGGGGGAGGGGCTGCTGGCCGGGGTGGCCTTCGGCGACCGGGACATCCGGGTGGCCGTGAGCGACACGACCGGGCACATCCTGGGCCGCCAGCGGATGCCGCTGCCGGCCGACCACCACGCGGACGAGGGCATGGAGCGGGCCGCGCGCCTGGTCGGGGACCTCGTCGACCGGGTCGGCGGGCGCATGGACGGGCTGACCGCGGCCGGGTTCGGCCTGCCCGCCCCGGTCGACACGGTCAGCGGCGAGGTCGGGTCCGAGGCGGTCCTGCCCGGCTGGCGCGGGGTGCCGGTGGCGCAGGAGATGTCGGGGCGGCTGCGCGTGCCGGTGCACCTGGACAACACGGCCAACCTGGCGGCGCTGGGGGAGCTCCGCGCGGGCTCCCTGCGGGGACGGCAGAACGCCTGCTACATCAAGGCGTCATATGGCATCGGGGCCGGGCTCATCATCAACGGCGAGGTCTTCCGCGGCAGCGCGGGGACGGCAGGGGAGATCGGCCACGTCACCATCGACGAGAACGGCCCGGTCTGCCGGTGCGGCAACCGAGGGTGCCTCGACACCTTCGTCGGGTCGCGCGCGCTGCTGGACGCGCTGGCCGTCTCGCACGGCGAGCTGACGCTGCGCGACGTGCTCAACCGGACCGAGGCGGGCGACCCCGGGTGCCGCCGCGTGGTGGCCGACGCGGGCCGGCACATCGGGGTGGCTGCCGCGGGCCTGGTCAACCTGCTCAACCCCGAGGTCATCGTCGTCGGCGGGCAGCTCGCCCGGGTCGGTGACGTGCTGCTCTCCCCGTTGCGAGAGGCCATTGATCGCTGTGCAATCCCGTCCGCCGCGGCTAGCGTGGAGGTTGTCGGGGCGCAGCTCGGGGAGGAGGCCGAGCTGGTGGGAGCCCTGGCTGTCGCCGCACAGCTCCACAGTGACGCCCGGCGCGTCGCCGGCTGAGAAGTTTCGGTCACGTTTCGGGCATATTGAATTCAAGCCTTGACGCCAACCGCGCCGGGGTCTTGACTCAGCCTCAGCCCGACACCGTGGCGGGCATCCACGTCCGAGGAGACCCCATGACTTCATCGATCGCCCGGCTCGCCGGCGTCGGCCTCGCGGCCGGGCTGGCCCTCTCGTCCGTCGCGGCTTGCAGCAGCGGCAGCAGCAGCTCCAGCTCCGGTGGCTCCAGCTCCGGCGGTGCCAAGAAGATCGCGCTGCTCCTGCCGGAGTCCAAGACGGCTCGCTACGAGCAGCTCGACCGCCCGCTGTTCGAGGCGGCCGTCAAGGCCAAGTGCCCGACCTGCACCATCATCTACTCCAACGCCGACCAGGACGCCGCCAAGCAGCAGCAGCAGGCCGAGTCCGCCCTGACCCAGGGCGCCAACGTCCTCGTCCTCGACCCGGTCGACAGCAAGGCGGCGGCCTCGATCGCCAACAGCGCCAAGAGCTCCAAGGTCCCGGTCATCGCCTATGACCGCTTCATCTCGGGCGCCCCGGTCGACTACTACGTCTCCTTCGACAACCAGAAGGTCGGCCAGCTCCAGGCCCAGACCCTCGTCGACCTCATGAAGAAGGCCGGCAAGACCTCGGGCAACATCGTGATGATCAACGGCGCGCCGACCGACAACAACGCCGGCCAGTTCAAGAAGGGCGCGCACAGCGTCCTCGACTCCAGCGGCTACAAGGTCGCCGCCGAGTACGACACGCCCGACTGGAGCCCGGACAAGGCCCAGGCGTGGATGGAGAGCCAGCTCACCGCGGTCAAGTCCGGCCTGGTCGGCGTCTACGCCGCCAACGACGGCACCGCAGGTGGCGCCATCGCCGCCCTCAAGGGTGGCGGCGTCAACCCGCTGCCGCCGGTGACCGGTCAGGACGCCGAGCTCGCCGCCATCCAGCGCATCCTCGCCGGCGACCAGGCCATGACCGTCTACAAGGCGATCAAGCCCGAGGCCACCGACGCCGCCAACGCGGCGGTGGCGCTGGCCAACGGCCAGAAGCCGCAGTCGCAGACCACCTACCAGAACACCCCGTCCACGCTGCTCATCCCGGTGGCCGTGACCAAGACCAACATCAAGGACACCGTCGTCAAGGACGGCGTCTACCCGGTCACCGCCATCTGCACCGGCGACTTCGCCAAGGCGTGCGCCGCCGCGGGCCTGAGCTGAGGAAGGAACCATGACGACCACCACCTCACCGGCAGCGACCGACACGGTCCTGTCCATGACAGGCGTATCCAAGAGGTTCGGCGCCGTGCAGGCGCTGAAGGACATCGAGCTGGACGTGCGTGCCGGTGAGGTGGTGGCGCTGGTTGGTGACAACGGCGCCGGCAAGTCGACGCTGGTCAAGACCATCGCCGGGGTCTACAGCCCCGACGAGGGCCACATGAGCTTCGACGGCAAGCAGGTCCACATCGGCAGCCCGGCCGAGGCCCAGCACCTCGGCATCGCCACGGTCTTCCAGGACCTGGCCCTGTGCGACAACCTCGACGTCGTCGGCAACCTCTTCCTCGGTCGCGAGCTCAAGCACCGCCGGCAGCTCGACGAGGTCGAGATGGAGCGGCAGTCCTGGCAGCTGCTGCGCCAGCTCTCGGCCAAGATCCCGTCGGTCCGCATCCCGGTGGCGAGCCTGTCCGGCGGCCAGCGCCAGACGGTCGCCATCGCCCGCTCGCTGCTCGGCGAGCCGAAGGTCGTCATGCTCGACGAGCCGACGGCGGCCCTGGGCGTCGCCCAGACCGCGGAGGTGCTCAACCTCGTCGAGCGGCTGCGCGAGCGGGGCCTGGGCGTCATCCTCATCAGCCACAACATGGCCGACGTCATGGCCGTGGCCGACCGGGTCGTCGTGCTGCGGCTGGGTCGCAACAACGGCATCTACCAGGTCAGCCAGACCAGCTCGCAGGAGATCATCGCCGCGATCACCGGCGCCACCACCAACGCCGTCTCGGAGCGAGCCGCCCGCCGCACCCCGCAGGAGAGCACGTCGTGACCACCTCATCCAGCCCCCAGCAGGCCACGTCCACCGAGACCGAGGAGCTGCAGGCCGCCCTGCCGGCCGACCTGCAGGACGAGCGGCTCATCGCCTCGCGCGGGTTCTCCGGCGCGGTCTCGGTGTTCACCACCCGGCTGCGCAGCGGCGACCTCGGCTCGCTGCCGGTCGTCATCGGCCTCATCGTCATCTGGGGCGTCTTCCAGGCGCTGAACCCGGACTTCCTCTCCCCACGCAACCTGGTCAACCTGACCCTGCAGAGCGCAGCGATCGGCACCATCTCCATCGGCGTCGTGCTGGTCCTCCTGCTGGGCGAGATCGACCTGTCCGTCGGCTCGGTGAGCGGTCTGGCCGCCGCCGTGCTCGGTGTCGGGCTCACCCAGCACGGCTGGGCGCTGCCCCTCGCCATCATCGCCGCCGTGCTGACCGGCACGGTCGTCGGCCTGTTCTACGGCGCGCTCTACACCCGCTTCGGCGTGCCGAGCTTCGTCATCACCCTCGCCGGCCTGCTCGGCTTCCTCGGCCTGCAGCTCTACATCCTGGGCAAGGAGGGCTCGCTCAACCTGCCCTTCACCTCGCCGATCGTCGAGTTCGCCCAGCTGCAGTTCCTGACGCCGATCGTGTCCTACGTCGTCATCGCGCTCGTCGTGCTGGCCTACCTCGGCAGCCGTCTGGCGGCGCGTTCACGCCGGGCCGCGGCGGGCCTGTCCACGGCCCCGACCACGATGCTCGTGGCGCGGGCGGTCGGCCTGGCGGTGATCCTGCTGGTGCCGGTCATCGTGCTCAACCAGGACCGCGGCGTGTCGTGGATGTTCATCCTGTTCGTCGTCTTCGTCGTGATCATGGACATCGCGTTGCGGCGCACCAGCTGGGGCCGCTCGGTCTTCGCGGTGGGTGGCAACGTCGAGGCGGCCCGCCGCTCGGGCATCAACGTGCGGGGCATCTACCTGTCGATCTTCGCGCTGTGCTCGACGTTCGCGGCCATCGGCGGCATCCTCGCCGCCGGCCGGCTCGCAGCGGTCAACCAGAGCAGCGGTGGCGGTGACACCAACCTCAACGCCATCGCGGCGGCGGTCATCGGTGGCACCAGCCTCTTCGGTGGTCGCGGCTCGGCGTACTCGGCGCTGCTGGGCATCATCGTGATCCAGTCGATCTCCAGCGGACTGAGCCTGCTGAACCTCGACTCCTCGATCCGGTTCATGGTCACCGGTGCGGTGCTGCTGCTCGCGGTGACGATCGACTCGCTGAGCCGGCGCAGCCGCGCCGCCCACGGTCGCGCCTGAGCGACGTACCCGTCCCACCGAGGGGCCCGGCCACCCGGCCGGGCCCCTCGGCCTGTCAGGGGCGGCGCCCACACTGGTGGCGTGCGCGCGACCCCACCCGGCTGGCCCCTCGAGGTGCCACCGCCGGACACCCCCGACTGGCAGGTGCCCGCGGTGTCCTGGCTGCTCGACCAGTGCCCGGCCGACTACCGCCGGTACGCCGGGTGGCGGCGTCACCCGGTCGCGCTCGCCTGGGTGACGGTGCGTCACGTCGACGCCCAGCTCGAGGCGATGCGCCAGGCCTACCGCGAGGCCCGGGTCGAGCTCGGTGACCACCTCACCCCGGAGGCCCTTGACCAGGTGCTGGCCGACCTCGAGGCCGAGGGCGTGCGGCTGCGCGCCGCCCGGCGCAGCGCCGAGCTGCTGCACGAGGCGATGCAGGGCCGACGGTTCATCCCGCGCCTGTGACGCAGGCGGGGGACAATGGCGAGGTGAACCGCACCCTGCTCAAGCCGGTCGGCGTGCTCGTGGCCCTCGTCGGCCTGCTCTGGACGCTGCAGGGCACCGGTGTCCTCGGTGGCAGCGCCATGTCCGGCGTGGCGTTCTGGGCCGTCGTGGGCATCGTGCTCATCATCGCCGGCGTCGCGCTCTACGTGCTGGGGGAGCGGACGCTGCGCGCGCGCCGGCGCGACCGCGACAATCCCGGCTCCTAGGCAGGCCGCGACGGGCGCTCCCGCCGGTGAGAAGGTGGGCAGGCTGCTGGTGGCCCCGGCCGCCGCAGGCCCGTGACCGGCACCGCACCCAAGGAGCGCCCCCGATGCCCGAGCACGCCGCACCCGACACCCCCGCCCGGTCGGGTGAGCCGCAGCAGCCCTGGCTGCACGACCTGAGCATCTGCGTCAGCGGGAACGTCACCGCGCTGTCCGCCGCCTCGGGCCAGGTCGAGGGCGCCGGCGCCCAGGGCGTGTTCGTCGACGACCGACGTGTCCTGTCCGTGCTGCACGTCCGGCTGGGGGACCAGGCCACGGCGCCGGTCGCAGCCGCCAGTGCCGGGCAACGCTCAGAGTTCCTCGGCTCGGCCCGTCACCTGGGCAACCCCGGGTCGGACCCGACGGTGGAGGTCCTGCGCCGCCGCGAGGTCGTGGCCCAGGGGATCCGCGAGCAGGTCGAGGTGCGCTCGCGCGCCGACGCCCCGGTCGTCGCCGACCTGGTCGTGCGCCTCGCCGGCGACGCGGCGCCGATCAGCCGGGTGAAGTCCGGCATCGCCGAGGGGTCGCCCCTGCCGGCGCTGGTGCGGGACGGGCAGGTCACATGGGGCGACGAGGACCACGAGGTCGTCGTCTCCTTCGACCCGGCACCGTCGCAGCTCTCGGCGGGCGCGGACGGCGCCGTCGCCTCCTTCCCGCTGGAGGTCCCGCCGGGGGAGCGCGCCACCGTCACGCTCACGGTCCTCGTGACCCGGCGGGGAACCTCCGGGCTGGACGCCGACGGCGGTGCCGCGCGCCTCGACTGGGACGACGTCGCCGTCGAGGCCGACGACCCGCGGCTGGGGCCGGCGCTGGCGATGGGGATGAGCGACCTGCGCCACCTCACCCTGACCGACCCGCAGGCCCCCGAGGACGTCTATGCCGGCGCCGGGACGCCTTGGTACCTCACGCTGTTCGGCCGCGACTCGCTCTGGGCGGCGCGCATGGCGCTGCCGTTCGGGACCACCCTGGCGGGCGGCACCCTGCGCGCCCTGGCCCGGCGGCAGGGCACCGTCGTCGACGCCGCCTCCGCGCAGGCCCCCGGCAAGATCCCGCACGAGGTGCGTCGCACGGCATACGTCGACGAGGTCAAGGGTCTGGCGCTGCCGCCGGTCTACTACGGCACGATCGACGCCACGCCGCTGTGGGTGAGCCTGCTGCACGACGCGTGGCGCTGGGGCCTGCCCGAGGTGGAGGTGGTGGCCCTGCTGCCGCACCTGCGGGCCGCGACCCGGTGGCTGACCGAGCACGCCGCGCCCGACGACGACGGGCTGCTGAAGTACCTCGACACTACGGGCACCGGTCTGGCCAACCAGGGCTGGAAGGACTCCGCCGACTCGGTGCGCTGGCGCGACGGCCGGGTCGCCGACGGCCCGATCGCCCTGGTCGAGGCCCAGGCGTACGCCGTGGAGGCGGCCGACGCGGCCGCCACCCTGTTCGACGCGTTCGGGCAGGACGGCGCCGCCGAGCTGCGGGCCTGGGCCGACGGGCTGCGCACCCGGTTCCGGCAGCGGTACTGGGCCGAGGGCGCGGACGGGCCCTACCTGGGCATCGCCGTCGACGGGCACGGCGCCCTGGTCGACGGGGTCGGCTCCAACATGGGCCACGTCCTCGGCACCGGCACGCTGGACCCGGACGAGGCCGCCCGGGTGAGCGCCACCCTGACCGGGCCGACGATGCTCGGCCGCTACGGAATCGGCACCCTCGCCGACGACAACGGCGGCTACAACCCGATCGGCTACCACACCGGCTCGGTGTGGACCCATGACACCGCGATCTGCGCCCTCGGCATGGTGCGCGAGGGCCACCGCGACCCGGCCGTGGCCGTCGGCCGCAGCCTGCTGGCCGCCGCGGTGCCCTTCGGCTACCGCTGGCCCGAGCTGTACGCCGGGTCCGGCGTGCTCGACCAGCCCGCCCCCTACCCGGCGTCCTGCCGGCCCCAGGCGTGGTCTGCGGCCTCCGCCGCCGCCCTGCTGACCGTCGCGCTGGGGTTCGAGCCGGACGCCCCCGCGGGGCGGCTCGTGCTGCGTCCGGCCCGCCCCGCGGCATACGGGGCGATGACCGTGCACGGGCTGCGCTTCGCCGGCCACCGCTTCGGGGTGCGCTGTCTGGCGGATGGCACCACCGAGGTGCTGGGTGCACCCTCGGAGGTGGCCATCACCGTCGCCTGAGGGGAACAACTAGACTCGATCGACTCGAGCCGTGTGTGCGGAAGGACTGTTTTCCATCGTGGGTGTGCTGCAGACGATCTCCAGCCCTGCTGACCTGCGGGCGCTGCCCGCGGAGCAGATGCCTCAGCTGGCCGCGGAGATCCGCGACTTCCTGGTGACGGAGGTCTCCAAGACCGGTGGCCACCTCGGCCCCAACCTCGGCGTGGTCGAGCTGACCATCGCCCTGCACCGGGTGTTCGACTCCCCACGCGACGCGATCGTCTTCGACACGGGGCACCAGTCCTACGTGCACAAGCTGCTCACCGGGCGACAGGACTTCAGCAAGCTCAAGAAGAAGGGCGGCCTGTCGGGCTACCCGAGCCGCGCCGAGTCCGTGCACGACGTGGTCGAGAACTCCCACGCCTCGACCGCCCTTTCGTGGGCCGACGGCATCGCCAAGGCGCGACGCCTGAAGGGGGAGCGTGGCCGGCACACCGTCGCCGTGATCGGTGACGGCGCGCTGACCGGAGGCATGGCGTGGGAGGCGATCAACAACATCGCCGCCGACAAGGACCTGCCCCTGGTCATCGTCGTCAACGACAACGAGCGCTCCTACGCGCCGACCACCGGCGGCCTGGCCGACCACCTGGCCACGCTGCGCACCACGCGCGGCTACGAGCGGTTCCTGGACTGGGGCAAGAACACCCTGTCGCGCACGCCGGTCGTGGGCTCGGCGATGTACGAGACCCTGCACGGCGTCAAGAAGGGCCTCAAGGACATCGTCGCCCCGCAGGGCATGTTCGAGGACCTGGGCCTGAAGTACCTCGGCCCGGTCGACGGGCACGACGAGACCGCGCTCGAGCACGCGTTCCGGCGCGCCCGCGCGTACGGCGGTCCGGTGCTGGTGCACGTCATCACCCAGAAGGGCCGCGGCTACCAGCCCGCGATCGAGGACGAGGCCGACCAGTTCCACGCCGTCGGCGTCATCAACCCCGAGACCGGCCTGCCGTTCGAGGCCGGCGGGCGCATCTGGACCGATGAGTTCAACGACGAGATGTGCGCCATCGGGGAGCGTCGGCCCGACGTGGTGGCGATCACCGCGGCCATGCTCATCCCGGTCGGCCTCGACGGCTTCGCGGCGAAGTTCCCCGACCGGGTCTTCGACGTCGGCATCGCCGAGCAGCACGCCGTGACCATGGCCTCGGGTCTGGCGTTCGGTGGGATGCACCCGGTCGTCGCGGTCTACGCCACGTTCCTCAACCGGGCCTTCGACCAGCTGCTCATGGACTGTGCGCTGCACCAGGCGGGGGTGACCTTCGTCCTCGACCGCGCCGGCATCACCGGCAGCGACGGGGCCTCGCACAACGGCATGTGGGACATGACGCTGGGCAACATCGTGCCGGGGCTGCGCCTGGCCGCCCCACGCGACGGCGACCAGGTCCGCCGGCAGCTGCGCGAGGCCGTCGAGGTGTCCGACGCCCCGACCGTCATCCGCTTCCCCAAGGGCGATGTCGCCGACCCGGTGGTGGCCACCGAGCAGTGGGGGAGCGTGGACGTGCTCCACGGCCCCGCCGGCCGCGAGCCGGTCGACCTGCTGCTGGTGTCGGTCGGGTCCCTCGCCCCCACGGCGCTCGGCGTCGCCGCCAAGCTCGAGGCCCAGGGGCACAGCATCCGGGTCGTCGACCCGCGCTGGGTGCTGCCGGTCGGCGACGACGTCGTCGACGCCGCACGGCAGGCCGGCGCGGTCGCCGTCATCGAGGACAACCTCGTCGAGGGCGGCATCGGCTCGGCCGTCACCCGCGCCCTGCGTGAGGCCGGGCTGTCCCAGCCCGTGCACTGCCACGGCATCCCCAAGCGGTTCCTCGAGCACGCGTCGCGCTCGCAGCTGCTCGAGGAGGTCGGGCTGACCACCGACGCCATCGCCACGGCGCTCGCGGCACGGCTCGGGCACGCCGCCGGCTGAGCCGTTCCGGCAGAGCCAGCACGAGCACACCGCCGGCTGAGCGGGGCGGGCCACCTCACGTCCTGGACGGAGCCCATCGCGGTCCAGTGGGCGGCGCGCACACCCGATGGGCGGCGTTGTGGTGCCCGCTGCCAGCGCCTGGCACCCGTCCCTGGCCTAGGTTGGCGACACGGGGCCGGCACCGACCGGGCCGGCCCCCTCCGAGACGAGCTGGAGGGCACTGTGCCTGAGGTTGAGCCGCAGTACCGCATCGACCGGCCGGGCGGGTCGCTCGGGGTCCACGACCTGACCCTGCCGCAGGGCGAACCCCGCGGCAGCGAGCAGGACCGGCCGCTGGTCCTCGCGCTGCGCGGCATCACCGCCAACGCGCTGTCCTGGCGGATGGTGGCCGACGCCCTCGGGGACCGCCTCGGCCCGGGCTCGGCGCGGGTGCTGGCCCCCGACCTGCGCGGCCGGGCCTGCAGCCGGGACATCACCGGTCCCTGGGGGCTCGACGCGCACGTGGCCGACGTGATCGGGGTCGCCGACGCCTTCGGCGCTCGCGAGGTGGTGCTGCTGGGGCACTCGATGGGCGCGTTCGTCGCGGCCCTGACGGCCGCGCGCCACCCCGACCGGGTCCGCGCGGCGGTGCTCGTCGACGGCGGCCTGTCCCTGCCGGTGCCCGCCAAGACCGACATCGACGCCGCCCTGACCGCGGTCATCGGGCCGGCGATGCAGCGGCTGTCCATGCGCTTCGCGGACGAGCAGGCCTACCTGGCCTTCTGGGAGCCGCACCCCGCGATGAAGGGCATCCTCGCCGACCCGGTCGGCGCGGCCACGCTGCACCGCTACCTGCGCCACGACCTCGTCCAGGACGGTCCGGAGGTGGTGAGCTCCTGCATCCTCGACGCGGTCCGCGCCGACGGCCGCGACCTGCTGGCCTCCCCGGAGGTGCACGCCGCGGTCGGCGCCACTGTCGCGGCAGGGGTGCCCGTGGAGCTCCTGTGGGCTCAGCGGGGCCTGATGGACGAGCCCCAGGGCCTGTACGACGAGCAGCGCCTGGCGGCGCTCGGCGTGCCCGAGCAGGTGCGGGTCACCGGGGTCAGTGGCGCCAACCACTACTCGGTGATCCTCGCCCCGGACGGGGTCGAGGCGGTCACGGCGGCGGTGCAACGGCAGCTGGTCAGCCAGCCGGCATGAGCCGGCGCAGCCGCAACGCCAGCTGCAGCTCCAGCGCCCGGTCGGGGTGCTGCCAGTCCGACCCGAGCAGGGTGGCCACGCGCTCGAGCCGCTGGGCGACCGTGTTGACGTGCACGTGCAGGGCCGTCGCGGCGTGCCGCGGGCTGGACCCGGCCGCGAAGTAGGTCT